>NZ_JACHHD010000005.1 GCF_014202635.1 Faecalicoccus acidiformans
AGGCATATCCAATTACCTCCTTCGGTGGTACTGTTTCTTACTATTGTTATACGCTATTTCTCGTCAAAAATCAACCATTTGTTGTGACAGAGCCTAATGAAAAAAGTCGTCTGTGTGCATATGCACAGATTTATCCATGTTCGATTCTTTTGCGACAATCGACGCAGTTGTTGTCTTTCCTGTTCCCGGCGAACCTGTAATCACAATAATTCTTCCTTGATTCATCTACATTCTCCCTCGCAATTCAGATTTACCGCTCTCTTTCTGATTTTGGAGCGTTTCTTCTCTCAAGATTGAAATGGGCGGGAAGCCATTTTAGGGCTTTCCCGCCTTGATTGCCCATCAGCAAAGACGGGCGGGACTGTCAACGGCGGCGCATTTATGCGCCGTTCATCTTGACCGTTGATTGGCCCCGCTAACTTTGCTACTCTGTTCTAAGTAATTCCTCAATTTGTTTTTTCATATATTCTACAAGTGCCATCGCTTCCTTTTCTACTGTCTCCCATTCATCAGACAAATTTCCCAAATAAGCTTCCTTTGCCGTTGTTAGCAGGGGGGGGAAATCTCTCCGGCAATTTTAAAATTACCCATTTTGCGGCAACATCTTTTGTCGTGATTTCTTCTGTTACTAAAGTAAACCACATTCGTGATAAGGTTAATAACACATTTCTTTCATCACCCTTAAAGCTGGAAATCAAACCAGGTAAAGAAAACCGAATTGCTTTTTTAATTTCGTGAAATGGGATAGCGGGAATAAGCTCTTTGCTTTCCGCCCCCTTCAAAGTTATGCTATTTTTTCTTGCTTGCCATAATAAAATCATTATATCTGGGTCATTGCAGGCTTGCGGATATTCTCTTGCTTCCATCTCTCCCCTTAGCCATTCACCATACATATACTGACATTTTGGCGGAAATTGCAACGGAACAATATCAGATTGATTGATAATAGTTACCTCTAAAGGTCTTTTTTCAATACAGCCTACGGAGCCAGAAATTTTCAATAATTGCTTTGTTAGATCTGCTCTGATTGAATTACTCAATTCTTGTTTAGTAATTATCAGTATATCTATATCACTATCTGGACGCAGCCCATTCATTGTTGCTGAACCATATAAATATATCCCCAATATTTGACCTTGTAATATGGTTTCTGCTATTGAAATAACTTGATTTACTTGTTGTGGAAATTCATTTATATTCATTGTAACTCCTATATGTATTTATTTTTACTCCTCAACAACTGATAAAACAGCGTCTAAGGCTAATTCTAAGGCTATGGATATACTTGTTTTTCCCCATTCTCTTTCTTGGTATTTATGAGGGTCTGCAAGAGTATCGGCTGAAAAAAGCAGCATAGCCCATGTAACTTTTCTAAATTTTGCACACGCCGCCAATGCGGAACATTCCATTTCTACTACTTGACATCCCTCTTCTTTCCGATACTGAACCATTTCTACTGTTTCTCGATAAAAACCGTCTGTTGTCCATGTTTTAACTTCCCAATATGGTATATTCTTTTGGCTTAAAGCAGATTCAATCGCATTTATACCAGCCTTTGAAATCTCTACTTCTCGGGAGGGAGGAAGATAATGGTAAGATGTTCCCTCATCTCTCAATGCAGAAACAGGTATCAAAAATCTATTTTCCGGGATGTCTTCCAATACGCCGCAGGAGCCGACGGAAATAATCTTTGTTACACCCCCTGCAATTAAATATTCTAAAACTTGGACGGCAGCAGCACTTCCCACAGGAGCCGGACATAGACATATTTTCTCCTGATTATAAAGACATTCATAAATAGGATATCGTCTTGTTGCACTTTCAAATTCATCTATCTGTATTCCATCATGGGTATGTGCATAATTTTCAACCTCGTCTCCTAAAAAAGCAAACACTGCTTTTGCAGGAAAACATTTTTTCCCATTTCCCGGCTGAAAAACAGCTTTTGATGCGGTATCGTACTCTAAAACAGGGTAGTCATGCTTTACTAATGGCATATTATTATCTCGAATAACAGGCTATTATTCTATTCCTTTCATCATCTTTTTTGCCAACTGCTTGAACAGGTCGGCAGTTTCTTCATCCATCGGTGCAAGCTGTCCGATCTGTCCGGCAACCATCGCCGTTACATCGTCAATGGAAAGCGGGTTTTGCTTCTGTTCCGCCAATGCGTCCCGCATGGCTTGGAACATCGCGGCGGTCACAGCTTCTCCCGGCTGTTCCCCGTTGTCAATGTCTTTCTTAATATCCCGCAGGATAGCAAGGAACACATTTTTGATTTTCTCAATCTCCGCCTCATGTTCCCCCATCTTCTGGGCGTTCAAAAGCTGTAAATCCTGCTTTGCTTCCGCCCGGTGTTCCGGGTGTTCTTTCATCAGGTCGGACAGGGAAGCCGTTGCCATCTCGATAAGCTGGTTTCTTGCTGTTATGCCTTTTGCCGCTGTGTCCTGAAAATAAATCCGTATCAAATCTATCAGCTTAGGAAAATTCCTATGTTCCAACAGGCGGTTGAGGATTTGCACATCAACAGCACCCGTCACAAGCCCCCTCACGGCTCCCTCGGACAAGCCTAATTCAGAAATATCGTAGCTTTTACGAACGCTCACGGTAGACAAGCCCAGTATGTAGTCTGTCGATACCTTAAATTCCTTTGCTACACCTATGAGAATATCACTGCTGACCGTTCTTGTTTCGCCGCTGACAATGCGGCTCAACTGGGAAGCGGAAACGCCTATCTTCTCCGCAAGTTCCTTTTGTGTGATGTGGTTCCCGTTGCATAAATCGGAAATCCGCTGTCCGGGTGTTCCGGGTAAAGCCATAGATACGCACCTCCTCCGCATACTTCCATTATACAGAATGATTGCAAAAATGCAATTTCCAAAGTGTAAACTTCATCAAAATGCAATTCTCGCAATATTCCGGGAATTGCATTTTTTTCGTGTAGACTTAGGGTAGTTCATCGATGGACGGCACCTTGAAAACAGAATGACCGTCCGAAAAGGAATACCCAGGCTGGGGAAGCACCGCAAGGAGTCGGACTTCGGGACAAAATGTCCCGAAGTTGCGGGGAGCGTGCCAACGCCGGAACACGCCGCAGGAATGGGGCAGGAAACCTTTTCGGGGAGAACGGCAACGGAAAGCAAAATGGAGGGAACGCATGAGAGATAACCCCTATAAAGACTTGCCGCCGCTGGAACGCAGGCCGGACGGTTCCCTTTACCGCATGACCCCGGCGCAGAGAAAACAGGCGGCCAGCCTGATACGCCGGGAGTGCTGTTGCTGTGAGGACGGCAACTGCATTGTCCTTGACGATGGGGACACCTGCACCTGTCCGCAGACGATTTCTTTCTCGGTCTGCTGTAAGTGGTTCCGCTGGGCGGTCTTGCCGCTGGACGGGACGCTGGAAGCGGAGATTTTCCGGGATAAGGACTTGAAACGCTGTGAGGTCTGCGGCGGTGTGTTCGTCCCCAAATCCAACCGGGCAAAATACTGCCCCGGCTGTGCCGCCAGAGTTCACAGGCGGCAGAAAACAGAAAGTGAACGGAAAAGGAGGTCTGCTGTGGACAGTTAGGAGCGAAAAAAGCCTTGATTTATCAGGCTTCGCAAGCCCCAAACCGGGGCAGGTGGTATAAAGTATCGCCCGCCCCGGAAAACGGGCTTCTAACCGTCCACAAAACGCACTATGACAAATACCATCTATATCCATCAGCCGGAAAGGGCGTTCAGCTTCACCCGGCTCCCGAATTTCCTCTTTGAAGCCCCCACGTTCAAGCTCCTGTCCAACGAGGCAAAGGTTCTGTATGCCTTTATTCTGCGCCGGACAGAGTTATCCCGCAAAAATGGGTGGGCGGATGACTGCGGACGGATTTTCCTGTATTTCCCTATCTGTGAAGTGGTCACATTGCTCCATTGTGGGCGGCAAAAAGCGGTGAACACCCTGCGGGAACTGCAATACGCCGGACTGGTGGAAATCCAGAAGCAGGGCTGTGGAAAACCCAACCGCATTTTCCCAAAATCCTATGAAGCGGTTCCAAACACCGACTTCAAGAAATCCCGTTCTGGTACGCCGGAGGACTGAAAACCGTACCCTTGAAGTACGGAAATCAATCTTGAGAAGTACGAAAACCAGACGGTATATAGAAATACAAAGATTAAAATGATTTATTTATATCCATTCCATTCCTATCGTATCAGAGATAATTCTGGCGGGATTTTCCCTGTGGAAAACCCTGGATAGGAAAGGAATGGGGAAAGGAGCAGAATGGCACAACACGCAATTTTGCGGTTTGAGAAGCACAAGGGCAACCCGGCAAGGCCGCTGGAAGCCCATCACGAAAGACAGAAAGAACAATATGCCAGCAATCCCGACATTGACACAAGCCGGAGTAAATACAACTTCCATATCGTCAAGCCGGAGGGACGCTATTACCACTTCATTCAGAGCCGTATCGAGCAGGCCGGATGCCGGACGAGGAAAGACAGCACACGGTTTGTCGATACACTGGTAACTGCCAGCCCGGAGTTTTTCAAGGGGAAATCCCCAAAGGAGATACAGGCGTTTTTCCAGAGGGCGGCGGCTTTCCTCATTGGCCGGGTAGGACGGGAAAATATCGTGTCGGCGGTGGTACACATGGACGAGAAAACGCCCCACCTGCATTTGACCTTTGTTCCGCTGACAAAGGACAACCGCCTGTGTGCAAAGGAGATTATCGGCAACCGGGCAAACCTGACGAAGTGGCAGGACGATTTTCACGCCTATATGGTGGAGAAATATCCTGACTTGGAGCGTGGGGAAAGCGCCAGCAAGACAGGCCGGAAGCATATCCCCACCCGGCTTTTCAAACAGGCGGTTTCCCTCTCCAAACAGGCCAGAGCCATTGAAGCCGCCCTTGACGGCATTAACCCGCTGAACGCCGGAAAGAAAAAAGAGGAAGCCCTTTCCATGCTGAAAAAGTGGTTCCCGCAGATGGAAAACTTCTCCGGGCAGTTGAAAAAGTACAAGGTCACAATCAATGACCTGTTGGCGGAGAATGAGAAGTTGGAAGCAAGAGCAAAGGCCAGTGAAAAAGGCAAGATGAAAGATACGATGGAACGGGCAAAGCTGAAAAGCGAACTGGACAATTTACAGAGGCTGGTTGACCGTATCCCGCCGGATATACTGGCGGAACTGAAACGGCAGCAGCGGCACACGGCAAAGGAAAGGTGATAGATATAAGCAGAAATTTTCGCCGCCCCTGTGCGGCATTGTACCTTGAAAACTGAATATGGAGGACACTGGATGGCAAAAAGCGAAAGCGATATTTTTACACCCCGGACAGGGCAGGTCATACGAACAGAGAACGGGACGCAGTATTTTGTATGTGGGAACAACCGTATAAAAATCTCCGAACACTTCGCCGCAGTCGGGAAGCCCCTCGGTGATCTGATTGTAGATGTGGTGCGGCATACCGCAGAAAAAGCCGCTTCAACCTGATAGCCCATCATTGATAACACGCCCACGCTTATGATATAATTGCCATAGAGCAAAAGTATTGTAAGCGTGGGTTGTTTCTTTAGAAGGAGGATTTTTAACGGTGAAACAACCTTACAATACTACGATTTACAACACGGCGCTTTATATGAGATTGAGCCGGGACGATGAAAACTATGGTGACAGCGTAAGCATTGAAACACAGCGGACAATCCTGCAACAGTACGCAAAGGAACAGGGGCTTCATGTAGTCGGTGAGTATGTGGACGATGGCTGGTCGGGGACGAACTTTGAACGCCCGGATTTTCAGCGCATGATGGACGATATGGAAGCCGGAAAAGTAAACTGCATTGTCACGAAAGACCTTTCCCGTTTCGGGCGGGAACATGTGATGATGGACTACTATCTGGAATTTCTGTTCCCGGAAAAACGGGTGCGCTACATCGCCGTTGCGGAGAATGAGGACACAGAAAAAGGGCTTTCCGATTTTGTCCCGTTCAAAAACCTGTTCAATGAGTGGTTTGCGAAAGATACGAGCCGCAAGGTAAAGGCCGCTTTCAAAGCGAAGTTTGCCACAGGACAGCGTATCGGCGCCTATGCTCCCATCGGGTACAGGAAACACCCGGAAATCAAAAACAAGCTGATAATCGACGAGGAAACCCGCTGGATAGTGGAGAAGATTTTTGACCTTGCCATTCATGGCAGAGGGGCGGCCAGTATCACAAGAATACTGATTGCGGAAAAGGTTCCCACGCCGGGATTTATCAACTTCCAGCGTGACGGGACTTTCGCAAACATCTATGCGGGTGCACCGGAGGAAAAAAGCTACGCATGGACGATAGCGCAGGTCAAGAGCATTATGAAAGATGAAACCTATATCGGCCATACCATCCACTACCGGGAAACAAATATTTCCTTTAAGAACAAGCGGAGGGTACGCAAGCCCCAAAGTGAATGGGTGCGGGTGGAGAACACGCAGGAGCCGATTATCAGCGAGCAGGTTTTCCGGCAGGTACAGGAGCAGATAGCAAACCGCCGCAGGAAGTGCAAGGATGGTACAACGCAGATTTTTTCCGGATTGGTAAAATGTGCGGATTGCGGCTGGTCGCTGTCCTATGGGGAGAACAGGCAGAACAGCAAGCCTTACGGCCATTATCATTGTAGCAAGTACGGGCAGGGCACACGCCAATGCTCCATGCACTATATCCGTTATGATGTGCTTTATGCCTATGTCCTCTCCCGTCTGCAATACTGGTCGGGACTGGTACAACATGATGAAGAACGGCTCTTGAAGCGGCTGTTAAATGCCACTGATAAGGGACAGGCCGCCGCAAGAAAGAAGCAGGCCGCAGAACTGAAAAAGGCAGAGAAGCGAAAAGCCGAAGTCGATACTTTGTTTGCCCGGATGTATGAGGACTGGGCGGCGGGGCGTATCACGGAATACAACTTCTCTATGCTGTCCGGGAAGTACCAAAGCGAACAGGCTGAACTGGACGAAAAGATTGAGCGGCTTCAATCCGCTATCACCACTGAAAGCCAGAACGCCGCAGACGCAGAAAAATGGATTGCCTTGATGAAAGAGTGCGTCAATCCAACGGAACTGACCGCCGAACTTTTGAATACGCTGATTGAAAAAATCGTTGTCCATGAAGCGGTCAAAGGTGAGGACGGAAGCAGGGAACAGGAGGTAGAAATCTTCTACCGCTTTATCGGCAAGATTGATTGAATGACACCAATATCTTTAACTATGTGATACCGGGAACAGTTTGCCTAATGTTACATTGCTCGTTCCTATCGCTGATGTGTTTGGGATAACCGTAACAGAACTTTTGAAGGGTGAAAAAATAAGCGGAAATAAATCACTGAGCACGGATGAAGTAGAAGATCTCATTATAAATTCTTTAGATTTGTCAGTGCGTAATACTATTTGTCAACGAAAGAAGAACTTGATTTTTGCATTTCTTATTTCAATCGGCGTGGTGATTGCGGAAGCTGTTTTAATGACTGTTTCTGGAATCACCATAGAACAAATGGGAGATAGTATATATATTTCTTTTTTGATGCTCATATTTGCGATTTGCTGCATTTTCGTAAAAGAAGTGTTGCCAACCTATTATGATAAAGACAAGATCAATTTTGTTTCACAGGGAGTATTCAGAATACATATGCCAGGATTAGCGTTTAATAACGGAAATTGGATATATGTATTGACCATATTCCGATTGTTTACATTGGGTGTTGCTGTTCTTGCTCCTATTCTTTGTTGGCTTTGCATTTCAATCGGTGGAGTTGATTTATGGAAAAGCATACAATATCCTTCCATACTTATTGTACTTGCCGGGCTTATAGTCGCAACGTATATTGTTGGAAAAAAATATGAATAAGGTTATTTTTGAAATACTAATCGTTGAATATACCGACAACGAGGTGCGATTTTTTTAACTTTATTTTCTGTTTTCTCACAGAGGATGGCAGTGTAATTTAATCGTTCGGCAACTATCCTCTAACTTTAAAATGTAAATTGATTTCCGCTCTATTGGGGCGGAAATTCGTCTCTTTGAAGATATAGACCATGAAATTAAGCTGCGGCTAGTCAAAGGCTAATCTTATAATGGAATGCCAGATCTAATCTATGTAAAGAGTAAAAGAGATATTCTTTAATATCGTACTCGAAATCCGGTTTCCATTTGAATGGGGATCGTTTCTTGTTTCATTTCGTCGATTTGAATATAATGGTCTTCATATAGTTTTTCGATCAGTTTGTTGATAGCGTCCGGTTCCCCTTGAAGTTGAGCGATGACGCTGCCGTCCCATTGGTTTTGAACCCAGCCGCTAATGTGATATTGATTTGCCAATTGTTGGACCAGGAAACGAAATCCTACACCTTGTACGATCCCGGTAAATCGTATCTGTTTTCGAATACTAGAGGATGAAGTTGATTTCATATTTTGGGAATGGTGGTTAAAAAAATGCATATGATCTCCTTTTTATTCATTATAGCATTCTAAAATAAGTAAAATCTTTATGAAATCTTAATATTATGTCTCCTTTTTCTTGATTCCTTTCTATAAGGTGTCTACAATAAAATCTGTTCAAATTGAAGAAATGGGAGATCGATATGAAGATTGCGATTGTCGGAAATGGAAAAGTTGGATTTGCGATAGCGAAACAGCTGGACCAGGAAGGCCATGATGTGACGATCATTGAAAACAAGTCCAAAGTTTTGGAAGACACGATGAATCGTTTAGATATTATTGGCGTTTTTGGCAACGGAGCTAATGTAGAAGTGTTAAAAGAAGCACAAGTCAAAGATTGTGAGCTCTTGATTGCGGCAACTAGTCAAGATGAAGTCAATATCTTGAGTTGTATGCTTGCCAAAAAACTAGGGACAAAAAATACGATTGCACGTATTCGAAACCCGGAATATGTCAGTGGGCTAAACTTGATGAAAGAAGAGTTGGGCCTATCGATGCAGATCAATCCAGAAATGGCGGCGGCTTTGGAAATCGTACGTTCTTTGCGGTTCTCCTCCAATATTAAAGCGACCTCTTTTGCCAAGGGAAGAATGGAATTGACAGAGATCAAGATCAAAGAGGGAAGTCCGCTGATTGGACAAAGTTTGAGTGAGATCAGCAGCCGCTATAAATCAACGGTCTTGTTTTGTGTGATTCAGCGTGGAAGCCAGGTCATTATTCCCGATGGACAAACGATCATTTTGGAAGGGGATAAAGTTTCTTTGACGGGATCCATGCAGGATCTGGAGAATTTTTATCAGGAAATCAAGATCTTAAAAAATCATAAGATCCAGGAAATCATGATCGTTGGCGGCGGGCGCATTACTTTTTATCTGGTTCGTTTGTTATTGCGTTTAGGCATGGAAGTTAAAGTGATTGAAAAAAATAAAGAAGTTTGTCTGGATCTTGTTGAAAGGTTTCCGTCAGTAACGGTGATCCATGGCGACGGAACCGACCATGAGCTTTTGCGTTCGGAAAATTTGGAAGATATGGATGGATTTGTGGCATTGACTGACAATGACGAAGAAAATGTCATTATTTCGATGTTCGCATCCAATCTGGGAGTACAAAACGTGTTGCCGAAAGTCAATCGCGTTTCTCTAGGATTCTTGTTGGAGAAGCTTGGATTGGAAAATGCGATCACGCCAAAAAATATTACGGCCAATCAAATTTGTCAGTATGTCCGTGCCATGCAGAATACGGTAGGCTCAAACATCGAGTCTTTGATCAAAATCATAGATGACCAGGTAGAGGTGCTGGAATTCCGCGTTCGTGACAACTGTAAGTTTATTGGTGTTCCTTTGAAAGATCTGACATTTAAAAATGAAATGTTAGTGGCCTATATTACTCATCGGGGAAAGCCGCAGGTCGCTCAAGGAGATACTCGTGTCAGTTTGGGAGACAGTATGATCTTGATTAGTAAGATTGCAGGATTGAGGGATATCAACGATGTATTGGCTTAAACGAAAATTGCGCAAGATCAACTGGAGCTTGATTGCCAATTTAAATGGATATGTCTTGATTTGTTTAGGGCTTTTGATGGTTTTGCCGACAATTTGTTCTTTGATCTATAAAGAAGATGTTGTCTATGATTTCTTGATCACGATTGCGATCTGTTTAGTCGTTGGTTTTGGATTGTCTAAGATCAAGCGTTCCAGAAGAGACTTTTTTGCCCGGGATGGAATGATTGCCGTCGGATTATGCTGGATCACAGCCAGTCTTTTTGGGGGCCTTCCTTATTTTATTTCCCAGGAGATTCCCAGTTATGTGGATTGTTTCTTTGAAGCTGTCTCTGGATTTACTACGACCGGATCCTCAATCGTTCCGGATGTTACAGCGTTATCAAAAGGGATCTTATTTTGGCGAAGCTTCACTCACTGGATCGGAGGCATGGGGATCTTAGTCTTTATCCAAGCCTTTATTCCTAAAGCCAACGAGCGTTCCATGCATATCATTCGAGCCGAGTCGCCAGGGCCCATTATTGGAAAACTAGTTCCTCGTATTCAGCAGACGGCCGCCATTTTATACAGTATGTATATGGGGTTGACGATTTTGTGCATCGTATTCTTATTGGTTGGCGGCATGCCTCTTTTTGATACACTGTGTTATACATTCGGAACTGCCGGAACAGGGGGCTTCAGCATTTCTCCTTTGAGTGTCGGAGAATATAATAATTTATATTATGAAATCGTCATCACCGTGTTCATGCTCTTGTTTGGAATCAATTTCAACTTATATTATTTCTTATTGTTGAAAAAATTTAAATCGGTCTTTAAAAGCGAAGAGTTACGAACTTATCTGTTTATCGTTTTTGCTTCCATGATTTTGATTGCCTTGAACATCTCTAAGATGTATGGCGGATTCTTTGAAGGCCTTCGATATTCATCTTTCCAGGTTGCGACCATTATTTCGACGACTGGATATGCGACTACAGATTTCAATTTGTGGCCGATGCTTTCCAAGTCGATCTTATTATGTTTAATGGTTGTGGGAGCTTGTGCCGGTTCTACGGCAGGCGGAATCAAAGTTTCCAGGTTTTTGATTATCTTAAAGAAAATCAAGCTGGATATTCAGCGCTTGATCCATCCGCAAAAAGTTTCGGCGATCACGATGGATGGAAAAATCGTTGATGAAGTGACCGTGCAGCAGATTTTAACTTTCTTTGGATGTTTTATCTTGATTTTATTGAGCTGTATTTTATTGGTTTCGTTAGATAATTTGGATTTTGAGACAACGATCAGTTCTGTTTTTACTTGTATCGGAAATGTCGGTCCGGCTTTTGGATTGGCAGGGCCTATGGGTAATTTTGCCATGTATTCGGATCTTTCAAAGATTGTATTGAGTGTTGCGATGTTAGTGGGAAGATTGGAAATTTATCCAATTTTGATCTTCCTGTTTCCTTTGTTTAAAATACCAGATCTGGTCAATCCAAAAAAGTTTTATAAACATTCAAATTGACGGGTAAATCCCGTCTTTTTTGATATATAATAGAAGCACAAAAAAAGGGGGATTTTGTCATGGCAACTTATGTATGCAGTGACATTCATGGGCTCAGTCAAAAATATTATTCACTTTTGGATAAGATCGACTGTGAACATGGAGATACATTGATCATATTGGGGGATGTGATCGATCGTGGGCCAGATGGATTTGAAATCTTGATGGATGCGTTGAAAAGAGAAAATGTTCATCTTCTGATGGGAAATCATGAATATATGATGTGGGAAGTCTTGGAAATCAATAAGGGAGAGATTCCGAATGACATCTCGGTTTTAAACTGGCTGTTGAATGGAGGGGCCACTACTATTGCCGCCTATAACAAGGCTAGTTTGGAAGATCAATTCTTTATTTGTCAGTCATTAAGGTCATTGCCTTATGCATTTACCGACATCGTAGTGAATGATCGACATTTTTATTTATGTCACACGGCACCAGGAAAGGCAAAAGACAAAAAAGTTTTATATTGGAAGGACATCAAAGATCCGATGAATTTTGTCTGGGAACGTATGGATCCAAACGGTCCTTTTCTAGAAAACAAAACCATCATTGCCGGCCATACGATCGTATTGAACTATCATCCGGAATTAACGGTATTCAGTGATACAAACGATCTGAAAACCGCAAATTATATTGATATCGACTGTGGCTGTGCCATGAATGATGAATCCAGCAAGTTAGCTTGTCTTTGTCTGGATACAATGGAAGTGGAATATTTTTAGTAGCGCTCTTAATGATTGTGAATGTGCTATTTTATCAGATTGAAATTAAAATCAAGCTGAAAAGAAAAAAGCCTATTTCTATGTAGGATATAGAAATAGGCAACACATCAACAGTTAGAGTATATCACTGTTTCAAGGCCTTTTCAAGAATGGAGATAAGCTTGAAAAGGGGTGTGAAAGCCACAATAAATTCAGGTTTAACTTCTTATTTCGGCGCTGAGGACTTCTAGAACCATTTGATTGGTGTTTTGCCATGCGCTACCAGGAATTCATTACATTTCTTAAAATGTCCATTGCCAAAGAAGCCCCGATAAGCACTCAGAGGACTGGGGTGCGGACTGGTCAAGACCAAGTGATTCGGGTTATTGAGATAGCGTTTGGTCTGGATTGCTTTTGATCCCCACAACAAGAAGACGACAGCGTCTTCTTTTTCATTGATGCGCTTAATAGCTTCATCCGTAAATCTCTGCCATCCGATATTTTGGTGTGCCAGAGGATGTGAATCTACGACTGTTAAAATAGGGTTTAATAATAATACCCCTTGTTTGGCCCAGTCGGTCAAATCTCCGTTGCGGTGCAGTTTGACATGATATTCTTCTTCGATTTCTTTATAAATATTGACTAGGCTAGGCGGGATTTTGATATCTGGTGCCACACTGAACGCAAAACCTTGTGCCTGTCCGGGTTGATGATATGGGTCTTGTCCTAAGATCACCACTTTTGTATCGTGCAAAGAAGTAGTTAAAAATGCATTGAATATTTTCTCTTTGGGAGGATACACTTTTTTTGTTTTATATTCGCGCGCAAGAAAATAGTTGATCTTGTTGAGATAATCCTTTTGAATCTCTGTATCAAAGAGCTCTTGCCAATCGTTATTAAATTTCATTGCGGACCTCCATGGAAGTTTTTCTTGATTTCTATTATAATACGAATCATGAACTTACAAGAAATAATTCAAGAAATGGAGTCAAAAAAAAGCCGAAATATGGATTTAGACAGCTTTCGAAAGATTTTGGATCATGAGCTTCCGAATCATCGAAAACTATCAAAGATCCAAGTTGCCGGAACCAACGGCAAAGGAAGCACCAGTACATGGCTGTCTTTATTGTTGGAAAAAAGCGGACTGAAAGTCGGTCTATTTACGTCTCCGCATTTGATTGTCCACAATGAAAGAATTCAGATCCAGAAAAAAATGATATCCGATTCAGATCTGGAACGGTTGTATGATCGGTATCGTTCTTTATTCCTGGAAAAAGGATTTACGATGTTTGAGATGGATCTGTTTCTGGCTCTGGCCTATTTTTTAGAGAACCGGGTGGATATTGCGATCATTGAAGTTGGACTGGGAGGCAGATTGGATGCCTCCACAGCCTTAGATTATAAAGCTACAGTACTGACCAATATAGGGCTAGAACACACGGAGATCTTAGGGGACACGTTAGAACAGATTGCTTATGAAAAAAGCGGGATCTTTAAAACCGGAGTTTTAGCGGTATGTGGTGTCGAACAACCGGAATGTCAAAAAGTAATCGACCAGACAGCAAGAGAAAGACGAGTGCCGCTTTATTATTCCTATATGCCTGAAGTAGTTCAGAAAGGGAAAAAATATTTTGTATATTATCTGGATGGGGTCCTGGTATTTGACAAGCCCTATTATCAGTTGAAAAACTTCATTTTAGCTTGCGATACGTTGTATCATCTGAATTTCCGCTTACATTATCCTCTATTACAGGAAACCATCGATGATTTTCATTTTTCCGGCCGGTGCATGCCTTTAAGAAAACGGCCTTTGGTCCTAGTGGACGGTGCCCATAATGTACACGGGATCCAAGCTTTGGTTTCTTCCTTAAAGACATGGAGAGGGCAAATCTATTTTTCCGTTTTGAAGGAAAAAGATGCCCCTCATATGATTGAGCTGCTGAAGACATTAAAAGCACCGATCACTTTAGTGGATTTTGAAAGCGACCGGCTTTACCCTTTAAAAAACCTGGGCTTGCCGATCCTTTCCATGGACGCATTAAAAAAACGGCTTCAAGAAACACATGAGCCGTCTTTAGTTTGCGGATCTTTATATTTTGTCGCAGAAGTTATGAAGTACTTTTCTTGATATGGATCACGACATATTCGCTTTTCCCTTCGGTGCGCAAAGGGAATCCCCATCCGTTGACTCCGGAACTGGTGATCTGGGTGAATCCTTGTTCTTGTTGGATGCCGTAGTCATGTTCATTGACATGGAGCAGGCTGGATAAAAATCCCAAAGGGAAGATCTGCCCGCGATGGGTATGTCCCGAGATCTGCAAGTCTATATCGTTTTGAACACAGTTATCTAATTCAACAGGCTGATGATCTAACACAATCTTATAATTGCCATCTGCAGGGCCGATCAGCTCTTTTAAGCTTTTTCGGTCCTTTTCTTCTGCATCTTCTCGCCCGATCAAAGTAAGATTTTCTTTTTCAACCACAGTATCTTGAAGCAATTGGATCTGATTTTGATGGAGCACTTTCTTGATATCTTCTTTTGAAAAATCTGGATGCGATGAATAATGTTGATTATCGTGATTTCCATAAACATAATACACCGGGGCTGTCTGGCTGAGTTTTCCCAATTCAGCAAAGACGGTTTCCATTTCTTCTTTTGTAGTGAATTCATCCACGATATCGCCGCCCAATGCATAAAAATCCGGATTCTCCTTCTCTAGATGAGAGACCAGTTTCGTTAAAGAATAAGGAGTCATACCGGTCGGATAATGCAGATCCGCTAAAAAGACGATCTTTGTTGGTTCAATGTCTTTGTCTGTAAAAAGTGTATAGCTTGTCGGTTTTATATGGTGAAGGTTGTAGATGCCATATCCCAAAATGCTGCTTGTCAATAATAGCGGAATCAAGAAAAGTAAAAGATTTACAGGTTTATGAAACAAAAAATAAACCAGCTGCATGATCAACAATAAGCAGAAAAAGTGAAAGTAAAATGCCGGGAAAAGCGTATTGAACGTAATACAGGGAAGTAAAAACAATATCACAACGCCTATTAAGATCTTCAAATCGATCTGCGGCATCCATTTATGGATCAAAAAGACAAGATTTGCCCCCAAAGCTAGACATACAAGTCCTAAACCAATTTTTAGATAAATCATCTTATTCGATATCCTCGATTTCATCTGTTAGCGCATTGGCGCTTTTCCATTCCCAATGGATCAAAAAAGTAATGGCCGCTTTGACTAAGATCAAGGCGCCGATCTGAATGATCTCATCTAAAGAACGAACGGTGATCGTACGAATGATCTCCGCAGCCAATTTAAATGTTAAGGCAATGCTGAGTCCGCGAAGAAGCGGCTTTTTTGTATTTTTGTCCTTTTGAAAAAGATTCAATATACTGCGAAAAGCACTGAAGACGATGATGGCCAAGGCCACAGCTTCCAAAAAATACAAAGAAAGATAGGCTATGTTGCACAGTATCGTATGCACTTGTTCTAAAAAGAGTTCCATAAGCAACCTACTTTCCTAGACAGAACTTAGAAAACAAAGTATCAAGAAGATCTTCTCGATGCACTTCGCCCAAGATCTCTTTGAGATCCTCATAAGCTTCCTGGATGTCGATTTCTACTAAATCCGGTTCTGTGTGATTTTCCAAAGCAATTTGGGCTCTTTTCATAGCAGATTTCGCCTGTTGAAGCAAGCCGATTTGTCTTTCATTGGATAAAATGGGCTCTTCTTTCAACAAGTCGTTTTGATAAAGCGATTCCAAGGCGTCGATCAGAGGCTGGATCTGATGATTTTTGGCAGAGATGCAGATTCCTTCTTGTGAGGTGTCGCTTAGATCTTGTTTGTTCCAGATGATCAAGCGCAGTTTATCTTTTGTCTGTTCTAACAGATCTTTGTCTTCTTTTGTCAGAGGACGACTGCCATCCAAAACCAGCAGCACGAGTTTGGCTTGTTGGAGCTTTTCCTGACTTTTTTCGATACCGATCTGTTCGATTTTATCACTGGCATGGCGGATACCGGCAGTATCGATCAAATTAAGCTGTACCGATCCGATATGGATCTGCCCTTCGACGATATCTCGGGTTGTTCCCGCAATATCAGTGACGATTGCTTTGTCTTCCTCAAGCAAAGCATTAAGAAGGGAACTTTTACCAACGTTGGGACGCCCGATGATCACTGTATCGATCCCGTTTTTGATGAGCTGTCCGGTATTGGCTTTTTTTAAGATCGCATCGATCCGGTCAAGCCATTCTTTGACCTTTGGTAAGAGATCTTGTTGCGTAAGTTGTTCGATGTCTTCATATTCCGGATAGTCGATATTGACTTCGATCTGAGCGATGATGTCCAGAAGATCCTCAATCAAAGGCTGTAATAATTGATGAACGCTGCCGCGGATCCCTCTGATTGCCATTTTGGCTGCCGAATCGTTGGTCGCTTCGATCATGTCTTCGACGGCTTCCGCCTGTGAAAGATCGATCCTGCCATGATAAAAAGCCCGCTGGGTAAATTCGCCCGGTTTGGCGAGTTTCGCACCATGACTTAAGACAATAGACAAAATTTTACGAGTGATAAAAATGCCGCCATGACAGTTGATTTCTACGATATCTTCCCGGGTATATGTCTTAGGGGCACGGAAGACAGAAACCAAAACTTCGTCTACCGGCTCTTTATGATCATCAAGGATGTGACCATAGTGGATCGTATGCGAAGGAACATGAGACAAATCTTTGGTGAAGATCTGATTGACAATGGGTATGGCATCTTCTCCACTCAAACGGACAATCGAGATGGCTCCTTCTTTTAAGGCGGTCGATATGGCACAGATCGTATGATCAAACATGAGAATCATCCTTTCACTTGTATCTATTCTATCATAAACCTATAATAGGAATATGCGTACTTATCAAAAAGAACAAATCAAAGAAGTAGTACAAGCCTTTCAAGATCATCAGATCTTGGCGGTCCCGACCGATACGGTGTATGGGGTTGGGGTATTGTATGGAGATCTAAAGGATCTTGAACGTTTGAAACACGCCAAACATCGCCCGGAAACCAAACCCATTCCGATGATGGTGGCCAATGTGGACCAGATGAAACAAGTGGCCTATGTGGATTCACGAATCGAAAAGATCGCTGCCCGTTTTCTGCCGGGGGCTTTGACCCTGGTTTTACGTGTCAAGGAAACGGTGCCCAAAGCGTATACCAATGGCTTGGATACGATTGCGATCCGTATCCCGGAAGAAGACTTCTTGCTGGAGGTGATCCAGGAATTGAATGCACCTTTGTTGGTGACAAGCGCCAACCAGTCAGGTGCCAAGACAGCTCTATGCAGTGAAGATGTTTTCGAACAGCTCCCTAATATCGACGGAATTGTATTAGGAAGGTGCAAAGCTTTGCAGGCCAGTACGATCGTAGACTGTACCCGAGAAACATTAACGATTCTGCGGCCGGGTCCCATTACGCTGGAACAATTAAAAGAAGCAGCTGATTAACAGTTTTTCGTTGACAAAGTTTTCGAGCTTTAGTACGATACATCCCGTAAAGGCTATGAAGAGGACGAGTACTTTAGGAAAATGTTCAAGAGAGCTTTTGGATGGTGGAAAAAAGCACAGGACCTGGAGGAATAAAACCTTGGAGCTGTATGTAGTTCCTGCATTAAAGGAAGCGCTGTTATTAGACAGCGACAGAGGTCTTTCAGAGTGATTTGAAAGATGAATTAGGGTGGTAACACGAGCATTCGTCCCTTGGATGAGTGCTTTTTATTTTGAAAAAGGAGAAAATCATGGCACAACAAAAATTAACGGAACAAGAAAAAGTACGTCGTCAGAAAATGCAAGATCTGGCAGAAATGGGAATTGATCCCTTTGGACAAGCTTATCAGCGAACATCGACCTCAGGAAAGATCACGGCCCAATATGAAGACATGACCAAAGAACAGCTGCAGGAGCTGGATGTTCATGTAAAGATCGCCGGTCGTATCATGACCAAACGCCGTCAGGGAAAAGCCGGCTTTATGCACATTCAAGATGTGGATGGACAGATCCAGATCTATGTTCGTAAAGATGAGGTGGGCGAAGAACAGTACGAAATCTTCAAGAAAAATGATATCGGCGATATTGTAGGAATCGAAGGAACGGTCATGAAGACCGATCACGGCCAGCTTTCAGTACGCGCCAAAGTCTATACGCATTTATCAAAAGCTTTGCGTCCTTTACCGGAAAAGTATCATGGCCTGACTGATGTGGAAGAGCGTTTCCGTCGTCGTTATGTGGATCTGATCATGAATCCGGAAGCCAAACACATTGCCTTGACACGGCCAAGAATCATTCGCGCCGTGCAGGAATATTTGGATGGTCAAGGATTGGTGGAAGTGGAAACGCCGGTATTACAGCCTATCTTAGGAGGGGCTGCCGCTCGTCCGTTCATCACGCATCACAACACACTGAATATGCCTTTCTATTTGCGAATCGCTACAGAGCTTCCTTTGAAACGATTGATCGTTGGAGGCCTGGAAGGTGTGTATGAAATTGGACGCTTGTTTAGAAATGAAGGAATGGATGCGACCCACAATCCGGAATTTACGACCGTCGAAGCGTATGTTGCTTACAGTGATCTGCATGGCATGATGGATCTGATCGAAGGATTATTTGATTTTGTCGCCAACAAAGTTTTGGGAACGACCGAGATCACTTATCAGGGACAGGAAATTTCCTTAAAAGCTCCCTTCAAGCGCATCACAATGTGTGAAGCCGTCAAGGAAAAAACGGGCATCGACTTTAAACAAGAAATGAGTTATGAACAAGCCGTTGCCTTGGCCCAAGAACACGATATCGAAGTGGATAAGATCCATAACTCGGTGGGGCATATCATTCAGCTGTTCTTTGACAAATATGTTGAAGAAACGATTGTACAGCCTACTTTCGTTTATGAATATCCAATCGAGATCAGCCCGCTGGCCAAGAAATGTAAAGACGATCCGCGATTTACCGATCGTTACGAACTCTTTATCTGCGGTCATGAATATGCCAATGCTTTCTCGGAATTGAATGATCCCATCGATCAAAGAGAACGCTTTGAAAAACAGTTGGAACTTCGTGATCTAGGGGATGAAGAAGCCAACGAGATGGATGTTGACTATGTTGAAGCTTTGGAATACGGCATGCCTCCGACCGGTGGAGTCGGGTTGGGAATCGACCGCTTCGTGATGCTTCTGACGGATCAAAGAACAATCCGTGAAGTCCTCTTGTTCCCGCATATGAAGCTGACCGGAGAATCCAAAGGAGCTAAAGTGGAAAAAGAAAAAGAATACACACCTTTGATCCCGGTAGAAGTTAGTGCTCTGACCAACAAGAAACCGACGATTGATTATTCCAAAGTAGAGATCGAACCATTGTTCAAAGACTTCGTGGACTTCGAGACCTTCTCAAAATCTGATTTTAGAGCCGTGAAAGTCAAAGATTGTACGGCCGTTCCAAAATCGAAGAAACTGCTACAGTTTGTATTGGATGATGGAAGTGGAGAAGACCGTATCATCTTAAGTGGCATCCACGATTACTATGAACCTGAAGAACTGATCGGCAAGACCTTGGTGGCCATCACGAATCTGCCTCCTCGTAAAATGATGGGGATCGATTCTTGCGGCATGATCATCTCGGCGGTACATAGTGAAGCCGGAGAAGAACGCTTGAACGTACTGGTTTTAGACAGTGCGATCCCAGCAGGTGCCAAATTATATTAAAACCAAGACAGCTTTCGAAAGAAGGCTGTTTTTCTTTGAGCATATGAATTGATATAGGGCAGAAGAGAGAATATACTGAAATTAAAGAAATCATTTCAGCGAAAAGCTGATAGAAAGAGGTCAACATGAAGTATATTTGTTCTGTTTGCGGCTATGTGTATGATGAAAGTCAAGAAGCTGTACCGTTCAATGAATTGCCAGACGATTGGAAATGCCCTTTATGCGGTGCACCTAAAAAGGTGTTCAAACCCGAAGAAGCGGCTCAGTAAATTGTGCTTAAAAAAGACTCTAAGGGATGACTTAGGGTCTTTTTTGTTGAAAAAAGAGCTGTCTCTAGAAGTTTGACAGCTCTAATAAGTATTGATAAACACAATCACTGATCTCCTGGCAGAAGCTTTGATAAGAAGAGTCGGAGAAAGTCACGAGCAAATAATCGCCAAATGATGCGTAAACGATTCCGCCATCTAAATAATTAGCCAGCGCCCAGCCAGATTTGTGAGCACATTCGACATCCTCCGGCAAGGAAGAAACGATGCCGGTATCATCGGCGCATTGTTTTAAGAGGTCCATCATTTCTTCGCAAGCGTCGGAAGTCAAGATCTCTTCATTGTAGATCATCTCTAATAGATTGGCTACATCCGCAGGTGTGGTCGTATTTTCGTGAGCTCCTTCAAAATATCCTTCACCAGGAACGAGACCATGATAGATAGCGGTATCTTCCAAGCCTAAGGAAGCACAATACTGATTGACGACGGTCGTACCGACATGGGGGTCGCCATTTCCCAGCATAGAAACCAGGACATTGTAAGAAGTATTGTCGCTATCGATGATCATATTTTCTAAATACGTTTCGCAATCACTCTTTTCCAAATTGCCTTCCTGAATCTGGGAATAAACGGTCGCCATCACAAAGATCTTGATGATCGAACAAGGGTACATGGAAACGTTTCCGGTTTGAATCGTTGTACCGCTGTTCAGATCTTTGAAATACACTTCAGCCAAACCGCTATAGTTTGATTGAATCGCCTCGATTTGTTTCTCCAGTTCTGTTGAACTGATTTGAATTTGTCCGTTTTCATCGAATTGATAGAAAGTTCCTTCTATTTCCACTTCACCTTTGGCCATTGTTCCGTTTTCCAGGAAATAGGCCGTATAGGCCTGGTCCCCATCCTTGATCTCATAAAAAGTATTCTGAGCCATCGTTCCATCTTTTTGAAAGAAGTAGGTTTCGCCTTCGATCGTTTGTACGCCATAGGCTTGTTTTCCATCCTCCAAAAAGTAATAAGTTCCCTCTTCGGTTTCTAATAAGCCGGTATACATATAGCCGGAATCGGGGTCAAAGTAGTACCAGTCTCTATCAATTTCAGTCATGCCAGAAGCTTGAGAACCGTCTTCATGAATATAGATCTTGTGATGATCAAACAAAGAAGCATTATGAAATCCGGAACGATTGATCAATAACAGGGAACACAACATGAAGAACAAACAAACGATCAAAATCAGAAAGATGCGATATTGTCGAAGAAATGCGTTGATTTGTTGACGTGAGGGCATAGACGTTCATCCCCTTTTTAGTTATTATAAAACAAGAAATAAATTTTTTGTCAGAGAAAGAAGGATCTGAATTGGAAAACACAAAAGGAATCTTAGAAGTATTGCCGGATGGATTTGGCTTTTTAAGAGGAGAGAATTACCTTTCAACCGAAAATGATGTATATGTATCTCCTTCTCAAATCAAATCCTTGCGTCTTCGGACCGGAGATGTGATCGAAGGAGAACCGCGCGAGAAAAAAGAGAATGAGAGATACCGTTCTTTGATGCGGGTTGACACCATCAATGGCCATACGGTCGATGAGGCATTCCGCCGAAAGAAATTCGATCATTTAACCCCTGTTTTTCCTAATAAAAAATTGAACATGGAGACTCCGGATGGAAATCTGGCGATGCGGATCATTGATTTATTGGCACCGATTGGAAAGGGGCAGCGTGGATTGATTGTTTCTCCGCCCAAGGCAGGGAAGACGACTTTACTGAAAAATGTCGCAAATTCCATCATCAAACGTACCCGAACCGTTAAGATGATCATCTTGTTGATTGATGAAAGACCGGAAGAAGTCACAGATTTTCGTGATTTTATCCGCGAACATAAGGCCCAGGATCGTGTCGATGTGATCTATTCTACGTTTGATGAATTACCTGAACATCATACGCGGGTAGCGGAAATGGTCTTAGAAAGGGCCAAGCGATTGGTCGAACATGGGGAAGATGTTGTCGTCCTTCTGGACAGTATTACCCGTTTGGCTCGGGCCTACAATTTAACGAGCCAGACTAGCGGCCGTACGCTTTCAGGGGGATTGGACCCTGCGTCTTTACACTTTCCGAAAAAGTTTTTTGGGGCTGCCCGGAACACTCGCGAAAAAGAAGGCGGATCTTTGACGATTCTGGCAACAGCTCTGGTTGACACCGGCAGTAAAATGGATGATGTGATCTATGAAGAGTTCAAGGGAACCGGAAATATGGAACTCGTCTTGAATCGCTCTATTTCAGAACGCAGGATCTTTCCGGCCATTGATATCTTGAAATCAGGGACGCGCCGGGAAGATTTGTTGTTGACAAAGTCTGAACAAGAAGCCGTATCGCGCATTCGTAAATCAATCAGCCGTTTAGGCAGTGAAGATGCGACCGAAAGCATTCTTGGCCTATTTTCAACTTATAAGACCAATGAGGTCCTGGTTCAACAAATTTTGGCCTCTCACAAATAAAAAGGCAACCGATGAGTTGCCTTTTTAAATGCTCTATTTGTTGATTTTTTCATCGATATCTTCGATCTGTGTCTCTAATTCTTGAATGAACTCCTCTTTTTGAGCGATTTGTTTCTCGATATCTTTCATCTCTTGTTCGGAGACAAGACCATACATAGATTCCTGAAGCCGGCTGATCTGCTTTTTCTGGTTGTTGATCAGGTCGGCCTTGCGCTGACGAGCTTCTTTCATACGATCTTGGCGCTGTTGGATGCGCTGTGCATTGGCTTTGCCCAAACCGTCAAAGTAAATATCGTTGATCTCGCGGAATTCGGCCCAGATCTTGTCGTCTTTGTTCTTTCCGCAAGAACCGATGTTTTTCCATTTCACGGCCAATTCTTTCATGGTTGCCGTGTTTTCACGACAATAATCTTCGCTGTCTTTGATGGCGCGAGCTTGCTCGATCAGGGCTTGTTTTTCTTTTAAGTTGGCATTCTGCTGCTCGTGAAGAGAATCATAAAATTCATTGCGGCGAGAATAGAATTTTTGACGGGAAGCGTTGAATTCTTCCCATAGAGAATCATTTTCTTCTTTTCCCGCAAAACCAGCTTCACGCCATTCTGTCATCAGAGTGCGGAATTTTTCGGAAGTCTTTTTCCATTCTGAAGATTCTTCCAATGCTCTTGCCTTTTGAATCAATTCTTTTTTGATTTCTTTGGCTCTTTCAAAGTTTTCATGCATTGCTTCCCACGCTTCTTGTTTGCGGTCGTAGAAAGCTTGGCGAGCAGCTTGGAATTCTTCCCATAACGCATCATCTCGTTCTTTTCCGGCGCTGGCAATCTTTTTCCATTCTTCTAAAAGGTCTTGCTGCTCTTTGGTTGCTTGTTTCAAGTCCTCAGATTTCACCAAGGCTTTAGCTTTTTCGATCAATTCGCGCTTCGCTGCTTCACTCTCTTTTTCAGCTTCTCTATACTTTGCATAGAATACATCTAAAGCAGCCTCAAAACGATTTTTGAGGTCTTCCTCGTATTCGCTTTCCCAGTAATGGATCTGGCGCCATTTTTTACGCAATTGGTTGATATGACGATTTGCTTCCTGTGGACTGTCGAATTCCTGGCTCGATTCCGCTTCGGCTACAAGGGCTTCTTTCTTTTTGATGTCCTCATCCATATCATCGTACTTTTCTTCGAAGTAATTTTCGTTCATACTAGCACCCCCTGCTTTTTGATACATATATGAAGTATAACACAAAAAATCTCATCATCTATAGAAAACGTGTATTTTTTTATGTGTTTTTGTGGGAAGAATTTACCTATATTTTTGCCGAAATATGGTATTTTTTTGGGAAGGGTGATTCAATAGAATCATAAGGGTGATACGTTATGGAAGAAATGGAATTCAAGCTTTTGATCAATGGGCAAAGCTTAGATATTTATCAAATCAACCCGTCCCATGATCCCAAAGGAATCGTTGTGATCGTTCATGGAATGGCGGAACATAAAGAGCGATATGCCAATATGATGCATGCCTTGGCAGATGATGGATGGATTGCTCTGATCTATGATCAAAGAGGGCACGGAAGAAGCGTGAAACGCTTTGAAGATCTGGGATATATGGATGATCATCATGCGCAAAAGTTAGTACAGGACCTGTCAGAGATCGTTGCCTATGCCAAAGAACAAGCTCCCAATAAACCGGTTGTCTTGTTCGGACATTCGATGGGGACTTTGGTTGCCCGTCTCTATTTGAAAAAATATGATGATACAATTGACCGGCTAGTATTGAGCGGAGCTGTTGCCGCTAATCTTTTGGCCTTGATGGGCAGCTTATTGGCAAGCCTTTTAGAAAAAATCTATGGATCTAGATACCGCAGTGCTCTGATTCAAAAAATGGCTTTAGGAGCATACGATTCAAAGTGCCCGGGGCATGGTAAAAATCATTGGCTTTCTGTGAATGCAGAAAATGTAGAGGCCTATAATAAAGAACCGTTAGACGGATTTACGTTTACCCTGAATGGCTTTTTGAATCTGTTCTGGATGATTCAACATACCTATGATCGAAAGGGCTGGCAAGTCCATAACCCGGATTTAAAGATTTATTTTTTAGCAGGAGAAGAAGATCCTGTCATCGGCTCAATCAAAAAATGGCAAAAGGCCCAAAAAGCCCTTTGCCAAAGGGGGTATCGATTTGTTTCAGGAAAATTGTATCCCCATATGCGCCATGAGATTTTTCAGGAAAAAGAGGCGCAAAAAGTCATTGAAGATCTTTTGACATTTATCAATGATCAAAACGAGTAGCGCTTTCAAGCCCCAGACAGATCATCGTATCCAGATCCTGCTGACGCTCCTGGCTGGTGAGTTCTTCGTCAGTATAGACAAAAGAATCGCTGACCGTGCATAAGCAAGCGGCTTTTTTGCCAAGGATAGCCGCGTTATGAAATAACGCAAAGCTTTCCATCTCCACGGCAGCACAGCCGTTTTGTTTGGCAAGATCGGCCGCTTTGTCATCTTCATGATAAAATACGTCGCTGGAATGGATCCGAATCGGTTTTAACGGGATCTCTAGATGTTGTGCTGTCTGGACTAGGATCTGATTGATGCCGCTATCGGGTAACTGTATGGATCTTGGATCGTCAGATTGACTTCTGGCATAGGTCGATTCGGACCATGCGGAATCCACAAGCACAACATCACGCAAGTGCAGGTCAGGGCTGTAAGCCCCGCAGGAACCAACGCGTAAAATGGTCTCAACGTTATAAAAGCGATAGAGTTCATAAGAATAGATGCCGATACTTGGCATTCCCATGCCGGAACCCATAACGGAAATTTTTTGACCCTTGTAGGTGCCGGTATAACCAAGCATATTACGAACGCTGTTGAAACAGATCGGATCTTTTAGATATTTTTCGGCGATGGCTTTGGCTCTTAACGGGTCCCCGGGCATCAATACGATCGGGGCGATTTGATCAGGATGGGCAGAATTATGTGGTGTACTCATGCGATTCATTTCCTTTCTGTTTAGACTGAGATCAAGGCAGGGTTGCGTTATAGGGTAATCGTGCTATAATGTTTCCGATTAAGGGGGTAAACAAAAGAGAACCGGCCGTCACTGTTTTTCAAAAACAGAAACCCCACTTTTGACGCTGCCTTCTCTTTTTTATTATACTTAATTTACCATGAAAGAAAAAATCAAAGAGATCCTTGTTGTGGAAGGAAAAAACGATACAAATACGCTTCAATCTTATTTTGAATGTGATACGATCGAAACTGGCGGAGACCAAGTCAGTCAAGAAACGATCGAACGAATCAAAGAAGCGCAAGCCAGGCGCGGAGTGATTGTTTTTACTGACCCAGATACACCTGGGGAACACATTCGCCGATTGATCAAAGAAGCGGTGCCGGGATGTAAACACGCATTTATTGAAAAAGAAAAAGCCAGGACGATTCGCAAAGTCGGTGTGGAGCATGCCAGCAAAGAAGACTTGTGGGAAGCATTGTCTCACTGTGTGACGTTTTCAGAAGAGACGGGATCTTTGCGTTGGGAAGATTTTGTGGATCTGGGATTGACCGGATCGAGCGACAGTGCCTTGCGGCGCGATCGGATCTGCCGTCAGTTTCATATTGGTAAATGCAATGCGAAGACTTGTTTCAAGCGTTTAAATCAGATGCAGATCACCCGGAAAGAATTGGAGAAAGAATAATTATGCAGCCTATCGCAACGATCAAGCGAACCAAAGAGATCCAAGATAAATACCAAATCTTTACGAAAAAAAACTATGGGCAAAACTTTATCATTGAACCCAAGATTGTGGAAAAGATTGCTGATTATGCGATCCAAGATCCTGACGAACTGGTTTTTGAAATCGGTCCGGGAATTGGAGCTTTGACAGAATTTCTTTGTCAAAAAGCCAAACGAGTCATCGCTCTCGAAATCGATTCTCGGCTCCCGTCCATTTTACAGGCAGAGGTCAAGGGAGATTTAACAGTGCTTCTGCAAGATGTCTTGGAAACCGATATCGATCAATTGATCCGGTCGTATCGCAAACCGAATCAGAAAGTCGTTTTTGCCAGCAATCTTCCTTATTATATTACGACCCCGATTTTGTTTCGGCTTTTTGAAGCGAAAGAGCCGATTGAAAGAATTACGGTCATGATGCAAAAGGAAGTCGGACAGCGGTTTTTGGCGGATTCGAAAGATAAAGAATACAATGCTCTTAGTGTGATCACGCAGTATCGCTGTGATATCAAGAAGGTCATGGATGTCTCCAGACATGTCTTTTGGCCGAAGCCCAATGTCGATTCGATGGTGCTGTCTTTTTCTTTTCATCATCGTTACGCTCTAGAACAGGAAGAGCTGTTTTTTGAGATGGTCAAAGCTTGTTTTCAACAGCGTCGTAAAACCATCGCAAACAACATGGGCAAATGGATCAAAGATAAAATGCAGGCAGAACAGATTTTAAAAGCGGCTGGCATTGATCCTGAAACTCGTGCTCAACAACTGGGGCTGGAAGAATTTATAAAACTATTTGATGAGGTGAAATTCTATGAAGGTGCAAGCACAGGCAAAAGTGAATCTGGCATTGGATGTCATCGGGAAACGAAATGATGGGTATCATGAATTAGATATGATCATGGCTCCAATCTCTTTATATAATGATATAGAGATCGATATTCATCCTGTTGATCAGATCACCTGTGATGGAGGAAAGATCCCGGATCATTCGACGATTCATAAAACATTGGCTTTACTGCGAAAAGAGATCGGTTTACGCAATCATTATGCGATCCATGTGTTAAAGCGGATCCCCGATCAAGCAGGCTTGGCCGGCAGCAGTGCGGATGCCGCCGCTGTTTTTCGGGCCGTGATGGCGATAGAGGGAATCGATCTAGAGTTGGTCAAACAGCTGGAATTCGCCAAACAAATCGGTGCAGACGTGCCATTTTGTCTTGTGAACCGCCTGTCTAGAGTCCAGGGAATCGGTGAAAAGATTCGAGTTTTGCCTCAAGGATGGAAACTGTCTTGCCTGATCGTCAAGCCTAGCTATGGAATATCAACGCCAGAGGCTTTTGAACGATGGCATGCGCAAGCGCCGGTCCATGTGGATGTGGATGCGGTCGAAGATGCGATCCAGAATCAGGATTTCGTCTCTCTTTGCGAGCGGATGGGAAACGCTTTGGAGAAACCTGCTTTTCAAATGCGCCCAGAATTACGAGAACTAAAGCAGAAAATGGAAGCGCTGGGTTTTGATCGAGTTATGATGTCGGGGTCGGGATCCAGTCTGATGGGATTTTTTCACGATCTGAGTCATCTCAAGCGTGCCAAAGAACTTTGTGTCGGCATGGACTGTTTTGTTGAAATCGTTACGATAGGATAGGAGGAAAGACATGGCCAATTCGATCATAGAAATTATTCTGTTTGTGGTTTGTTTTATCTTAAGCTTTTATGCTTTGAGTGCCGTCCGTTTTGAAGCGTTTTGTCGAGTGAAACAGCCTTCAAAAGTGACTTTGCTGATGTTTTTATGCGCTTTGGCCTTGGCTTATTTATGTACACAGGCTATCTTGCAGCTGACGATCTATAATGGATTGGGAGTTTAGGCATGTTTGAACGTTGGTTGGCTTTAGATGTTGGCGCCTATGAAGTGCGCCTTCACGATTATGGCCATCAAAGCGATGCCAAGACGCGGACAGTGATGGCATTTCGCCATCATGAACCGATTGCGTATGGACAGGACGCTTTGACATATATCTATAAAGATCCAAGCGTGCAGATCCGTTATCCGATCCAGGAAGGCGATGTGGATCATTCAATCAGTGATTTGATTGCCCATTGCTTAGATGTTTTAAAAAGCTCGCAGACACTCCTCAAACCTTGTGTTTGGATGGCCGTTCCTTCCGGATCATCCGAAGAGGCCTTGATGCGTTGGCAACATCTTTTATTGGATGCGGGGATCAAAAAGACAAAATTTATCACCAATGAAGAACTTCTGCAGACTAAAGAAGCTTGCTTTTTGATCCATGCCGGACATTCATATACGGAAATGGGGATCTTTGTCAACGGAACCAGGCGCGCATATAAGAAGATCTCTTTTGCGGGCAGCCGCATGGATGATCAGATCAAACGAGTGGTGGCGACCAAAACCAATTGTCTTATCTCAAACGAAGACGCTTCTGCTCTTAAACACGCAGCCAGCGATGCGTTTTGGAAAAATAAAAATGCCCGTCTTGTCTGTATGGCGATGGATCGTTATCAGCGCCTTGGCCAGATCGAAATCAGCGCTGCCGATCTGTGGCCGGCACTGGAGATGATCGAACAGCAGATCGTTCTTTGGGCTAAGCAGTGTTTTAAAGAACAGCCTTTTGAGATGAAGCAGGCTCTTTTGAAAAAAGGAATTTTTCTAGATGGGGGACTGGCCCGCTGTTTCGGGTTGCGACAATTGTTGGAACAAGCCTTCTCGTGCCCGGTGATCGCAGCAGAATTTCCGGAGTATGAGATCATAAATACTATGAAGGAGTTACGCCCATGATCGATTTACAGTGGATATGTCTGGCTTTTTTGGGAAGTTTAGTATTGACTCCCATCATAAAAAAAATATCAGAAATCGCCAAAGCATACGCTAAAGAAAACAAGCGGACAGTTCATCATGGCAAGATCTCACGCATCGGCGGAGTTGCGATCTATTTGACTTTTATTATCGTGAGCTCTTTGTTTTTGGAAGTCGATCGTGCGATCAATGGGGTGATCTTAGGCGGAAGTATTATGTTTTTTGCGGGACTGGTCGATGATTTGATCGATTTGAAACCGCGTATGAAACTGCTTTTGGAATGTATAGCGGCTGGCGTTGCGATTTATTTCGGCGTCAGTGTGGATGTGATTCGTTTACCGTTTGGCATCAGCATTGATATAGGTGTCTTTTCGGTTTTGTTTACTTTGATATGGATCGTCGGCATTACCAATGCGGTGAATCTGATCGATGGCCTCGATGGTTTGGCCGGCGGACTTTGCGTAATTGTCCTGATGATCATTGGCAGCATGGGAATCATTGAGCGTCGTTTTGATATCATGAACCTGGCTTTTGTGCTGGGGGCCAGCATTCTTGGCTTTTTGGTTTACAATGCGCATCCTGCCAGTATCTTTATGGGAGATTGCGGCTCCTTGTTTTTGGGATTCATGGTTTCTACGATCTCGATCATGGGATTTAAATCCAGTACGATCATGACATTAGCGTTGCCGGTTTTGATCCTGATGGTGCCCATTATTGATACCTTGTCTGCTATCTTGCGGCGAACCTTAAAAGGACAGCGATTTATGGAAGCGGATAAGAGTCACCTGCATCATTTGCTGATGCGCCAGTTTGGACATCGAAATACGGTGATCATCATGTGCGGCTTGACGGCTTTGTTTGGATTGAGCGCTTTTGTTTATATGCTCAATCGCAATATCGGATTTATCGTCATGCTTGTAATGTTGTTTGCGGTCGAGCTGTTTATTGAGAAATCCGGAATGATTTCCAATCATTATCATCCTTTGCTGAGTCTGGAAAGAGGCGTTCGGGCAAAGTTCAAGAAGCAAAAGACAAAATAAAGATGTGTCATGTTTTGGTCACATCTTTTTGTTTGAATGAGGATATGGAACCCCAGGACTGGATCAAAAGAAAAAATCAGCGAACTTCCGTGCAGGCCTTGGTTTGTGAAGCTGAAAAGCAAGAAAAAAAGATGCTGCAAACAATGGAGAGCCGGGAAGTCTTCGATTATATGATTTCCAAGCTGAATTTCTGCAAACGCAGACTGGCCTTTTCTTATAAAGAGGTGCAAGGCCATTATACACTCCGCAAAGGCGATATTTGTTATATCGATTTTGGACAGGCTTATGTAATGGAGATTGGATATCTGCATTTTGGCCTGATTCTTGCTTTTTGTCATCAAAAGGTTTTTGTTGTTCCTATGACAGGGAAATGTCGCGAAGACAAAGAGTATATTTTCCCGCTTGGTCAGATTCCGGGCCTTTATAAAGAATCGTATCTTTTTTTGAATGATGCCAAGTGGATCAATACAGCTCGTATTATCGATATCAAGGGGCATTTGGATCCGGAAGCCGGCCTATTTCAAACGATACAAAAAAGTGTAGTCAGATGCATTGGAGTAAAATAGCAAGAGTGATAAAATAGACCCATGGAAAAACCCAGTATTATCGGATGCTCCGGCGGTCCCGACAGCATGGCTTTATTGGATTGGATGGTTTCAAAAGGTTTCTATGTGATCGTGGCTCATGTCAATTATCAAAAACGCGAAAGCGCCTTGCGCGACGAAAAGCTGGTCAGAGCATATTGCCAAAACAAAGGTATTCCATGTTTTGTGGAGTATCCTCAGTTTTCAAAAGGACAAAACTTTCAAGCCTGGGCTCGTCAAGTGCGCTATGATTTTTTCGTGAAGCTGGCTTGCCGCTTTGAGGCTCAAGGAATCTATGTCGCCCATCAAAGAGAAGATCATTTGGAAACGTATCTTTTTCAAAAACAACGAAAGATGCTTTGTGAATACTATGGCCTCAAGCCTGTATCGTCTTATCGGGGGATCCCGTTGTATCGTCCTTTGTTGGATTGGTCAAAAAAGGATTGCGTGGCGTATTGTCAAAGAAGGAATATTGAATTTGGAATCGATGAATCGAATCAAACCGATCAATATGTTCGTAACCGGATCCGCCATCATTGTGTGGATCAGATGAGCGAAAAACAAAAAACAGATTTGCTTCATCAGATCGATACTGTCAATCGGGAATGGAAAGAGAAACAAGAAAGCGCAAGACTTTTCTTGAAAAACTGGGATCAGAAGATCGCTTCGTTAACCGACTGGTATTTCCTGGAAGAGCATCTTTATCAGCAGACGGGAGAGCGCCATGGCAAAAAAGAATGTCAGAATCTGCTTGATCAGATTCAAACGGATTGTTTGATCGATTTAAAAGATTATGAGATGGAAAGCTTTCAAGGAAAACTTTGGATCGTAAAAAAACAAGCGCCGGTCAAGATCGTTTTGCCGAAAATTCAATATGGAACTTATCCTGGATTTACCTTGGCCAATGCGGGCAGGACCATTGAAGGGGTGTCTGTGTCCTGTGATGATTTTCCTTTGACGATTCGGACAGTTCAAAAAGGAGATCGAATCGAATTGCGTTATGGAACAAAAAGGCTGAATCGCTTTTTTATTGACCGTAAGATTCCCAGGGTGATGCGAAAAAACTGGCTGGTGATGGAAAACGCTTCGGGAAGAATCATTTTTGTGCCTCAAATTGGTTGTGATGTCCAACATTTTAGTGCACAACTGAATTTATTTATGTTACAATGAATTTCGTATCTCAAGGAGGGCTTTTGGATGATTAGTCAGGATATTCAAAAGGTTTTGATCGAAGAAACCCAGATCAATGAACGCTGTAAAGAGTTGGCTGCTCAAATTGAAGCAGATTACCAGAAACGCGGACAAGTACCGGTAATCGTCGGCTTGTTGAAGGGAAGCGTGCCGTTTATGGCAGAGCTGATCAAACGATTTACTTTTCCTTGTGAGATCGACTTTATGTCAGTGAGTTCCTATGATGGCACCGAATCCATCGGTGATGTGCGCATTGATAAAGATATGGATCTTTCTTGTAAGGGACGGGAGGTCTTGATTGTAGAAGATATCGTCGATACAGGAAGAACGCTTCGTGAAGTGAAGAAGCTTTTAAAAAGAAAAGGAGCTGCCGATGTCAAAGTTGTCAGCTTGTTGGATAAACCAGAACGCCGCGTTGTAGAGATCGAAGCCGACTATATTGGCTTTCGGGTCCCAGACGAATTCGTGGTCGGGTATGGTTTGGACTATAATCAGAAATATCGAAATTTGCCGTATATAGGAGTGCTGAAACCTGAAGTCTACCGTTAGATAGGAGGATGCCTATGAAAAAATGGATCAATTATTTGCCCACTTTGTTTGTGGTTTTGATCGTCCTGTCTCTGTTTTTCTACAGTTCTCAGGGATCGACACGAACGATGAACTATACACAATTTAAAGAGATGGCAGAAGATGCCCGGTTTGGAGATACCAATGTATCAATTTCGACATCGATCATTCATGTTGATGGTGTGCTTCAAGACGGAGATTCGAATATACAGTACAGTGTGATCATTCCAAATTCAGAAGCAAATCTGGAATGGCTGGAAGATACCTTGACGGAAAACGGTGGCGAGATCACTGTGCAAGATCCAAATCAATCCAGTATTTGGATTACGCTGTTAGGCAACATTTTGCCGCTGGTGATCATCGGAGTTTTCTTTTACATCATGTTTGCGAAGATGGGCGGCGGAAGCAGTAATAAGGCTTTTGAGTTTGCCAAATCGAAAGCGCGTGTCGAAACCAATGTCAAGACTAGATTTCGTGATGTAGCGGGGTGCGAAGAAGAAAAAGAAGAAGTAAAAGAAATTATCGATTATTTACGAAGTCCCAAGAAATTTACAGATATGGGCGCTCATATCCCTAAAGGGATCTTGATGGTAGGTCCTCCGGGAACGGGAAAGACTTTGCTTGCCAAAGCCGTGGCCGGCGAGGCGAATGTGCCGTTTTTCTCGATTTCCGGCTCTGATTTTGTTGAGATGTTTGTGGGGACCGGAGCCAGCCGTGTTCGTGATATGTTCAAGAACGCACAAAAGAGCGCTCCTTGTATTGTCTTTATCGATGAAATCGATGCCGTCGGCCGCCAGCGTGGTGCCGGCATGGGCGGAGGCAATGATGAACGTGAACAAACCTTGAACCAGTTGTTGGTAGAAATGGATGGTATGACCGATAACATCGGAATCGTAGTGATTGCCGCTACGAACCGTCCGGATGTTTTGGATCCGGCCTTGTTAAGAAGCGGTCGTTTTGACCGACGTGTTACAGTCAACTTGCCGGATGTCAAAGGGCGTAAAGAGATCTTGGAAGTACATGCCCGCAATAAGAAATTGGCATCCGATGTATCTTTGGAAAATCTGGCGCGCCGCACACCAGGCTTCTCAGGGGCGGATTTGGCGAATGTTTTGAATGAAGGAGCGATTTTAGCGGTCCGGAATAAAGAAACCCAGATTACGATGACAGATCTTGATGAAGCTATTGATCGTGTCATGATGGGGCCAGCGAAAAAAAGCAAGAAATATACGGAAAAAGATAAGATGCTTGTATCGTATCATGAAGCCGGCCATGCCGTGATCGGCTTGAAATTAGAAGATGCGGATATGGTGCAGAAAGTGACGATCATTCCTCGTGGCGAGGCTGGCGGTTATAACTTGATGACGCCGCGAGAAGAAAAGTATTTCCATCGCAAGAGTGAATTTATCGCCCGCATCACAGGTTTATTAGGGGGCCGGACAGCCGAAGAGATCGTCTTTGGAGAAGTCAGTGCCGGGGCGGTCAATGATATCGAACAGTTAACGAAAATTGCGAAAAACATGGTTCGCGTTTATGGAATGTCATCCTTAGGGCCTATCCAGTATGCGGATCCGCAAGGCAATGTCTTCTTAGGAAGAGATTATACACAGGGCAGTTCTTATTCCGATGGGGTTGCGGATGAGATCGATAAAGAAGTTCGTGCCATTGTCGATGCCTGTCATCAGCAGTGTCGCCAGATCTTGACGGAAAATCGTGATTTGTTGGATCTGATTGCCAAAAATCTATTCGAGCACGAAACTTTGACAAACGAAGAGATCAATAATTTGATGAATTATGGTTCTCTGGAGGACCCTCATGCACCAAAGCCAGAACCACAACCCGAAAAAACACAACCGGATGTTCCGCCGATTCCTTCTAAAAATGCTGGCGTTGAACAAAAAGATCTGGATGATGCATTGAGTGAATTGACAAAGAAAAAAGACGTGTAAAGCGTCTTTTCTTTTGGAGGAAAAAATGAACGATACGATATGTAAAGCTTTGGTCTGCCAAGACCATGTCCGTTTGTATTTGATCCGCAGTACCGATCTGGTCCAAGAGGCCAGAGATCGTTTCGATCTGTATCCTTGTGCTTGCGCAGCTTTGGGACGAACATTATCGATAGGCTCTTTGATGGGGAGCATGTTAAAAGATGAAAAAGAGATGTTGACGATCTCGATCAATGGACATGGCCCCATTGGCTCTATCATCGTGGATGCCTATCATGATGGCAGCGTTCGCGGTTTTTGTTCGAACCCTCATGTAGATACGGAATTCAAGGAAGCGGGAAAGCTGAATGTAGGAGCTGTTGTCGGAACAGCGGGGACATTGACAGTGACGAAAGACTTGGGGATGCAGGAAAACTTTTCGGGCACTGTAGAATTGGTCAGCGGTGAAATTGGAGAAGATTTCGCTTATTACTTCACAAAGAGCGAACAGACTCCGACGGCTGTCAGTGTGGGGGTGCTGGTCGATCCTAGCGGAAATGTGATCAGCGCCGGTGCTTTGATCTTGCAGGTGCTTCCGGATGCGACAGAAACAGATATTTCGATTTGTGAGCATGTAATCGAAGGCTTGAAACCGATGAGCACGATCATTGCGGAATATGATGATGTGTCTTTAGAAAGACTGGCTGAAGATCTGTTCGAAGATGCGCATATCTTGGAATCTAAGCCAGTTCGTTTCTTCTGCCCTTGTTCAAAAGAAAGAATGGCAAGAGCTTTGGCCACATTGAAAAAAGAAGATCTGCAGGCGATGATCGAAGAAGATCATGGAGCCCAGATCACTTGTAATTTCTGCAATGAACGCTATTCATTTACGGAAAAGGAGCTGCAGGAGATCTTAGATGAAAGGCTTTGAGATTGGATCTGTCAAGATCGACAATCCTGTGATCGTCGCTCCTTTGGCCGGCGTCAGCAACATTGCGTTTCGACGTATCGCAAAAAAATTTGGAGCCGCTTTGGTATGCAATGAAATGGTCAGCGATAAAGCTCTTTATTATGCTTCACAAAAGACATTTGAAATGTGTACCTGTGATCCGGGGGAGCATCCGGTCAGCTTTCAACTTTTTGGTCATGATGAAGAATCGGTTTTGTTCGGGGCTCGCTATTTGGATCAGAATACGGAATGCGACATCATAGACTTCAATATGGGATGCCCTGTCAATAAAGTGATCAAAGCCAAGGCAGGCAGCTATTTGATGAAGGACATTGAATATGCCAAAGAATTGATGACAAAAGTCGTCAGAACGGTTTCAAAACCGGTGACCGTAAAGATGCGTATCGGCTTTGACAAAGATCATATCAACTGTGTTGAACTGGCACAGGCTTTGGAAGCCGCTGGGGTGCAGGCTGTTACGGTCCATGGCAGGACTCGTTCACAAATGTATGAGGGAAATGCAGATTGGTCGTATATCAAGAAGGTAAAAGAAGCTGTTTCGATTCCTGTGATCGGCAATGGGGATGTGCGATCGGTGGAGGATTTTCATCGGATGATGAAGGAGACTGGATGTGATGCGGTTATGATTGGACGCGGAATCATCGGGAATCCTTTCCTGATCCAAGAATGTGTGGATTCCCTGACAGGTGCACGTCATGAATATTCTATAGAAGATCGAATCGAAATCTGTTTAGAACATGCACAAGGTTTGATTCAGACAAAATCGGAAACGGTGGCGATGAAAGAGATGCGAGGGTTGGCTTCCTGGTATTTAAAAGGATTGCCGTGTGCCAAGATGTTTAAAAATCAGTGTTCATCGCTGGAAAGTTATCAAGATTTAGTCAGGATTCTTCAAGAGTATAAAAATCGATTGGATGAATACGAAGGCCATTGAGCCTTCTTTTTTTGACTTAGACAGATATCGAAGTTTGTGTAACCGTTCACATTTTCCGAAAATGCACCTTTTCTATCCAGGTAAAGCGTTGTAAAATATAAGCATGAATTAAGGAGGTCTTAAAATGGACCATAAAAAAACAAAAGCCTTTTTCGAAGGTCGAGAACTCAGAGCTTATAATATTTTTGGAGCCCATATCAAACCAAAATCTGTGGAATTCAGCGTGTGGGCCCCTCATGCACAGGCAATCAGCGTGGTAGGAACCTTTAACAATTGGGATCCGAAAAAGAATGTGATGAAAAAAGATGATCAAGGCATCTGGACATGCACCAGCCGGTCCGCCAAAGAAGGAGATTCTTATAAATTCAGAATCACACGAGCAAATGGCGAAGTCGTTGACAAATCAGATCCTTACGCTTTCTATAGTGAACTTCGTCCAAATACCGCCAGCATCATTTCTTCTTTGAAGTTTGATACTTGGGAAGATCAAGAGTGGATGAAGAAGCGAAACAAAGGTTTTGATTCTCCTGTCAATATCTACGAGATCCATGTCGGCAGCTGGATCAAAGATGAAGACATGGTTGATTTCGTGCACTATGACCAAATCATTCAAGAACTGATCATCCATTGTCAACAGAAGCATTATACGCATGTGGAAGTCATGCCGCTGAATGAATATCCTTTTGATGGATCTTGGGGATATCAGTGTACGGGATATTTTTCCAGCACTTCCCGATACGGAACCAATGCGCAGTTAATGCACTTTGTCAATGAACTGCATAAAGCGGGCATTGGGGTCATTATGGATTTTGTTCCTGTGCATTTTGTCCGTGATGATTATGCTTTGCGTTTATTCGATGGAACACCAACCTATGAATATGACCGCGAAGAAGACGCCAATTCTCAATGGGATACTTTGAATTTTAATTTGTGGAAAGAAGAAGTTCGGTCCTTTTTGATGAGTGCTGCCAATTTCTGGCTGGAAGTCTATCATTTTGACGGATTGCGAATGGATGCCATCAGTAATGCGATCTACTGGCATGGAAATAAAAATAATGGCGTGAACGAGGGTGCGTGTGATTTTATGAAACGCATGAATTACATGCTCAATGAAGCTCATAATGGAAGTATTATGTTAATTGCGGAAGATTCAACCGATTTCCCGAATGTCACAAAGTCGACTTTAGATGGAGGACTGGGATTTGATTATAAATGGGATATGGGTTGGATGAACGATACATTGTCGTATTTGAAGAAGGACCCGATCTATCGTCAATGGCATCATTATGATCTTACATTCTCCATGGCTTATTTCTACTCGGAACGCTTTATTTTGCCGTTCAGCCACGATGAAGTTGTCCATGGCAAAGCAACGATCGTCGACAAGATGTGGGGAAGTTACGATGATAAATTCGCGCAGGCACGAGCCCTGTATGTTTATATGTTTACGCATCCTGGTAAAAAGCTGAACTTTATGGGCAATGATATCGGGCAATTGCGTGAGTGGGATGAACAGAAGAGCTGTGACTGGTTCTTGCGCGAATATCCGATGCATGACTCTTTTGAACGATTCTTTGAAGAGTTAGGCAAGCTGTATACCGAGAACGATGCGTTCTGGAACAAGGACTATGATTGGACCAGCTTCCAGTGGATCGATGCGGACAATCAGTCCCAAAACTTATTTTCTTATATTCGGCGCGGACAAAAGAAAGACTATGTGATCGTTTTGAATTTCTCGACCAATGGATATGATCACCAGCAATTTGGTGTTCCGGATAAAGGAATCTACAAAGAGATCATCAATACACAATGGAAACGATTCCATGGCAATTGGGAAAACGAAACTCCTCAGACTTGTCATTCGATTCGAATCCCTCGCCACAATCAGCCGTATATGATTGAAATTAATGTACCGGCTTTAGGGGCTGCAGTATATGAAGTTGAAAAAGAGGATTGATTTCCTCTTTTTTTATATTCTATAATGGGGCTTATGAGTCACTATTTTGAAAATGATATGGATTTAAAGCACGATCCTCATGAATTGCGATTTGAAATCAATCAAAAAGAGTATTGCCTGAAGACCGATGCCGGAGTTTTTAGTAAGGATCGTTTAGATACGGGGACAAGACTCTTGTTAGAGACACTATTGGAGAAAGAAAAGGATCCGGTTACTACTTTGGATCTGGGATGCGGTATCGGACCGGTGGGAATTGTTTTGAAAGATCAATGGAATACACAGATGACAATGATCGATATTAATCAAAGAGCAGTGGATCTGGCGAGTGCGAACTTGAAACGATATGCGTTTTATGCAGATCTTTTTTGTCAAGATGGTATACAGGAAGGACAATATGCCTGCATCGTATTCAATCCGCCGATTCGGGCAGGCAAAAAAGTGATCTATCGCCTTTTTCAGGAAGCTGTTGACCACTTGAGCCGGGAAGGCCGTTTATGGGTCGTGATGCGCAAACAACATGGTGCTCAAAGTGCGATTCAGTATCTGGAAAGCCTGGGATGTTCTGTGAAAAAAGTCAATCGGGAAAAAGGATTTTGGATTTTTACAGCGCAGAAGAAAAGCACTGAGTCATCTAAGGATTAAGATGGCTGAGTGCTTTTTTATTGACCGATAAAACTTGTGATTCCAATTCGGTATTAGACATTCGTCGGGCTCCGTTTGCCAAGATGGCATTTTGGATCAGGCCATCTCCGGTGGCAACTGTGATTCGGTATTTCCCTTTGAGTTCATGGACCTTTCGCTCTATATACTGATCTGCGCTCTGGCCGGTTCTTGTATAGACGATATCCAAACCTCCCTGACGAAAAGAAGATCCGATGTTATGTGGCAGACGCCAGCCGTCAAAGACCAAAAGAATTTTGATTTGACGATATCCTTGAAAATTGGAAATCTGATCGATCAAGGCGTCGCGTGCCAAATCGATTTTTGAATTCCCAAAAGTGCGCAAAGAATTCCAGCTGAAAATCATATTATAGCCATCAATGATCAGACATTCTTCCTTTTTGGGTTCAGAGTTTACTTTTTGTTCGTTCAGATCGATCTTACGTTTGATTTTTTTTGGCTTTTTTTCTTCTCGTTTGTTCTTTCCGCCTAAAGTATTAAAGACATTTTTCAGCTCTTCTTCATTGACAGTGTGTCTCACTCTTTGATAACTGTGTTCGTTTTGGGATTTGGGCTGGATGTGCATATATTCGGCAACTTCGTCATAAGGAATATACGTTCCCGATCCATGGAAACAAAAGATCGAACCGGTTGGATTTTTTAAATCAGCTTCACTGTCGTAGCCGATTTCCTTTACGATCTTTTCTTGTTCAGCGCATGGATAATATCCGTCTAAAACACAGCTGTAACGCCCGGCTCCTCTGGTATAGGCCATGACCTCATTTTGATAATTCATCAGTGTGCGGACTGGCCCCTTCCCGCTGATTTCCATGGTTTCGTTTCCAAGATCCTCAATCTTGACTTCTGCTTGTCTGGATTCCAGATCGAATAGAGCTTTGCTTAGACGAGAAGAAGGAACTTGCAGAGTAAAGCGATAATACGGCTCCAGCAAGATCGATTCTGCCATCTTTAACCCTTGACGAACGGCTCGGTAAGTGGCTTGGCGAAAATCTCCGCCTTCTGTATGTTTGAGATGACTTTTTCCGGCAATCAAAGTGATTTTCATATCCGTGATCGGTGAACCGGTCAATACGCCGCGATGTCTTTTTTCTTTCAAGTGTGTCAAGATCAGTCTTTGCCAGTTCAAAGCCAGGTCGTCGCTGGATAGGTCGGCTTCAAACTGCAGTCCTTTGCCTCTGGCTAAAGGTTCAAGCCGAAGATGGACCTCGGCATAGTGGCGCAAAGGTTCAAAATGCCCCATGCCAATCACAGGTACCTTAATGGTTTCTTTATATAAAACTCGATCCAATCCAAAACCGACTGAGATTCCAGAGAGAGTCTCGATGCGTTTTTGAAGAACTTCCATTTGAATGTCACCCATCAGGCGCAAGCTGATTTGATGAGTGTTTTCGTTCATCTCGATCTGTAAAGAAGGATCTTCATTAGCCAGCTGATCCAGAATATCTTTTATTTCTAAGGGATCCACTCCTTGAGGAAGAAGAAGCCGATAGTTCAAATAAGCGTTGAGCATCGGGGGCGGAGAATCTTTTTCAAATCCTAGGCCTTGTCCTATTTCCGCATGCTCGATACCCTTTAGGGCAACTACCATGCCAGCCTGTGCTTGCGAAAGAAGCTGATACGAAGGGCCGTTATAAAGGCGGATCTGATCCACTTTTTCGGTTTCTGAAATTTTTTGTTTTGGTTTCAAAGAGCCGCCTGTGATCTTGATGTGCGTCAAGCGGTTGCCTTGTCCATCTTTTGTGATCTTAAAGATACGGGCCCCAAACTCGGGCGGATAAAGGGGGGACTCGAAAAGCTGGATCATTTGATCCATCAATTCTTTCACTCCGTTATTCTTTAGAGCAGACCCGAAAAAAACAGGAAAGAATTTTCGCTGTAAAAAAGCTTCCTGGATCATCTCTTGCGCTAAAGAGCCGTTTTCCATATAGGCATCCAATAAGGTATCATCGCACAAGGAAACTTGTTCTTCAAAATCATCAGCAGAAGGAACTGCCATATGAGGAGAACATCGATCTTCCAGATCTTGAAGCAACTCTTCGGGCGAATGATACGAGATATCCATCTTATTGATGAATACAATGACAGGGATATGATAGGACTCTAAGCATTTCCAAATGGTCTCGGTATGGGATTGTACACCATCCTGGCCATTGATGATCAAAACGGCTAAGTCCAAGATTCCTAAGGTGCGCTCCATTTCACTGGAAAAATCGATATGCCCGGGGGTGTCGATCAAAAAAATCTGAGCATCCTTATAGTTGAATGAAGCCTCTTTGGAGTATATCGTGATTCCGCGGTCGCGCTCTTGTGCATCGTAATCTAAAAATGCATCTTGATGATCGACGCGTCCCGCTTTTTTTAATAAGCCTGCATTGACAAGCATGCTTTCGATCGTGGTGGTTTTGCCGGCATCGACATGGGCAAGAATGCCTACAGTGATATATTTCATGTTTTCTATTCTATCACGCTTTGAAAAAATCAAACAAAAAAACGCCTAAAAAGGCGTTTTGGACAAATGGCGGAGACGGTGGGATTCGAACCCACGTGCCCGTGAAGGCAACTCGATTTCGAGTCGAGCTCGTTATGACCACTTCGATACGTCTCCGTGCTCAAGTATTGTATCATAAAAGTAAGCGGATAGTAACTAAATTTCATTGAATCAAAGATTTTGATTTGATATACTCGCGGTATGGTTGATTATTTAGTACGTCGATGGATCCCAAATTATGAAAACACAAAAGATTCTGCGGTGCGCAGTGCGGTTGGCCGGCTGTGCGGAGTGATCGGGATCTTTGCGAATATCTTTTTATTTGGGATCAAGTATGCGATTGGAGTTATTGTGAACAGCGTTTCGATTCGAGCCGATGCGATCAACAATCTGTCGGATGCCTGCAGCAATATTATTTCCATCGTCTCTTTTCATGTATCGAATAAACCGGCAGATGAACATCATCCTTTTGGGCATGAGAGAACAGAAACGATCGCATCCATGTTTGTCGGACTGATCGTAGGTTATATCGGAATCGAGATGGCACGAGAAAGTCTGGACAAGATCCTGCATCCTGCCGCTTTGGATTTCCGTTATGGGACATTGGTGATTTTGGCAATATCGATCCTCGTGAAATTTTGGATGTATTTTTATAATAAGCGATTAGCCAAGATTTATGATTCCAGTCTTTTAGAAGCTACGGCTCTGGATTCAATCAGTGACGTGATGGGGACAGGTGCCGTGTTGTTGTCGACGATCTTGTCTCCGCTGATCGGCTTTAACCTGGATGGGTTTATGGGAATCATTGTTTCGGTGATCATTTTGTTCAATGCGTATAAATTGATTAAAGAGGTCATCAATTCTTTACTGGGAGAAGCTCCTGATTCGGGTATTGTCAACAAGCTCTTGCAGCGGGTTATGGAAAATTCCGAGGTCTTGGGTGTACACGATCTGATGATTCACAATTATGGACCTAATCGGTTGTTTGCCAGCGCTCATGTTGAAGTGGATTCTTCGCACGATATCTTCTTGGTCCATGATCAAATTGATAATATCGAACGCCAAATCAAAAATGAGATGGGGATCGAGTTAGTGCTCCATATGGATCCGGTGCGAGTGAATGATCCGGAAACGGAACATTATAAAAGACTGGTTGCTCAAGCAATCCAGTCCTTGCGTGTAAAATGGAGTTTTCATGATTTCCGAATCGTTACAGGGCCGACACATGTGAATTTGGTCTTTGATCTGGTGGTCCCTTTTTCGGATCCTTATACAGAAGAACAGATACATTCGATGCTCAGCGAACGAATCAAATCGGATAAACCTTTATATTTTGTGATTACGATCGATCATCCAATGACTTAGACTTGGATGATCTTTTTTATATCTCTGAGAGGTTTTAATTTTTCTTTTGGCACAGGGTTTGTGACCAGCACATCGAATTCCCGGAATTTACAAAAAGAAAAAGGGGCAGCATCTTCAAATTTGCTCGCATCTGTGACCATGATCATTTTGGAAGACTGATTCATGACGTGTCGTTTGAAACCTAATTCGTTGATGTTGGTCGATGTAAACCCGTCACAGTTTTTAAATCCATCGGTGCCCATGATGGCGGTGTCGATATGCACGTGATCGACAACTTCGATCGCAAAATGACCATATGCCCGTAAGCCTGCATTATAGATCATGCCGCCGGCAAAGAGAATATCAAAATGGTAAGCGGCACATTGTTGGGCTAGGGGCAGTGAATTGGTCACGATAGTTAAACTTTTCTTCATCTGCAAGGCAGGAAGTCCTAACAAAACGGTGCTTCCGGAATCCAAAAAGACGACTTGACCATCTTTGATTTCATTAAAGGCTTGAATAGCTACTCGTTTTTTGGCTTCGGCATTTTCCTGGTTTCGAAAAAACAAGGGAGTTTCCTGCATAGGGTTGTGGATCCTGGCATACCCATGTTCACGAATCAATAAAGAATGGGCTTCCATTTCGTTGAGGTCGCTTCGTAGTGTTTCTGGGGTGACTTCCAAACGTTTTGCCAGGTCGGTGATTCGAATGCGGCTTTCTTCTAACAGGATCTGACGGATCCGGGCTTGACGAAGATCTTTTTTCTTTGACATGCAAACCTCCTATACGATAATAGTATATTAATTTTTTTAAAACATAAACTATTTCATTTAAAAACTTTTTGAATGAAGAAAATTGTTTTTTGATTAAAAAAAAGATGATTCCAAAATTGTGATTTTTGATGATTTCGATACAATAAATCTGTCTGAAAAGACAAAACTAATCATATCTGTATCCTTCCTTAGATAAGTGATACGAAGATCCTTTATTGCCTTTTAGGCGAAAAGCCTCATGATTTATTCATTGAGGCTTTTTTTGTCGATATAACCATAAATAAAGTGTTCTCCGCATTTTGGAAATTCTTTTAAACGATTGTTCATGCGATAACTGAATGTGTCTTGGATATCTTTTAAGGTATCGTATGAACTGGGATGAATGTTCTCTGAAGGAATACCTAAATCACGCAACATCTGGATGTTGAGCCCTTGATTATCAAACAAAGCTTTTTGCTCAGAAATCGGCTTCAGAAATGGCACTGTATTCATATCCATGGCTTGAATCTGAGTGATGACATCCTGTCCGATCTCCAGAGAGTCAAATTGTAATGAGGGGCCAAAAAAAACTTGTGTAGTTTGGGGGTGAAGCAGCTGTTTTTGGATCAGATGGGCAATCGTTTTATAGGTTATTTTTTGAACGGTTCCTTTCCAGCCGGAATGGATCGTGCATACGCAAGGGGTGGTCGAATCAAAAACCAGGATCCCTAGGCAATCGGCCGTGAAAACTCCAATCAAGATTTCGGGTTCCGTTGTATAAAGAGCATCTACATTCAGAATGCTTGTGTCTTTATCATAGGCTCCTTTTCCTATGTCTTTGCGGGTGACGCGATAAAACTGATCGGTGTGTTTTTGCCATGCCAAAGCCCATCGGTTTAAAGGAATCGTTTCTTTTTCCAATTGATGACGATTTTCTAATACTCCCTGCGGATCGTTGCAGACATGAAGGGCCATGTTGTTTTGGTCAGGTCTTGAGCGATCTTTCATTGTGACGCCGCCGCAGATCGTTTCTTGGCAAAAAGTAATTTTTTTCATAGATTCATCATATCAAACCTGCAAAAAGAGGCAAGGGCAAGTTTTCTGAGTTTTTAGCACTATTTACTTGCGTTTGCTAAAGAATGTGCTATACTGTTAGCAGACAAAGAACAAGAGTGCTAGAAAGGAGTCTTGGCCATGGAATTAACACAACGACAGAAAATCATCTTTAAAACAATTGTGGATGAATTCACTCGCTGTGCTGAACCGGTTGGGTCCAAGACGTTGATGCAGCTTTTGGATTTTCCTGTTTCGTCCGCAACGATTCGCAATGAAATGGTTACGTTAGAAAAAGCAGGACTTCTCGAAAAGACGCATACTTCCAGCGGTCGTGTTCCCAGTCAAAAAGGCTATCGGTATTATGTCGAACATTTGATGGAAACCAATTTGGATGTCCAGGTCAAGGATGCTTTGCAGGAAGTGTTCGCTCAACGGCATTATTCACTGGATGAAGTCGTGGATAAAAGCTGTGAGATCTTGAGCCATATGACGAATTTGACCAGCATCGTTTTAGGACCGGACAGCCGTTCCCAGAAATTGGCGCATGTACAACTGATTCCTATCAGTGAACGAAGCGCGGTCGGTATTATCGTGACCGATCAGGGGCATACCGAAAACAAGGTCTTTGATTTTGGCACGGAAGTTTCCGCGCAAGATATCAAAACGTGTATGGAACTGATGAATGATCAGCTCATTGGCACGCCGATCAGCGAAGTGGTTGAAAAGATGAAAGAAATCGAGCCTCTGATGGCTGCCAAAGTTGTCCGTCACGAAGTTCTTTTTGAAGCCTTTGTCACAGCCTTTATGCGATTTGCGACCGAGAAGGTCAAAGTTTCCGGCCGCAGCAATATGCTTTATCAGCCAGAATTCAGCGACTTAAATAAATTGAAGGAGCTGATGAAGGTGTTGGAAAGCTCGAGCCTGTTTCATCAGTGGACGGATCAGGAAGACAATGTGGCCATCCAGATTGATAATCGGAACGAACTGATTCAAATCGGGGACTGTTCGGTTTTGACTACAAAATTCCACTATACCAATGATGAAGAAGGCCAGTTGATGGTCGTAGGACCCAATCGTATGCAGTATTCCAAGGTCATTGCTTTAATGGATTATATGTCCAGTGTGATCGAGGATGTCTTTACGAATAAAGGAGGCCAAAAGAAGAATGAGTAAGAAAAAACAAAAACAGGAAGAAACGGTAGAGGCCGTAGAAAAAGAACCTGAAGAAGTAAAAGAACAAGAAACAGAAGCAGAGAATTCTTTGGAAAAAGAAATCGATCAGCTCAAAGAAGAATTGGCAAAAGCAAAGAATGATGTTGCCAGAGCTTATGCCGATACAGAAAACATGAAAAAGCGTCTGCAGAATGAAGCGGATACGGTAAAAAAATATCGCTTCCAGCAGGCGGGGCTGGAAATCCTTCCCATCTTGGATGGTATGGAACGCGCTTTGAGTGTTCAAAGCGAAAATGAAGAAGTGATGAATTATGTCAAAGGATTTGAGATGATCCATCAACAGCTTGTCCAAGTTTTGACCAATGAAGGAATCCAGGAAATTGAAGCAATGGGAAAACCTTTTGATCACAATACGATGCAGGCATTGATGCAGGAAGCCCAGGAAGGTGTAGAAGCTGGAATCGTATTAGAAGTGATGCAGAAAGGTTATATGTTAAAGGATCGTATTTTACGGCCCGCTTTAGTAAAAGTTAGTGAATAAGGAGGAATCGACTATGGCAAAAATTATTGGAATCGACTTAGGTACAACAAACAGTTGTGTTGCGGTCATGGAGGGAAAAGATTCAAAAGTGATCCCGAACCCGGAAGGAAATCGTACAACTCCAAGTGTTGTAGCGTTTAAGAATGGAGAACGCATCATTGGGGATGCTGCCAAACGTCAGGCAGTTACGAACAAAAACACGATTTCTTCCATCAAACGATTGATGGGAACGAATGAAAAAGTAGAAGCAGAAGGAAAGCAGTACACACCGCAGGAAATCAGCGCTATGATCCTTCAGTATCTGAAATCTTATGCTGAAGATTACTTGGGAGAACCAGTTACCAAAGCCGTGATCACAGTACCGGCTTACTTCAACGATGCACAGCGTCAGGCAACTAAAGATGCCGGTAAGATTGCAGGATTGGAAGTAGAACGTATCATCAACGAACCAACAGCTGCTGCCTTGGCTTACGGAATCGATAAAACAGATAAAGAACAGAAAGTTTTGATCTATGACTTAGGTGGAGGAACTTTCGATGTCAGCATCTTGGACTTGGCAGATGGTACATTTGAAGTTCTTTCTACAAACGGAGATACTCATCTGGGTGGTGATGACTTCGACAATGTATTGGTTGACTGGATGGCAGAAACATTCCGTAAAGAAAATGGAATTGATTTGAAACAAGATGCGATGGCATTGCAGCGACTGAAAGAAGCTGCTGAAAAAGCGAAGAAAGATCTAAGCGGAGTAATGCAGACACAGATCAGCTTGCCATTTATTTCGGCAGGGGCTAGCGGACCGCTTCACTTTGAAGCAACGTTGACGCGTGCAAAATTTGATGAGATGACAAAATCGCTGGTAGATCGTACTTTGATCCCAATCGAGAACGCATTGCGTGATGCCAAGTTATCGAAAAATGAAATCGACCAGGTTCTTTTGGTTGGAGGATCGACTCGTATTCCAGCTGTTCAAGAAGCGGTGCGTAAAGCATTGGGTAAAGATCCTAATCATTCTGTCAATCCTGATGAAGCCGTTGCGATGGGAGCTGCCATTCAGGGCGGTGTCATTTCAGGCGATGTAAAAGACGTTCTTTTGCTGGATGTTACACCATTGTCTTTAGGTATTGAAACTATGGGTGGTGTTATGACGGTATTGATTCCTCGTAACACAACGATCCCAACAAGCAAATCGCAGATTTTCTCAACAGCTGCCGATAATCAGCCGGCTGTAGATATCCGTGTATTGCAAGGTGAACGTCCAATGGCAGCTGACAACAAAGAATTAGGAAACTTCCAGCTGACAGGAATTGCACCGGCTCGTCGAGGCGTTCCTCAGATCGAAGTTACATTTGATATCGATGCCAATGGTATCGTACATGTCAGTGCCAAAGATAAGGGAACAGGAAAAGAACAATCCATCACGATTCAGAATTCAAGCGGACTAAGTGATGCGGAAATCGACCGCATGGTTCGTGAAGCCGAAGAGCATAAAGCTGAAGATGAAAAACGAAAAGATGAAATCGATTTAAGAAATCGTGCAGAAGGCTTCATTGCTCAGATTGATGCCATGTTAGAAGATGGCAAGGATAAGATTGATCCAAAACAAGCGGAAGAAACAAAGAAACTGCGTGATGATCTGCAGAAATCTTTGGATGAAAATAACATGGATGATGTTCGAAATAAACTGGACGCCTTGGAAAAAGCCGCTCAGATGGCCGGACAGCAGATGTATCAGCAGCAGGCCAATGACCAAGGCAATGCAAATACGCACACGAACGATGATGTCGTGGATGGCGAATTTACTGAAAAACACTAAGAGTCAAAGTTCTAGCAGACGCTAGAACTTTCGTTTGAGATAGGAGGGACGATCATGGCTGAAAAAAGAGACTATTATGATGTTTTGGGCGTTAGTAAAAGCGCCACCGAAGATGAAATCAAAAAAGCCTATCGTAAACTGGCCATGAAGTATCACCCCGATGTGAATCATGATCCGGGTGCTGAAGATAAGTTCAAAGAAATCAACGAGGCGTATGAAGTCTTGAGCGATCAGGAAAAACGCGCTCGTTATGATCAGTTTGGTCATGCCGGCGTGGACGGCTCCTTTGGTCAAGGCGGATTTCAGGGTGGATTTTCTGATTTTGGAGACCTCAACGATATTTTCGGGTCCTTTTTTGGCGGATCTGGTTTTGGGTTTGGAGGATCTTCTCGCCGCAGTTCCAATCAACCTCGCCAAGGGCAAGACCGATATATGCAGATGCGCATCAGCTTCATGGATGCCATTTTCGGCAAGACAGAGACCATCTCTTTAGAAGTGGATGAACAATGTCCGCATTGTCACGGCAGCGGGGCGGAAACACCTGGCGATGTGCAGACGTGTCCGACTTGTCATGGCTCTGGGTATGTCATGACGCAGCAGCGAAGCATGTTTGGTGTCATCCAACAGCAGTCTGTCTGTCCTGATTGTCATGGAACGGGTAAGAAAGTATCTCGTGCATGTCATCAATGTCATGGAAAAGGCTATGAACATAAGCGGGTTAAGCTGGATATTAAAATTCCTGCAGGGATCTCGACCGGACAACAGATCCGAATTGCCGGAAAAGGGGAGCGAGGATCTAACGGAGGACCGAATGGCGATCTGTATATCGAGATCATCGTTCAAGCGCATTCTACTTTTAAACGGGAAGGCAATGATATTTATATCCAGATTCCGATCAGCGCTTTGGATGCGACCATTGGCACAAGTGTGCAGGTTCCGACGGTATACGGGGATGTAGAGTTAAAGATTCCGGAGGGCACGCAACCCAATACGAAGTTCCGTTTAAAAGGCAAAGGGGTTAAGACATCACGAGCGACAGGAGATGAATTTGTCGAAGTGCAGATCGAGATCCCGAGAAAATTGACAAGAAAAGAACGTGAACTCTATGAACAGCTTCGTCACGGACAAAAAGAAAGTCCGTTTGAGCGTTTTAAAAGATCATTTAAATAGTAAAAGTGAACCATCGAGTTCACTTTTTTTGTGTTTCAGTCCAGAATTTTCAGTCCATGAGCATCTAATAACTCATTGGTTTTCATTAGATCGTAATGATGGTGGATGGCATAGATCAAGATGGCATCTTCTTTGACTTTGGCATATAAAGATCCATTGTTGCTGAGGGCGAGAAGATTGTTAGTTTGGTGCAGGTCTAAACGCATGGCAATTGCGATCTGCAATACTTTATCGCGTCCGGGATGTTTAGATCCATCAAAGATCTGGTACGCATAGTTTCTTTGAATGTTCGTTTTGGCAATGATTTCATTTTTTTTCAAATCATGTAGCTCCATCAACGACTGCAAGTAACCAGGAAAATCCAAATCAGGGATTTGTTGGAGGATCTCGGGAAGCGAAGCGGAGCCTTTCAGCAGCTCTAAAAGTTGTTGTGTAGGGATCATCACGGTAAACTCCTTTTAAAATATGGTAAAATACCTAAGAAAGATAGGCAAGATAAAAATGATACCTCCTCTGTTTCAAACGATACGAGTATTAAAAGAAACTCCTTCTAAGAAGATTTCTTTAGTTTTGCGCAAGCGCGACCAAACCCTATGGATCCAAAGAGAATTGGAACATGGGGATTTTTTCGTGTTTGAAAGTTTGAAAAAGAGCCAGATCTCAGGGATCCCTGCAATTGAGCAAGTCACGATTCAAGAAGGCCGTCTGGTCGTGTTAGAAGAATATATCCAGGCTCCGACTTTAGATACTCTCTATCCTGTATCGGAACGGCAGGCGGCGGATATTCTTTGTCAGCTATGCGACATTTTGGATGCTCTGCATCATTTGGATCCGCCGATCATTCATCGCGATATCAAACCGGAAAATATTTTTTATCGCGCCGGAAAAGTCATCTTGTTTGATTTTGATATTGCCCGACAGTATGACCCGCAAAAACATCGGGATACGACTTTGTTGGGAAGTGCGGGGTATGCTTCTCCGGAACAGTTCGGCTTTGATCAATCGGGACCGCAAAGTGATATTTATTCATGCGGCAAATTATTTTTGATGTTGTTGACGGGAAAAATTGAAGGCAAAGCGAATGGAAAGTATGCATCCGTCATTGAAAAGGCCATTCAATTGGATCCCCATCATCGATATGAAACGGCACGCCAGTTCAAAGCGGCCATCCAAGGAAAACAGTTTGTGATCCCGGGCTGGAACAATGCGACAACCAAAGGAAAAGTGCTTTCCTGGGTGGGATACATTTTGAATCTTTTGATGGTCATTTCCATTGATACGTCTCATAATACATCGCTTCATTTTGATTTTTTGTATTTAGTGGGGTGTTCTAGTGTCTTTGGGTGGTTAGAGCTTCTTTACTGCAATCGTCAAAGATTGCTTCGCTATTCATCAAAAGGCGTTCGGATCTTAGCTTTTTTGGGTATCTATTTTGCTCTTTTGATTGCCGGGATCACGATTTTGATGATCTTGGATTATGCTCTGAGCATACCATTTTGATCTTGATTTTCTGTATACTCCAAAAGTGAAAACAGAGTTTTTATGAAGGAGGATCAGAAGATGAAAAAAATACTGTCGGGTTTTCTTGTATTGACGTGCTTATTGGGGATGAGCGCATGCTCGTCAGATGAAGAACCATCCACAGAAGGCGGAGAAGTCAAACAGGAAGAACAAAAAAGCGAATACGCTCTAAATGAGACGGCTGATATTGACGGAGTGAAGTATACTTTGACCGCGGTTGAAAGAAATAGTGGCTTTAGCTATAATACGCCAGAATCGGGAAAAGAATATGTGATCGTTACTGTGTCCATTGAAAATGGCTCAGAAGATAAAGTGGATTACAATCCCTATAATTTTAAGATGTTGAATTCCCAAGGACAGGAGATCGATAATGCGTTCGTTGTGGATTTAGACAATCAGTTGGATTCGGGAGAATTGACGCCGGGCGGAAGCATTACCGGGCGGATGTGTTTTGAAGAACCAGCTGGAGATACCGGGTTAAAACTCAATTTTTATGACAATATCTTTAACGAGGAACCAAGCTGCTCTTTTGTATTAGGGGCATAAAAATAGAACGAGGGGTTCCTCGTTCTTTATTTTGATTCTTGTTGTTTTTTGGCTTTGATCCGGTCGGAATCTAAGAAAAACATCGTAAAGGTTGCCCGCGAAAGCAAGGTGTTGCGATCGTTGAAGATAAAAACTTCATAGACTCCGGTGGTTCTGCCGCGTGAGATCTCTTGCGCAATTCCAATCAGTTTGCCGCCTTTTCCAGGTTTGATATAATTGATCGTTCCGGTCAAGGTGACGCTGTCGCGCCCCGTCGCAAAGCTGGCGGCACCGGCTACCGTGTCGGCTAATGAAAACAAGGCGCCGCCATGGACAAATCCATGAATATTTAAGATCTGTTCATCAATGATCATTTCAACTTTGGCATAGCCTTGCCGGACTTCCGTGACGCGCATATCGTTGCTTTGAAGAAACATGGAAGAGCTGTTGAGGCGTTCCATGAGTTGTTCGTTGTTTTTTTCGATTTCCATGTGCATTCCTCTTTCATCTACCCCATTGTAGCATATTCCTTTCTTCTGGTATAATACCTTGCGTGTAAGGAGGAATGGATATGGAAACAACAGGCATGATGGTTTGGGTGCTCAATGGGATTTTTATCTTATTGGGGGTCTATGTTGTATGGACGACGATTGCCCGTTTGTTGCGATATAAAAAGGAAGCTAAGCATTTTGAACAAGGACATTCGGATTTGGAAGTTTTGCGAATGGATAAAGGGCCTTCATCCGGTATGTTTGCCTTGGGGGTTCTGGTGCTCTATTTGACATTTATGGGCTTTTCCGATGGCTATGAAGCAGCTTATTTGCTGATCTATGTTTGTGTAGGCATATTATTCTTTGCTTTGGGAATTGATTATACGATGCGTTATCGGGTTTTGTTTGGAGCGGATTCTTTTTTCTTTGAGGGACAGTGCATTCGCTTTCGAATGATCAAAAAGATCACGTATCAGGACGGACTGTTTAAAAAAGGAATGCTGCAGCTTTCCAAAGGAGAAGAGATCACATGCCCTTATAAGATTGCTAAAGCGATTGAAGATAAATTAGGGGTTTGGAAAAAACAGCGCAAACATAAATAATCATTTTCACAAACTCTCACATATTCTCTCCGTAACAATCTCAAACTTTTTTTGTAAACTAACATCGAGCCAAGGATAAAGGCTCACTTCATAATCAAATTCCCTTTCTTAAAAACTTTCCGGAAAAAGTGCCTGGCTCCTTAAAGGAATCAGGCACTTTTCCTTTATTCGGGATATTGATATAATGAATTTAAACGAAAGAGAGGTTGCTGTGAAAAGTACCCGATTAAAACTGATCATGTATTCCAGTGCAGATAAGGTCGATGGCCAAGGCGTTGGAAGTGCCTATGAAGAACAGGTGGCTTTGATCCGAGAAGGAGCGAGCGATTTATTTGACGTAAAAATCAATGATTGGACATCGAAACCAGATATCCAGCATTTTCATACAATTGACCCTACTTTTTTTGTAAAGATGCAGGATAAAAAGGCGGTCAATATTGCGTATTGTCACTTTTTACCTGAAACAGTGGATGAAAGTTTAAAGATTCCCAGTCCTTTTTTTAAGGTTTTTGCGAATTATTTGATCACATTTTATAAAACTGCGGACCGTTTGGTCGTTGTGAATCCTTGTTTTATTGATCCCTTGGTCGAATTAGGGATTCCTCGGGAAAATGTCTATTATATTCCTAACTATGTCTCCAAAGAGACTTTCTATCCAAAACCGGAAGCAGAAAACAGAGCGTATCGCGAAAAGCTGGGAATCGATCCTGATACCTTTGTCGTATTGGGGGCCGGACAAGTACAGACACGAAAAGGTGTTTTAGACTTTGTGAAAGTCGCAGAAGCTATGCCGGATGTTACTTTTGTATGGGCCGGAGGCTTTTCTTTTGGGGTCATTACGGAAGGGTATGATGAGTTATCAAAGATCCAGAAAAACCCTCCAAAAAATGTCCATTTTTTAGGCATTGTTCCCCGGGAAGAAATGGTCAATCTTTATAATGCCGCAAATGTCCTTTTCGTGCCAAGTTACAATGAACTGTTTCCCATGACGATTTTGGAAGCCGTCAATGTGCATGTACCCTTGGTGCTTCGCGATTTAGATCTATATAAAGATATTTTATTCGGGCATCACATGAGTGCCGGTGATAATGAAGGATTTGTCGCCTGTATTCAAAGCCTTAGGGAAAATCCGGATATTTATGAAAAATATCAGAGGGAATCGCTGATTCTCAGTGAGTTCTATTCAAAGGAACATGTGCTGCAAATGTGGCGCGAATTTTACTTGAGTGCTTACGGAGAAAAACAATATGAGCTTAGAAAGGATAAGAATACTTCTAAGAAAAAGAAGCCGAAAAAACATAAGACAAAACGATCATGAAAAAGAGTAAATATATATTGAATATAGCGGTCATCTTTTTGTTGACGGTCGGCGTACTTTGGTTCGCCTTAAAAGATAATTATAAAGAGGTCCTTTCAGCGATTGCCCAGATTCGGCCGTTTTCTTTGATTCTGATTCTGTGCTGGGGTGTTCTATATACGGTTGTCTGGGGCTTTGTCTATTTTATTTTAGGGCGAAAATATGTTCCGAAGTATTCTATCGGCCAAGGAGTCCTTGTTGCGTTTGTCGGCACCTTTTTTGCGGGGATAACACCAAGCAGCACAGGAGGTCAATTTGCTCAAGCGTATATCATGAAAAAACAAGGCATGCGTGTAAGCGATGCAGCCAGCTTGTTGTGGGCGGATTTTATTATCTATCAGACTACGATGATGATCTATGTCACAATTTTGTTTGTTTTGCGTTTTGGTTACTATCAGGCTCAGTCAGGATGGTTCAATATCATCTTGTTGGGCTATGTAGTCAATGCGGTCGTGATCTTGGCTTTGTATACGATGGCATTGTTTCCAAAAATCTATATTCGATTGGCTGGCTTTTTGGCAAAAATCTTAGGAAAACTTCACATATTAAAAAATCCGGAGAAAACCAAAGATTCCTGGAATCTGCAGATGACTTCTTTCACAAAAGAGATCAAGAATCTTTCTACAGATATCAAACGGATCATTTTATGTGCTCTGGTCAACACGGTGCGTTTGACATTACTTTTTTCCTTGCCGTTCTTAGTGGGATTGGCTTTGCATATTCCGTTAGAGTGGCCGCAGATGCTGGATGTCATCGCATTGAGCAGCTTTGTGACCATGGCGAACAGCTTTATTCCTATTCCAGGGGCCAGCGGCGGAACAGAAGTTGTATTTAACTTATTGTTTAGTTCAATGATGGGAACTTTAACCAGTGCCGTGATGATCTTGTGGCGGTTTTCGACCTATCATATCGTATTGCTGATTGGCGGGATCTGTTTTATGGTTGCCAAAAATCTTTATGAACGCAGGGATACCATGGCGAAAGAAGATTCGATCCAAGTGGAATAGGGAGGAGATTCTATGCGTATAGGTTTATTTACAGATGCATACTTACCAGATATCAATGGGGTCGTCAGCAGTGTGGCGACCCTAAAAGGGGCTTTAGAGGAACAAGGACATACAGTTTATGTGATTTCTAACCATAAAGGCTCTAATATTGAAATGAAAGACAATATCTTACGGTTAGGTGGTCTGGAATTAAAAAAGTTTTATGGGTATAAAATGTCCAGTCCTATTCAGATTCGTGCCGAAAAGATCGTGCGCGAGATGAACTTGGATGTGATCCATGTACAGACGGAAGCCGGGGTCGGAATCTTTGCCCGCCAAATGGCCAGACAATTACACATTCCTTTAGTGTATACTTACCATACGATGTATGAAGATTATACGCATTATGTTAATCCTCTGGATTTTGAAACCGTAGAAAGAATGGGGCGTCTGGCGATTCGCTCTTTGTCCAAGATTTTGGGGAACCACGCGCAAGCAGTGATTGCTCCCAGCGAAAAAACAAAACAAGCCTTGCTCCAATATGGAGTTACAACACCCATTTATATCGTGCCAACCGGCTTGGATCTTTCTTTGTTTGATAAAAATCATCTGGATCCTGAAAAAATTGCACAAATTCGTTCTTCGCTCAATCTTTCCGATCAGGATCATGTCATTGTTTTTGTCGGACGTATTGCGAAAGAAAAGACGATCGATATGCCCATTCGAGCTGTTTCGAAAAGCCAGGACCCGCATCTCCATTTAGTGATCGTAGGAGGCGGAACCGATGAAGCTTATTATCAGATGGTGGCTAAAGAATACCATGTCGAAGACCGCGTCCATTTTTTAGGACGTCGTCCGAAAGAAGACATTCCCTATTATTATGCCGCTTTTGATGCGTTTGTTTCCGCTTCTTTGAGCGAGACCCAAGGGATGACCTATCTCGAGGCATTGGCGACGGGGCTTCCTATTTTTGGGCGTCGAGATGAAGTTTTAGAGGGCTTGTTAGAGGAAGGACAAAGCGGCTTTTATTTTGATGATGAAGAGGAGCTGGTCAAAAAATGGGAGCTTTTTTTCTCGCTTTCAGATTCGAAACGAGAAGAAATGCGGGAAATATGCATATCGAAGACCAAACCGTATTCAACAAAAATGTTTGCTTCCAAAGCTTTGGCAGTCTATGCGCAAGCTATCGATGATTATCATCAAAGTTTCACAGTCGAAAAAGTCAAGATCCTGGGCGACTTTGTGAAGCTGGTCTTAAAACGGGATTGCGATGAAGAACCTGTCAATTTACAGATCCCGATGGATGATTATTTTGATTTGCGGATCGGGCTCAAAACCAATCTGGATGCCTATGTCGTAGAAGATTACTTGGCGATGCAGAATTATTATCAAGCTTATATACAGATCAAAAAGAAAGTGTTAAGCAAAGATCATACGGCATATCAAGTTCGTGAGATGGCGCATAAGAAATATGATTTGTCTTTGGAGGAAGCAAGCACGCTTGTTGAAGAATTTCAGGAACGAGGATGGATCAATGACCGTCAGTATGCCTTAGATAAAGCCTTGATATGGGCGGATTACGGATATGGCAAGCGTAAGATCGAAGCTAAACTTAGAGAAGATGGCATTGCGTCAGAGTGGATCGAACAAGCTTGCGACCAATTGGACAGCGAAGAAGAATTGCATGCTGCAATAAAGAGCGCGCAGCATTTCAAAGCTACCTTAAAAGAACAAAGTGAGCGATTGAAACGTCAGACGATCATCAAAAAATTGATATCCAAAGGTTTTTCGGTCGAAGTTGCTAAAGAGGCCGGGAATACGGTTGAACTGGAAGAAGACGATGAACAAGCTCTGCAGCGTAGTCTTAAAAAAGCACACCGCCTTTACGCTTCTTTAGAAGAGCCCAAACGGACTGAAAAGATTCGTATGTATTGTTTAAGAAAAGGATTTTCCATATCGGAAATTGATGAAGTATTAGAAAGAGAGTCAATATGATCAAAGATATCGTACAGGAAGGACCTGTTACAATCGAATGTTTGATTTCTCGCTGTGAGCGGGGAAAAACAGTAAAGAATACTCCGTATCTATCGTTAGCGTTAGAAGATGCTTCCGGGATATTGGATGCCAAGTTTTGGAATTTAACAGATCAAATGATTGCTCAATACCATACCGGCATGATCGTAGAAGCGCAGGGAGATATTTTATTTCATAAAAATGCGATGCAACTGCGGGTGCGTAAACTGACACCGTTGGAAGGAAAGGATGTCAGTCAATATGTACAAAATGCTCCTATGACCAAAGCGCAAATGGAAGAAGAGATCATGGCGGCCATCTTGGAAATGAAAGATGGTGTGATTCAAAGAGTGGTCTTGAAAGTTTTGGAAGAAGTACAAGAAGATTTTTATACCTATCCGGCAGCAACGAGAAATCATCATAATTTTGTGGGTGGTTTGGCTTATCACACGTTGACCATGTTACGGATGGCTAAACATGTGCTTTGTGAATATCCATGGCTGGATGCTGATTTGTTGATGGGAGGCGTAATCTTGCATGATATTGGTAAGATCAAGGAACTTTCTTCGATGATCTTGCCGGAATATACGACAGAGGGAAATTTGATCGGACATATTTCAATCGGTACCCATGAAATTGAAAAAGCAGCCTGTGAATTGAAATGTGAAAAGACTGAAGAAGTGATGTTGTTGAAACATATGGTCCTTAGTCATCATGGAAAGCAGGAATTTGGTTCGCCCGTATTGCCGATGATCCCGGAAGCGGAAGTTTTGTCGTTATTGGATAACTTGGATGCTCGTTTGGATATGATGAAAAAGACGATCGAAACTACGCAGCCAGGACATTTTGGTCCCCGTGTTTTTGCTTTAGAGAATCGAATGATCTATCGAAAGAAGGATGCAGAATGAAAATTGGGTTTGTTTCGCTAGGATGTTGTAAAAATCTGGTCGATTCAGAAGAAATCATGGGGATGTTGCAAGCCAATGGTCATCAGATCGTCGCTGAGCCATCCCAAGCAGATGCGATCATCATCAATACATGCGGCTTTATAGAGCCGGCAAAAGAAGAGTCGATTGCCACGATTTTTGAAATGGCACAGTATAAGAAAAAGCATCTGAAAAAATTGATTGTTTGCGGATGCTTGGCTCAGCGGTATACGGATGCCCTGACGACTGAGATTCCTGAAATTGATGCGGTGATCCCGATTCGCGACTATGGACAGTTTGCAAAGCGCCTCCAAAGTCTTTTAGGGGAAGGATTCACAAAAGAAATGGATCCCGATCAACGAGTCCTGTCTTCCATGCCCTATCGAGCTTATTTGAAAATCAGCGATGGATGCTCCAACCATTGTACCTATTGTGCGATTCCTTTGATTCGCGGAGATCAAGTCTCGAAAACGATGGAAGAAGTGCTTGTCGAAGCTAGACACCTGGTACAACTGGGAGTCAAAGAACTGACTTTGATTGCGCAAGATACGACTAAGTATGGCCTGGACAATTATGGATCTTTAAAATTAGCCGATCTGATCCGAAAAGTGGATCAAATCGAAGGCTTGCATTGGGTCCGTATCTTATATATGTATCCGGATGAGATCGATGATGAGCTGTTGACAGCGATGAAAGAATCATCGAAGGTTTTACCTTACTTTGATATTCCGATGCAGCATGCCAATGCCAGAATGTTAAGAGCCATGAATCGCCGTTCTACGAAAGAAGAGGTTCAAAAACTGGTTTCTAAAATTCGGAATATGTTTGAAGAACCGACCTTAAGAACGACGATGATCGTGGGATTTCCTTCTGAGACAGAAGAAGAATTTGAAGAGTTAGTAGATTTTATACAAGAGATTCAATGGGATCGCATGGGTGCCTTCACGTATTCAAAAGAAGAAGATACTCCTGCTTATGATCTGCCGGATTCGATCGAACCGCAGGTTGCGCAAAGACGTCTGGAACGTCTGATGCAGATTCAGGAAGAAATCTCTTCGCAAAAAAACAAACAGAAAATCGGCCAGGTCTTGGAAGTGCTGGTGGAAGAAAAAGAAGCGTTGCGCAATCGCTATCGCGGAAGATCCAAAGCGGACGCTCCAGATGAAGTGGATGGTCAGGTCATTTTTACGAGTGAAAAAGATTTAGAAATCGGTTCGTTTGTCTTAGTTCAGATCACAGAAGCAAAGACTTTTGATTTGATGGGAATATGTCTAGAATCATAGGCTTTGATCCTATCGTCCATGGCAATGACCGAATCTTGATCTTAGGTTCTATGCCTAGTGTAGAAAGCTTGCATCAGGATTTTTACTATGCGAATAAAACGAATCGGTTTTGGCCGATGTTGTCAAAAATCTATGGGGTTGAGACGGATACCCGAATGCAGCGATTGGCTTTGTTGAAAAAAGAGAAAATTGCGTTGTGGGATGTTTGTCATTCTTGTGTTCGGCCAGGCAGTGCAGATTCGGCTATTCGGGATGTTCGCCTTAATCCTATTCAAGAGGTGCTGGAAACCAATTCCAGCATTCAAAAAATACTGTGCAACGGAAAAACAAGCGAGAGGTTGTTGAAATCATTAGATCTTTTTGTTCCTGTCGTTAGTTGCCCTTCTACTTCGGCGGCCAATGCACGATGGCGTTTAGAAGATCTGGTTGAGATCTATAGAAAGGAATTATTAGAAAATGGATAAATTATTTTGGGCAAAAGTCAAAGAAGATGCCATTATTCCTACCAAGAGAGAGGAAGATGCAGGATATGATCTGTATCCTTGTTTTGAAGAGGACTATCTTCGAATCGATCCCTTGACAACGAAACTCGTTCCTTTGGGAGTTGCCAGCGCATTTGATTCTCGCTATGTCATGTTTTTAAAAGAAAGAGGGTCTTCTGGAACGAAAGGATTGGCGCAGCGAAGCGGAGTGATCGATTCTGGATACAGGGGAGAATATATGGCCCCAATTACAAATGTGAATGACAAACCAATCTTTATTGTGAAACAGGAAGCCTTAAAGTCATGGTCGCAACAAGAAAAAGAGAATTGTTTGATCTATCCTTATGAGAAAGCGATCTGCCAAGGAGTTTTGTTGGTGATGCCGCAGCTCGAAAGTGAAGAGATTTCTTACGAAAAATTGCAGGAAATCGCATCTTTGCGAAAGACGGGGAAGCTAGGGAGTTCAGGAAAATAGAAAAATGTAAAAACAGGGTTAAAATTTCGTAATAAGTTCGTAAAATATGTGCTTGCAATCCATAGCTCTGCCTTTTATTATGTAAGAGTAGATTGCATTAAAGGAGAAGAGTTATGGATCTATCACTATTATTGGGACTATTAGGGGGCTTGGCCCTGTTTTTGTATGGCATGCAAATGATGTCTGATGGTCTGGAAAAAGCGGCTGGTGACCGGTTGAAGCAGATTTTGGAAAAATTGACATCCAATCGCTTTTTAGGTGTTGCCGTAGGGGCTATCATTACTGCGATTATTCAGTCAAGCAGTGCGACTACGGTCATGGTTGTCGGGTTTGTCAATGCTCGGTTGATGACGCTTCAGCAGGCTGTGTGGATCATCATGGGTGCCAATATCGGAACAACGATCACAGGGCAGCTGGTTGCCTTGAATGTAAGTGAAATTGCCCCGCTGATTGCTTTTGCCGGGGTAGTACTGATTGTTTTCTTAAAAAATCCAAAGTTGAATTATTTTGGATTGATCATCGCCGGTTTAGGGGTTTTGTTCATTGGTATGGATATGATGTCCACAGCCATGGAACCATTGCGTGAATCGCAGACCTTTATTTCATTGATCACAAATTTCTCCAACCCGGTGATCGGAATCTTGGTCGGAGCTGTATTTACCGCTATTATTCAGAGTTCTTCTGCGTCGGTGGGTATCTTGCAGGCGTTGGCGCGCAGCGGTTTGATTGGTTTGGATGGAGCCGTTTTTGTCTTGTTTGGACAAAATATCGGTACTTGCATCACTGCCGTTTTGGCATCGATCGGTACCAGCCGCGAAGCAAAACAAACGACAGTGATTCACTTGAGCTTTAATATCATCGGTACGATCATCTTTACAACAGTATGTCTTTTGACTCCGTTGACAGCCGTTGTTTCCGCGTGGTCGCCGGATAATGCAGCTCAGCAAATTGCCAACATGCATACGTTGTTCAATGTCGTTACAACGATTCTCTTGTTGCCGTTTGGTACATATCTGGCAGCCTTTGCCCAGAAGGTATTGCCGTCGGAACCGATGCAAGCCGATTCTGAAGGATTGATGTACTTGCAGCCTCTGCCAAAGAGCAATAAGATCATTGGTCTTTCTGCCATTAATATTCAGCAGGTCAATGATGAAGTAATGCGTATGATGAAGTTGGCTTATACCAATGTCAGTGATTCTTTTGATCAGCTGATCCACTATAAAGAAGAGCGTTCTGAACAAATTGAAAAGCGTGAAAAAACAGTCAATTTCTTGAATCGGGCAATTTCAAAATATATTTCAGATGCTTTCGGTTATGCGAGCATGAATATCGAAACTTCTCAAGCCTTGACCGCCTATTACACGATGCTGGTTGATCTGGAGAGAATCTCTGATTATGCGATCAATATGGATCGTCAGGCTGTGATCGTCAATAAAGAGAACATGAGCGATAACGAAAAACGGATCCTGAAAAAGATGAAAAAACGGACTTTCAAGATGTACGATTACATTTTCAATTTGGAAAAGGCCAATGCCTACAACAACGAGATCGATGAGAATACTCAAGAATGGAGAAATGTTCAGATCCAAGGTTTGAAGGACAAGAGCATTTCCAGTGAATTAGGAATCGCATTCTCAAGAATCTTGACAGATTATGACCGTATCAATGATCACGCTCTGAATCTGGCAGAAGAGATCGACAAGATCGATGACAGCTTACATGAAACTATGCTAGATGATGATCTTGTAGCACCTTATATCAATCAAAAAGCATGAGACCGTACCCAAAACGGTCTTTTCTTCTGTGCATTCAAAAGAGGGCTGTGGTAGAATAGACGTATTGAAAATGAAGGTGATGTTATGGAAATCGGGTTTGATAACCAAAAATATCTGGCTATGCAGTCAGAACATATCAAAGAGAGAATCAGTCAATTTGGCGATAAATTGTATTTGGAATTTGGCGGAAAGCTGTTTGATGACTATCATGCTTCCCGTGTTTTGCCGGGATTTCGTCCCGACAGCAAGCTGCAGATGTTGCTGCAGTTAAAAGATCAGGCAGAAATCGTAATCGTGATCAGTGCAAAAGATATCCAACAAAACAAAGTCCGAGCAGATTTAGGAATCACTTATGAGGAAGATGTATTGCGCTTGATCAAGGAGTTTAAAAAAGTTGACTTATTCGTTGGCAGCGTTGTGATCACACAGTATACAGGGCAGACGATGGCGGATAGTTTTAAACAAAAGCTGAAGCGCCGCAAGATCAATTGTTACTATCATTATTTTATTGACGGGTATCCAACGAATACGGAAAAAATCATCTCAAAGGATGGATTCGGCAAAAATGAATATATCAAGACACAGCGTCCTTTAGTTGTTGTCACAGCGCCGGGTCCGGGTTCAGGGAAAATGGCAACTTGTCTGTCTCAGCTGTATCACGATCATGTTCGCGGCATTAAAGCCGGCTATGCGAAATATGAGACTTTTCCAGTTTGGAATCTGCCGCTGAATCATCCGGTCAATTTAGCATACGAAGCAGCTACGGCTGATTTAAACGATGTGAATATGATCGATCCTTTTCATTTAGAAGCGTATGGAAAGGTAACGGTGAACTATAATCGCGATATTGAGATCTTTCCTGTATTACGAAATATATTTGAAGCAATTTATGGAAAGAGCCCTTATCAATCGCCAACGGATATGGGAGTCAATATGGCCGGGTTCTGTATCCAAGATGACAAGACTTGCCAAGAGGCTAGCCGTCAGGAGATCATTCGCCGCTATTTTGTCACCAAGACACGATTCGTAAAAGAAGAATGCGAAGAATCAGAGATCCAAAAACAAGAATTGGTCATGAAACAGGCGGATGTGACAGAACTGGATCGTCGCTGCGTGGTGGCAGCACGCCAAAAAGAAAAAGATACGCATTCCTTCAGCGGTGCTATGGAATTGCAGGACGGAACGATCATCACTGGTCGAACCACTCACTTTATGGGGGCTTGTTCTTCCGTCTTGATGAATGCGATCAAACATTTGGCTGGAATCGATGATGATGTTCTGCTGATAGAGCCAGAAGCATTTGGTCCCATCCAGAAACTGAAAACGAATTATCTAGGCAGTAAGAATCCTCGCCTTCATACCAACGAGATCTTGATTGCCCTTAGTCTGAGCGCCCAAAAGAATCCGCAAGCCAAAAAGGCCATGAGCCAGTTAAAACAGCTGCGGGGAACACAAGCGCACATCACATGCGATGTAGCCCATGTGGATGCCTCTGTCTATAACAGCTTAGGGATCCAGATCACATACGAAGCAGAAAAACATTAGGAGGTAAAGTTATGGGAAAATCAATTCCATCCAGCGGAGCCGGAGCGATACGTGTTTTGTTGAAGAACAAAAAAGATCTGCACTTTGAGCTGCAAAGCAAGAAAGAATCCGAAGCTCGCATCAGTTATTTATATGATATCTATTATGAAAATGTAACGGGCACATTAAATATGTCGGTAAGCGATGGAGAAGTGAAGATCGCCGCTTTAAATTTGAGTGTAGGGAAAGTTATCACGTTGGAAAATGATCAGAATCTGAAAAAATTCTGTCGTTATATCTTGGAACAGGACGGACAATGCGCATAAGACTGCATGTTGTGATCGATCAAGAGTCTGAAACTTTGGAAGCTGAGATCAAGAAACAACTATTGGAAAAGTGCCCAACGTTATCATTTTCGCCCAGCCGACCTCAGCCATCTTTAAAGGACTGTTTAGAGTTTTATGGAACGGCAGAATTGGATTCGAAACAAATCGATTCTTTGTTGGCAAAACTTAATAATGATTGGGACCAGGATGAGGATGATTATGAAGCTTACGGATTCAATACTCTCATGTTTCATCCGCATGTGTATTATTTACACCTTCAGATCTTATAAAAAAAGGGAAAATCAGTTTTCCCTTAATGATGAAAATACGATTGGAATCTGTTCAATCAGATCCTGCGGCATTACGCTGGCAGGATCTTTTTTGATGGCAGCGCATAAGTTATGGATCATCACACCTGTCGTCGCTGCTTGTAGAGGATCTCGGCATTGGCCGTACAGACCGGTTAAGATCCCGCAAAGAATGTCCCCGCTGCCTCCTTTTGCCAGAGCTGAATTGGCGTGATCGAATACATACAGTTTGTCTTGGTGACCAATCAATGTAAAGTCTGATTTCAAGATCAGGGTACATTGAGGATGCTCTTTGCAGAAGGTGGAAACCGTATCGAAAGGATCTTCCTGGATCGTTTTTAAATCTTTTTGACACAAATAAGTCATTTCTTTCAGATGCGGTGTCAAAAGGACAGGGGCCTCTCTATCCAAAAGATGGAGTTGATCTCTTAGGCCCCAGCAAGCATCGGCATCTAATAAGACACAGGCATCACTTTTTAAAGCGTGCTCGACAAAAAGTTCAGTTGCCTTGGTTCGCCCCATGCCGTTGCCCAAAGAAAGAATGTCATATTTTGATTTTTCCTGATCTAGACATGCCACACCTTCAAGAGCAAATGTCCCATCTTGAGAAGGGGCACAAAGATTCATCGCAAATTCCATTTTTTGACCGACGATCTCTTGGATGCAGTCTGGAATCATGCAAGTCAAAGTGCCGATGCCGCTGCGATAACAAGCTTGGCAGGCCATCGTGATCGCTCCGTGCATAGATTGACTGCCGCCGATCATCAAGGCTTTTCCAAAGGTGCCTTTATGACTGTGGCTGTTTCGCAAAGGAATTTGGACATCCTTTGTTTCAAGGAGAAGGGCTGTTTTCAATCGATCGTGAAGATGATCGGGAATGCCGATTGGAAGGCAGAAAAGCTGTCCGGAATATTGTCTTCCTTCATTTCGATAATGACCGGTCTTAAAACAGTCGATGGCTAAAGTCTGGTCGGCATGGACGCAGATGCCTAAAGCTTTTCCGGTAGTTGCCTGAAGACCGCTGGCAATGTCGATGCTGGCGACAAAAGCATTCGAAGTGTTGATCGTTTGGATGATTTTTGAATAAGGTTCCTGGATTGGCCGATCCAGGCCGTTGCCAAAGAGGGCATCAATGATTACATCGGCTTGCTCTATTTTTTTTAAAGCCGGCTCCAGATCGGATATATGCGGAATGTCCAGCGCTTGAATCATATCCCATTGAATTCTTTCATCCATAGACAGATGACAGGGGTCTGGTAAGAAGACGGTACACTGGATCTTGTGATCTTTACAAAGCCGGGCAATGGCCAATCCGTCTGCTCCATTATTGCCGGGGCCGCACACGATCACGGAAGATCTGGCGTTTTGAAGGCGCTTTTTTAGAAGACAGAAGCATTCTTGTGCTGCATGTTCCATCAAGAGCAAAGAAGGTATACGGTATTGTTGTATGGCAAGAGTGTCTGCCTGTCTGGCCTGATTGGCGGTGCAAATCGATTGTGTCATAGTATCCTCTTCTTTCTTTGATTTAACTATAACGCAAACAAGAAAAAAAATCTTCCATACAATCAACGTATGATATAATGAAGCTTACGAAGTAAAGGAGAGAAGTGCATGCAGGAATCCTCACGGGTTAAAAAATCAATCATTCTTAGCGGCCTGGTCGGTACTGGCGGCATGTTTGTTGCGAAGCTGATTGGAATCATTTATGCGATTCCTTTTTCCAGCATTCTTGGTTCGGATGCATATATGGGAATTTATGGGCAGGCATATAATATCTATTCTTATGTGTTGAGCGTGTTCACGGCCGGCTTTCCGTTTGCGATTGCGACTTTGGTGGCTCGTTATACTGTCTTGAAGGATGCGAGAGCAGTCCTTCTGATTCGTAAATGCTCAATCGGAATGTTAGCTGTTTTAGGCTTTTTCGGCATGCTGATGATGTTTGCTTTCTCAGGGGTGCTGGCTCCTTTGATGGTGGCGCAAAGCGTCGAAGTGATGTCTGTCAGTTTAAAGATCTTGTCTTTGGCGGTTTTTCTGGTTCCTGTGTTATCGGCGTTCCGCGGCTTTTATCAGGGCCGTAAGGAAATGGAACAATATGCATTCTCTCAGGCGTTTGAACAGGTTTTCCGTGTCGGCTTTTTGCTTTCTGTTTCATGCTTGTTTGTATACATTATTGGTCTGGAGAGAAAATGGGCCTTGTATGTTTCTGTGTTATCGACATCGGTTGCAGCCATTGCCGGGATTCTTCAGTTTATTCGTTTTGATAAGAACAAGATCAAAGGAATCAAAGCGCAAGCAAAAATACAATCAGAAACCACTCACTCATCCAAGGCTTTATTAAAAGAGATGTGTATCTTGGCTGTGCCTTATATGATCTCTGCCATTTTTGGATATAGCCAGCAGATCTTCAATGCTGTACTCCTTCCTACCGGTCTGCATCTTCATCAATATGATGAAGCTACGATCTCAACCATCATATCTGCTGCTAATTATGTCGGTGTCAAGATCACTGCGATTCCGATGATCTTAGCGCCGGGATTTACGGCGGCCATCATTCCGCATATTACAGAAGCTTTGACGAAAAAAGACTGGAAGCGGACAAAAAAGAATATCATTGATTGTTTGAATGTCGTATTGTGCATCGGCATACCAATTTCATTTTGCATCTTTTTGTATGCGCAGCCTATTAACTATACGTTATTTTATACTGAAAATCTTTCGATGAGCAGTTATGTTCTGGGTTGGATGGCATTCGAAGGATTTTTAGGGACTGTAGGACCGGTCACGACCAATCTGATGATGGCGTTGGGGCTTAAGAAAGCTTCGCTGAAGCGGATCATGATCGCAACTTTGATCAAAGGCTGTCTGATTGTTCCGCTGACGATGATTTTCGGATTTGCAGGCAGTGTTTTGAGTTCTTTGATTGGAGATGGCTATATGATCTTATTCAACTTGCGAGAAGTTCAGAAGAGCTATCAGGTAAATTTCAAAAAGACAGGCATTATCCTGATTCGAACCGGTGTGGTTGTGTTGGTCATGTGGATTGTTTGCAGCCTTTTGAACGCAATCGGATTCACTGGATCCGAAGGTTCAAAATTAATCGCCTTTTTGTTGATGTGCTGCAATGGCTTGATCACCTTTGTGGTAGGACTTGCAGCAGCATGCCTTTTGCGTTTGCCGCAGGCCGTGTTCCATATTCGTTTACGATTGCCTGGAAGAGGTGGGCGTCATGTATGATGTGATCGTTGTGGGGGCAGGTCATGCCGGTATTGAAGCGGTTATGGCTTGTTGTCGAATGAAAAAGAAAGCGGCCTTAGTGACATTGGATTTAAATATGGCAGGTTCTATGCCTTGTAATCCCAGCATAGGAGGTCCGGCCAAAGGAATCGTGGTTCGCGAAATCGATGCTTTAGGAGGCTTGATGCCGCTTGTTGCGGACCGGACGGCTTTGCAGTTTAAAATGTTGAATACGACCAAAGGCCCGGGGGTCTGGTCTTTACGTGTGCAAAGCGACAAAGTGGAATATAAGAAAGAGATGGCTCGAATCTTGTCGCAAACGCCAGGACTAGAGGTGATCGAAGAAGGGTGTGCTTCCTTGATCATAGAAAATCAGTGCGTCAAAGGGATTCGCCTGCAAAATGGTCGGGAGGTTTTCTCTAAGACCGTGATCCTTACTACTGGTACTTATATGGCTTCTACCATTCTGCGCGGGCATACTGCTACAGAATCGGGACCTGAGGATCAGCCGACGATTCAGACCCTTTCCGAGTGTTTAAGAAAACATGGTGTACGTACTTTTCGATTAAAAACAGGGACACCGCCAAGAATACAAAAAGATTCGATTGATTTTTCTCAAGCCGAAGTGCAGCCGGGAACAGATGATTTCTTTGCGTTTTCTGAAACTACAAAACCATCGGATGTCCTCTCTTTTGAAAATCAGGAAGTTTGTCATCTGATTTATACTGCGCCACTGACGCATCAGATCATTCGAAATCATCTTCACGATTCGGCAATGTATTCTGGCTTGGTCAAAGGGGTGGGGCCTCGTTATTGCCCGAGCATTGAAGATAAACTGGTCCGCTTTGCGGATAAAGAACGGCACCAGCTGTTTTTAGAGCCGGAATCTAAAAGCATGGATACGATCTACCTCCAAGGGTTTTCTACATCTATGCCAGTGGATGTACAAGAAGAAATGGTTCATTCGCTTCCGGGTCTTCAAAACGCTAAGATTGAAAAATACGCTTATGCGATCGAATATGATGCGGTGGATCCTTTGCAGATGAAGCCTTCGATGGAAAATAAGATCATAGAAAATCTTTTTACGGCTGGCCAAATCAATGGAACCAGCGGCTATGAAGAGGCGGCCGGACAAGGCTTGATGGCAGGCATCAATGCTTGTTTAAAAATCGATCAAAAACCTCCTTTTATCTTGAAAAGAGACGAAGCTTATATCGGGGTCATGATCGATGATCTTTGTACAAAGGGAACCAAGGAGCCGTATCGGCTTTTAACGTCTCGTGCTGAATATCGCTTGTTATTAAGACACGATAATGCGGATCAGCGCCTGCTGCGAAAAGGATATGAGATAGGGGTCGTATCCAAAGAACGATATGAGGATTTTTTAAAGAAAATGGATATGATCCAGTCAACCAAAGAAGCGTTGGCAACGGTTCATATCAAACCAGGGCCAGATATCGATGCCTATTTACATTCGCTGGGGTTTGATGGACTGGGTCACGGCATGAGTGCCTTAGAGTTATTGAAACGCCCTAAAGTGAAAGTGAAAGATCTTTTGCCGTGGATCCAGAAAACGATCGATCCTAAGATCGCATCCCAGATTGAGATCGAAGTGAAATATGCCGGCTATATTGAAAAGGCAAAACGGGATGCGCGCCATTTGCAGACTATGGAATCTAGAGTCTTGCCTTTGGATCTGGACTATCTGCATATGGATAACTTACGTTTAGAAGCGCGGCAAAAATTGGATCAGATCCGCCCCCGAACACTGGGACAGGCTTCCCGTATTTCCGGGATCAATCCAAGTGATATTGCGATTCTTTCGCTGTTTGTGAAAGGGAAATAAAAATATGCTATACTGTTATAAAGGGGAATACTATGGCTAAACAGTATAAGATCAAAAAAAATAAGGCGCTCAAACCAAAGCGATCACTAAAGGGCTCTCCCTTGAAAAAAATCGTTTTATGCGGAGCTTTATTAGGGGGAACAATGTATTTGACGTGGAGCGGGATCCAGGATCTGCAAACAACGGCTGAACTTCGTCTAAGCATTCAAGAAAATCAGCAGCAGATCGAAGATTTGAAAGAGGAAAAAGAGCAGTTGAAGAAGACTTATGAAAACCTCAGCAATCCGGATTATGCGAGTTTATATGCTCGAGGGCGATATCATGTGACCCAGGATGGAGATCAAGTCTTTATATTCCCGAAAACGGAGGATGAAGAAGAAAAAGAAGAGTAGCGAGTGATAAGATTCAGCTTTTAGTGGAATCTTATCGCTCTTTTTTTTTATTTTTTGTTCAAACAAAAATTTTTTGGTTTATTCAAGAATTCTTGTTTCAAAATGAAATCTATGCTTTCTTAGATGCGCAGAAAGGAGGAGAGATCATGCGTGATTTTGTCGAGATTCGGTTTATGGTGGAAAAAGAACTTTGGGAAAAGCTGGATCTTTCAAACAAGACAGAATGGTATGCCAAAGAGAAAAACAGAATTTATTTAAAAGGCGCTATCACTCGCCATCATATGCAAGTGCTTCGCCAACAGAAGATCTATGGACATCATGGCCTCTGGATAGATCCTGATCGCGTCTTGGAGCCGTCCATTAAAAAAATATTTTCTGGGAACCTTGTGGTAGATTTGCCTAGCCGAAAAGTTATGGTGCATACGAAAACGATTTCCTTGATGCCGGAACAATACGAGATGCTGCTTGTATTTTTGAAACATCCCGGACAGATCTTGACGCGGGAGCTTTTACAGGATCTGATTGAGATTCGCGGAAATAAACAAGTGGATACGAATGCAGTTTCGGCAAGTATCAGTCGGCTGCGACATGGCTTACAAGATGCTTCTATGATCAAAACGATTCATCAAAATGGTTATCAATGGACAAAAGAAGTTAAGATCGTCAAGGAATAGAAAGCGAAAAACCTTTGAAAAATAGGGCTGTGATAGTATAATTAAAACACTGTGGAGGAAAAGTTATGTCAAATCGATTTGATTCAAAAGAAGTTTTTATCGAGCGTTACAAACAAGAAGTATCCGAAACATACGGTCGTGAATTTGAAGAAACTTTTATGGCCGAACGTTATCAAGTCTTAGGGAAGATGATCCGTGATTACGTGGGGATCAATTGGAAGGAGACTAAAAACGCAATTAAAAAATCACAGTCCAAACAGCTGTATTATTTTTCAATGGAATTTTTAATGGGACGTCTGCTGACCAATAACCTGATGAATTTGGGGATCTATGATCTTGTTAAGGAAGGCCTCGAAGAGTTAGGTATGGATATCAATGAAATGGAAGAAATGGAAAGTGATGCCGGACTGGGAAATGGCGGTTTAGGCCGTCTGGCTGCCTGTTTCATGGACTCCTTGGCCTCTTTAGATTTAGCGGGGCACGGAAACTGTATTCGTTATCACTATGGTTTGTTCAAACAAAAGATCGTCAACAACGAGCAAGTGGAGTTGCCAGATTGCTGGTTGAAAAGCGGAAACATTTGGGAAGTATGGAAGCCTCAGCATGTCGTTCGTGTTCCGTTTGGCGGGCAATTAGATGCTTACATGGACCAGAATGGGAAATTCCGTTCCAACTATCGGCCAGAATTTGTGGTTCGCGCCGTTCCTTATGATGAACCGATTATCGGATATCATACGACAACAACGAATACGTTGCGCCTTTGGGATGCAGAGGTCGATGAGGATTCCGTTCAGTCGGGGCAACTGAATAAATATTTGAATGATGTTACGGCGATTACAGCTAACGTATACCCGGATGATTCTACGATAGAAGGAAAACTGCTTCGGTTAAAACAGGAATATTTCTTTGTCTGTGCCGGAATCAACCAAATCATTCGTTCGCATTTGCGTGTATATCCTACATTGGACAATTTAGGAGATAAAGTAGCCATTCAGCTCAACGATACGCATCCGGTCTTGGTAATTCCGGAATTGATGCGCGTATTGTGTGATAACTATGATTATGAATGGGATCAAGCTTGGGAAATCGTAACTAAAACCGTAGCTTATACAAACCATACGGTCATGGCGGAGGCGTTGGAAAAATGGCCGCAAGAGATGGTGCAGTCTCTTTTACCGCGTATTTATATGATTATCGAAGAGATCGATCGTCGTTTTAAATATGAAGTTGATCACAAAGGAATGGGTCACATTTGGAATAATGTAGCCATTCTAAAAGAAGGACAAGTTCACATGGCACATATTGCGATTGTAGGCAGTCACAGTGTCAATGGGGTTGCCAAACTGCATACAGAGATCTTGATCCACGATGTCATGAAAGATTTTGTGAGCTTATATCCAGATCGTTTTAACAATAAAACCAATGGGATCACACATCGGCGGTGGCTGTTGTATTCCAACCCGCAGCTGACAAAATTATTGGAAGAAACGATAGGAGATTCCTTCAAAAGGCATCCGGAAGATTTGGAAAAACTGATGGAACACATCGATGATCCGATTCTTCAGGAACGTTTCATGAACGTGAAAATGGAGCGGAAACAGATTTTAGCGGATTATGTCAAGAAAACATTGGGAATCGATGTCAATGTCAATTCGATCTTTGATTGTCAGGCAAAACGTTTACATGCCTATAAACGTCAGCTTTTGAACATTTTCCATGTTATGCATCTGTACTTAAAGATGAAAGAAGAACCAAGTTTCCGTATTTATCCGCGTACTTTCTTCTTCTCAGCTAAGGCGGCGCCTAGCTATATGTTGGCAAAAGAGATCATTAAACTGATCAATATGGTTGCCAATCGTGTCAACAACGATCCGGAGACGAATCATTATTTAAAAGTGGTCTTCATCCCGAACTATTCTGTTTCGGTTGCCGAGATTTTATTGAATGCTGCTGATGTCAGCGAACAGATCTCGACTGCAGGAAAAGAAGCCAGCGGTACGGGAAATATGAAATACATGATGAACGGGGCTTTGACATTGGGTACATTGGATGGGGCCAATGTTGAGATCGTTGAACGAGTAGGTTATGAAAATGCCGAAATCTTCGGCTTGCGTGTAGAGGATATCGAAGAAGTGCGAAAGGAAAACTCTTATAATGCGTGGGATATTTATCATAACAACTATCGTGTTCGTCGAGTGATCGATTCTTTGAAGAACTGTACATGGTCTAATAATCCGGATGAATTCCAGCTGATCTACAATGATTTATTGTTGCGCAACGATGAATTCTATGTTTTGGCAGACTTTGATGCGTATGTTTATGCACAACGCGAGATTGAAAACCGCTATCAACAAAAATCGAACTGGGCTCGTACCATGTTGATCAATATTGCACAGAGCGGTTATTTCTCCAGTGATCGTACAATCAAGGAATATGCCAAAGAAATTTGGGATCTTCAACCGATTCCATTTGAGAAGTAATTGAGAAAAGACAGGCGGTTTTTCGCTTGTCTTTTGTATTTATAGAGAAGGACTAGAAAATCTAAACATTTTAAGGTACAATTATAAAAGCGAAAAAAGGAGTGGTGGATCATGAAGAAACATCTTGCGTATACAATGGCCTCGTTAATGGCATTATCGGCTATATCGGCTCCGGCAGTGAGTGTATATGCCCAAACCGAAACGAGCACAGTAGAAACTGCAAACGAAACGGGTACGATCCAAACAGCAGAAGAGTTTCTAAATTTGTACTGCTCCTACAAAAATGAAATCAAGGATGCTCAGGGGAATGTGGTTCGGACAGAGTACCTTCGTTTTACAAAAATCGATGAAAAAAACTATCAGATCGTTCTTGAGGGAACAGAGGTCTATGAAGGCTTAAAAGAAGAGCTTAAAGAAGAAATCAATACGGCTTTAAGCGAAGTCATTATCGATCAGGATACTCAAGCTACGCTAAACAAAACATATCCTGAATTGGTAGTCGATGCTCAACAAATAAAAGATGAACAATCAAAGGATCAGACTCAGGAAGAGCCATCAATTCCAGAACAAGAACCGACAGATCCGGCAACGGAAATGCCGGACTCTAATCATGGAGCCATCAAAGAGGAAGGTTCCCTGGAAGAGACTCAGGAAGAGTCAAAAGAAGAATCGGATCCGGTTTCAGAAATGGATTCAAAGGATACAAAAGAGCCTGTGGAAGTTCAATCGTCGGACAATGCGGCCATCGAGACTCCGTTACAACGAACGCAACAAATTGAAACGATATCAGAGCCTGTTTTATTAAAAGTGGCGACGCCGCAACAAGAGTCAGTTTCTATTGAAGAAAAAGCGGAAATGATCTCGACAGCAGAGCCGGAGATCCAACCGGTGCAAGCAAAAATTGAAACAACGGCTCAACCGGTTCAGACAACTTCTTCGAATCGAACTTTGAGCTCCACGGATTCAGAAGTCCAAACTTTTGTGAAGACTTATCTGATGGATGCCAATTCTACTTTATATACATCGGTATCTTCTTATAATTATCAACAGATATTATCGGGAATGTCTGCTTATTCGAAGCTTTCTACTGATCAAGTGGCACAGCTGAACTCCTATTTGGAAACAAACGGGTCTTCAAAATATATCACATTGGTTTCGCAGGCACAGAGAATCGATAATACATCTACAACACCTGTACGCAGAAGTGTCAACACCGCAACATCGAGCGGCTTTGGATTGTATGGTGCTTTGATGACGCTCTCTTTTGTCGGTTTTGCAGGTTTGTGGAAAAAAATGAAAGAGAAAAAAGCTTAGATCGTCTGAATTGACGATCTTTTTTGTTGGCTTTTCTTGTTTCAGTAATTTTTGTATAATAGTAAACAGAAAGGCTGTGATCCTAACATGGTGATCAAAGAATATAGTTTAAAAGATTTGACTTTGGCATATTTCCAAAAGAAATCGCAGTTATACCGTAACGGCGGATATCATCGTGCCAAATATTTGAAACGAAATCTCGACGATATGCAGAGCCATTTTTTTGCGTTCTTGATGGACGTAAATATTTGTCTGCTTCCCGTATATATTTGGGTCATTGAATTCTTATTGATCCTGTGTGGACTGATTCCACCCAACTTTTTTGATTTGTTATTTTACATTATGTATGCTTTCTTGTTCATTGTCAGTGTGCTGCTTCTGCCTATTTTTACAGCCCGATGCAAAGGACAATCTTTAGGATGCATTTTTACGGATTTAAAACTGGTTCAAAGAAATAAAAAAGAAGCTTCCGGATTGAAATTGATCTTCCGGCAAATGTTGGGTTTTGGAATTCCACTGATGGTGTTTGGCTTCTTCTTTGAAACTTTAGGAATCTTGGCATGGTGGCTGCTCAATGGCCTGATCGTTTTGATTACGCCTCGTCAGCAGACTTTGGTAGATCTTCTCTTCCAGACGCTTCTGGTACATGAACCGCCACAAGAGATCCGCTTTGAAAAAGAACCGATTCAAGAAATGGTGCGTGAGATCACACCGATCGATTTGCACATTCGTTCCAATTATAGTGATGATTCCAATAATGATGTGGAAGAAATATTCAAAGAGGCAAAGCAACTGGGAATGGAGACGATATCGATTACGGACCATAACTGTGCCAGAGCCAATGCAGCCGCTGTTCGTTTTGCGCCGCTTTACGATATTCAATATATTCCCGGGGTGGAGATCGATGCGCAATATAGAACAAATCGGATTCGAATCTTAGGATATTATATCGATTGGACAAAAGATATCTTTGATGACATGGAAAGAGAATCTTTACGCCGCGAAAAAGATTTATCCATTGAACGGGTCAAGAAATTTGAAGCGTATTCCGGATTAAGAATTGATGTGGATTCGATTATGGAAGGCTCTCGTTTTCAGACAATCACGCCAACGGATATTACAAATATGGTTTTCAATAATGCGAAGGCACGAGAATTTTCGGTTGTGAAACCATATGTCGAGAAATATGAACCTAAGGAAGCCATGTTACACTTCCGCAGAGATGTATTTGGACCAGGAAGTCCATGTTATGTTCCGGCTGTTTATCCGGATGCTCAAAAGATCGTAGATGCGATCCATGATGCTGGCGGAATTGCGATTCTCGCAAGCTGGCATTTGGATAAGATCAGCGATGATTTGATTGAAGATATCATGGATCTGGGAATGGATGGCATCGAATGTTTTAGCCCCGAAATTCATGAAGAAACAATGGCGGCGGCAATCAAAATCGCCCAAAAACATAAAGCGTTTATTTCCTGCGGCAGTGATTACCATGGTTCTATAAAGCCAAATCGTCATATGGGCGTGACGAACTGTCCAAAAAAGGCGCTGCCTTTAGTACGTATTTTGACTAAGGCTGCTTAGGAAATCACTTGTTTAAAGCGATTTTCTATCGTATAATACGACCAGTAATCAAAAAGCAAAGAAAAGAAGAGTACTGTGGATTAGAACGACTAGAGAACGGGTGGCTGGTGAAAACCTTTCGTCTAAGAAACAGGAACATGGACTTGGAGCTGTTCTTTCGAATCGTTAGAAAGAAACGTTGCCGGCGTTAACGGATCAAGGTGCAGAGATGCATGAACTAAGGTGGTACCACGAAGCTTTCGTCCTTGGATGAAAGCTTTTTTTATTGAAGGAGAGGAAACTATGGAAAATAAAGGACCTTATTATTTAACAACTGCCATTGCGTATACTTCAGGAAGACCCCATATCGGCAATACTTATGAGATTATTTTGAGTGATGCGATTGCTCGTTTTAAGCGTGCACAAGGATATGATGTCTTTTTTCAGACAGGGACCGACGAACATGGAATCAAAATTGAAGAAAAGGCAAAAGATGCCGGGGTCTCTCCTCAGGCGTTCGTGGATGAGATCTCTAAAAAGATTCGCTCAAACTGGGATTTGATGAATACAAGCTATGATTACTTTATTCGTACGACTGACCAGGATCATATGAAACGGGTACAGCGTATCTTTAAAAAATTGTATGAACAGGGAGACATTTATAAAGGAGAATACGAAGGCTGGTATTGTACGCCTTGTGAATCTTTCTGGACAGAATCACAGTTAGTGGATGGTAAATGTCCGGATTGCGGACGCCCTGTCCAAAAAGCGAAAGAAGAGGCTTACTTCTTGAATCTGCAAAAATATGCGGATCGTTTGATTCAGTATATAGAAGATCATCCGGATTTTATTCAGCCAGAATCTCGTAAAAATGAGATGCTCAATAACTTCTTGCGGCCAGGATTACAAGATCTTTGTGTATCTCGTACTTCTTTTACTTGGGGAGTGCCGGTTGATTTTGATCCGGGGCATATTGTTTATGTCTGGATCGATGCCTTGTCGAACTATATCACTTCTTTAGGATATGATGCTTATGGTGATAGCGGCAAGATGTATAAAAAATATTGGCCTGCCACACATATTATCGGGAAAGATATCTTGCGTTTCCATACAATTTATTGGCCGATTATCTTGATGGCTTTAGGAGAGCCGCTCCCGAAAAAAGTATTCGGACATCCATGGCTCTTGATCGGAGATGGCAAGATGTCAAAATCAAAAGGAAATGTAATCTATGCCGAAGATCTTGTTCGTCATTTTGGTGTGGATGCGGTTCGTTATTATTGTCTGCATGAAATGCCTTTTGCCCAGGACGGAACCATCACGTGGGAACTTGTCGTAGAGAGAATCAATTCCGATCTTGCGAATATTTTGGGAAACCTGGTTTCTCGTACCGTGGCAATGACTGAAAAATACTTTGATGGAGAGATATTAAATCCAGGAATCAAAGAAGATGTGGATCAGGAATTGATCGAACTGGCGCAAAATACGTTGCCAAAAGTGGAAGCCAAAATGGATGAATTCCGTGTGGGCGATGCGCTGGATGAGATTTTTGCCTTGTTGCGAAGAGCAAATAAATATATCGATCAGACGATGCCATGGGCATTGGCAAAAGAAGAAGAAAAAAAGGATCGCTTGGCTACAGTGTTATACAACTTGATGGAATCGATCCGTATCTCAGCAGTTTTGCTTCAGAACTTCTTGCCGGAAACAGGAGAGAAGATTTTAGATATTCTCCATACGGAAAAACGCGATTTTGATTCGATTCGAACTTTTGGCCAGTTAGAATGTCATATTCATGTTGAAAAGAAACCGGGAGTTTTGTTTGCACGAATCGATGAAAAAAAATTCTTGGAAGAATTGGCAAAAGAAACAAAGCCGGCGGCCAAGAAGGAGAAATCTGAAAAGGCTAGTATCACGATCGATGATTTTTCAAAAGTAGAATTAAAAGTCGGGACCATTGTGGAATGTAAAAAACATCCTAAAGCAGATCGACTTTTGATAGAACAGATCGACCTTGGAGATGAAGTTCGGCAAGTGGTCAGCGGAATTGCCGGGACTTATAAGCCGGAAGATCTAGTGGGCAAACAAGTTGTGGTTGTGACCAATTTAGCACCTGCGAAGATTCGTGGGGTTGAAAGCAACGGGATGATCTTGTGTGCCAGTCAAAAAGATGAACTTTCGATTCTTTCGCCTTTGACAGAAATGCCAAAGGGATCCAAAGTCAGCTAATATGAATGATCGGCAAAAGGTTCTGTTTCGTCAGCTTCAGCTGATGATCTTGGGACTGGTCATTTTGGCAGGAGGAGTCTTAGCGGACCATCCTCCGTTTGTTCCCATTGGGATCCTTGTTTTGGTTTATGGATTGTTTCGCTTTATGATGTTGAAAAAAATAGTAGATCGTATCGATCAGAAAGATTCGAAAGGGAAATCAGAATGAAGAAGAACTATCAGGAGTTTGCTCGCGGAATACAGGATGCTTTGATTGAGAAAGGGTATGGAGATCTCTTTTCTCTGGAAGAATTGGAATCCTTTTGTTTGCGGCTTTTTCGATCGATCGTCAATAAAGCGGCGGTTCTGATAGGAATTGTGATCGTTACGGTTTTCTTTGGAATAAAGGGAAGCCTTCCTTCCTGGTTCTTTTCTACGGCGATCATCTTTTGGCTGGCGTGGCTGGTTTCAACCAGTGAAACGGCTAAAATTGTTCAAGAATTTAAAAAACGGAAAAATTCATCATCAAGCTTGAAATGATGAATGGTTTATGATTAAATAACTTTACATTATCCAGAGATGGGGTAGAGAGTTAGCTCGTTGATCCCACACCAACCTGGTATCCAAAGATACTAAGGTGGTCCCGCTAACAACGATAAGGAGTATAGACAAGCAACCATACTTCTTAGGGAGTATGGTTTTTTTTAGAGAATGGAGGACATATGAAAAATTATATTTTTACCAGCGAGAGTGTTACCGAAGGTCATCCGGATAAAATCTGTGATCAGATTGCAGACCGTATTGTCGATGCGGCATTATCCCAAGATCCTTATTCAAATATGGCTGTGGAGTGTACGATCAAAGATGATTTTGTGCTGATCTATGGAGAAGCCAATACAAAGGCAAGTTTAGATTATGAAAAAATTGCCTTGGAGGAGATTCGTCGAATCGGATATACGGAAGATTATAAAGTTCATATCGTTGTCAACGAACAGTCGCCAGAGATTCACAATGCGGTTAACCGTGATGAAATCTGTGCCGGAGATCAAGGAATCATGTTTGGATATGCTTGCGACGAGAGCCGCGAATATATGCCGCTGCCTATTTATTATGCGCATAAGTTAGCTCGCCAGCTGACAAAAGTTCGCCGTCAGAATCCGATCTTGAAACCCGATGGGAAAACACAAGTTTCCGTGGAATATGAAAACGATGAAATCAAGAGAATCGATACGATTGTTGTTTCTACTCAGCACATTGCCTCTGCTACGCAAGAAGAGATTCGTGAGCTCATCATGAATGAAGTGATCAAACCAAGCATCAATGCCAAATACTTGGATGAGAATACAAAATACTTTATCAATCCGAGCGGAAGTTTTGTCGTAGGAGGATCCTTTGGCGATTCAGGAACAACAGGACGCAAGATCGTCTGTGATACGTATGGCGGACGCGGGCGAATCGGAGGCGGCTGCTTCTCCAGTAAAGATCCTACGAAGGTGGATCGCAGTGCAGCTTATTATTGCCGTTATGTTGCCAAGAGTCTTGTTGCCAACAAACTGGCCAGAAGAGCAGAGGTTCAAGTCAGCTATGCGATCGGGAAGAGTGAACCGATATCTCTTTGCGTGGATACCTTTGGAACAGGGGTGTTAGAGGACGAGAAACTGTTGGAAATCGTTGAAAAGAATTTTGATTTTGATGTCAACAACATCATCAATGAATTGGATCTTCGTCAGCCGATCTATCATAAGACCAGCTGTTACGGCCATTTTGGAGATCCGCAATTCACCTGGGAAAAGATCAAAAAATTGTCAATTTAAAAAGCGCTCGATGCGCTTTTTTAATATGTCTCTAAATTATCCGGGAAGGAGATGGATTGTAATTGATCAAGGTCCTCGATCTGGCAATCGATTGTAAAACGAATGTTTTCAGACGTTTCTTCCAGAGATTGCGTTCCCGCAACGCTTAATGTAAAAGAGGATAGAGTTTCTTGTTCAATGACCGCATCTATCGTGGCAGATTCTACATTAACGGTTCCAAAACTATCCAGAAGCGTTGAAATCAAAGAAGGATCGATCGTAAGCGAATATGTATTTCCATCTTTTGAGCTTGATTCAATCAGATCACATAGTTCACTGTCTGAAAAATTCATAAACGGATCATATACCGATATCTTTTCAGAAGCATCGATTCCTAAGTTGGAGAGGACGCTTTGTGAAGTAGTTCCCATGGAATTCAGATACGTTTTGCCATCTCGCGTATAGAACTGAAGAAAATCTTCCTGACGGTTTCCGTTGGACTCCAGATCCATGCTTAGAGCTATTTGCAGATCTTCTTTCTGGAGCATTTGCAGATCAATATCAATGATGGACTGATCTGTCGAGTCCAGTTGTATCTGTGCAGTGATGTGACCAGATTGCGCATTTAATGTATTATGAAAAGCTTCAAAAAAAGCCAGGATATCTTCATCGCTTTTCGAACTGCAGCCTCCTATGCCGATCAATAAGAAAAAAGCGCAGACAATTGAGAGAATTTTTTTCATAAAATGGCCTCCTGTGATAGTATTGTATATATTTTTGAAACTGAAGTCAAAAGGAGGACTCAGCCATGATTTTAGTCTATTTAAAAGATGATTCACCCTATAAAGAAGAGATTCTTTCTACGTTGAAGAAATACGATTCGGATTATAAAGTCGTAGGGGATAATCATTTGGATCAAGTGATCACTTCGATTTTTTCCAGTGAGGAGAAGCCAAAACAGAGTCAAGAATTTGAAGATTTTCTGTTTTTAGATACGATGAGACCAGAAGTGATCCAGCAGTTTTCAAAAGAATTGATGCAGAAGGGGATCCGTTTAGGCAGAGTGGCCGTTCGAACGGAAAACAATGTGTCTTGGACGTTAAGAGATTTAATGGAAGAAGTGGAAGAAGAATTTCAATTTTTTCAGTTAAGAGAAAAACTCTATGATGTGATCTTGCATCCGGATAAAGATCGACTTCAAAAGGATGTCCGTTATATGCATTTGATGTCAGAAACATACGCCTTATTGGAAAACCGGACGACTGCCAAAAAGGATCTGGAACAAGCTTGGAGCTTTTTAGAAAAAGAAAAATTGATAAACAAGAAATAAATTCAAAAAAAGACTTGCACGAAAGAAAAAGCCATGCTAATATATGTGAGCACTTGTCAGAGGACAAGTTTCACATACATGGCGCGTTGGAGAAACGGTTAACTCACATGCCTTTCACGCATGCATTCACGGGTTCGAATCCCGTACGCGTCACCATTGAAAAAATACGCTCCGAAACAGGAGCGTTTTTTATTTTCTATTTGAGAATGAATGATAATGCGCTACTTTTTCAAGCGCGATCAGTTTATAGATGGGTTCTTTTCTTTTTTCATATAGCAGATTTGCCCAATATCCCCATAAAATATCTTCTAAGGCTTCAAACAAACGGATTTCGTGATCGTTGATCTCGGCATTGTAAGCCTTATAGAATTGGAGCCGGTTTTTTGAATCTGTAATCTGATTTTCGCTAAAGAAACTGGCTATGTCAAAGCGCCAGTCATTCATGGCTGCATATTCCCAGTCGATCAAATATTCGCGTTGACTAGTAAACAGAATATTTCCTTGTACAACATCGTTATGGCAAAGAGTTTGAGGGCAATAGAGCTTTCGGGCAAGTTCTAGGGTTTTTATTTCTTGTTCAAAATGAACAATAGGAGAGAGGGTCTGTTTTTTATAATGCATCAATTTTTTGAAAGGCTCGAAATGATGAGGGACCCATATTGTTTGTTCGTGGAGAGACTTTAAAAGTTTGGCCGCTTTTTCATATTTATAAGGGTCTTTCGATTCATGGAATTCTTTACAGTCCGGCACGTATTCAGTAACCTTGATACCGTGCTGTACATCGAAAATGACTGTTTTGACATCGAGAGCTTGAACGTGTTCGAGGACCTGCTTTTCCATATCGAATTGAACTTGTAAATGTTCATGGCCAGGCTTGGGAGCACGCAGAACGTATTTTTTTTGATCGACAGTCAAGAGATAGTTTTGATTGCTGATGCCCTTTTCCAGAGGAACAATTTGAAAATGGTCTGTATGAAAATGAGCTTGAATCCAGGAAGATAAAAAATGCATAGGCTAATTATACTATAATTCTCTAGGGAATCGTGGTAAAATATCAACAAAAATAAAGGAGGGGTTCTAATATGGAGCCAAAACCAATTCCACCAAAGATTCCGAAAAAGGAAGGACCTCAGGTACAGAATGTAGAAAACAAGACGAAGCCGCTAGGACCCAAAGAGTCCTTGGATATGAAAATCGTGTTGGCTTTTGTGTTTGCGGGTCTCTCGATCCTAACGTTGATTATTGGAAATGTCTGGGATTTTTTTAAAGTATTTGGTTTGATTTTTGGGATTGCTTCTGCTGTAATGGCGGTTTTGACCTTTAAAAAGGTGGAGAAGATATCTATTGCAGCTTTGATCGTTGGAATCACCAGCTGTATATTGGCGGTTTATGTTGCTGGTTCTGCGCTTTTTATGTCTTTATATATCAATATTACGACATATTCAGCTTATAACGATTATTATAATTCTTACGAATCGGATTATTTTGATTATTGGGATTAAAGAAAAAGAGAAAAAAGAACTTGCGCTTTTTTCTCTTTTTTTGTACTATAGTGTGGCATGCGTGGCAGAGTGCGCAACCACTCGTTGGACCACTGCATAAGATAAATTATAGGAGGTATTGTCTTATGAGCAAAAAAGTTGCTAAGGTTTGTAAGTTGCAATTCCCTGCTGGCGGAGCGAAACCAGGTCCGGCTCTGGCAAGTGCCGGTATCAACATGCCACAGTTCTGTACAGCATTCAATGATGCGACAAAAGACCGTAAAGGGGATCTTGTGCCAGTTGTGATCACTGCGTACGAAGATAAAAGTTTTGATTTCGTATTGAAAACAACCCCAGCTGCTGTTATGTTGAAAAAAGCAGCAAACATTCAGAAGGCCAGCGGTGACCAGAAACAGGTAGCTGGAACGATCACAGTAGATCAGTTAAAAGAGATTGCAGAATACAAGATGCCAGACTTGAACGCAAACGATGTAGAAGCTGCTATGCGTATCGTAGCAGGAACTGCTCGCAACATGGGTATCAAGATCGAAGGATTTGAATAGGAGGACTATCAATGGCAAAAGTAAGTAAAAGATATGCTGAAGCAAGCAAATTGGTAGATCGTTCTAAAACGTATTCTATTGAAGAAGCGGTCGCTTTAGCAAAACAGACAGGAAAATGTGGATTTGACGCCAGTGTTGAAGTCAACTTCCGCTTAAATGTAGACCCTCGCCATGCGGATCAGCAGATTCGTGGTGCTATGGTACTGCCTAATGGTACAGGAAAAACGCAAAAAGTTTGTGTTGTAGCACAAGGCGAAAAAGAAAAAGAGGCCCAGGAAGCTGGTGCAGATTTCGTAGGTGGAACGGATATCATCGAACAGATCCAAAAAGGTTGGATGGACTTCGATGTATTGATTGCTACGCCAGATATGATGGGACAGTTAGGACGCTTGGGACGTATCTTGGGTCCAAAAGGATTGATGCCTAACCCTAAGACAGGTACTGTAACAATGGATGTTGCAAAAGCTGTTGACGAAGTTAAAAAAGGGAAAGTCACTTATCGTGTAGACAAAGAAGGAAATATCAATGTCATGATCGGAAAATTGAGCTTCGAAGATGATAAATTGGTAGAGAACTTCCGTGCAATCTTCAGTACGATTGCCAAAGCCCGTCCGGCTACAGTAAAAGGAAATTACATGAAGAATCTTGTTCTTTCCACTACTATGGGTCCTGGCATCCGTGTTACGATCGAAAGATAATTGACAAAATAGCCAGAATCAGTAAAATTTAGATTGTTATCAATATTCCAAAGACAGTAACTGCCGAAGGGCTTAATTTGTTACCGAGGGTTGATGCTAAGAGAATTTTTGAATGCATTCCATTGACCCGTGTCTGAGAGATGCGGGTTTTCTTTTGGATATTGTTACAATAGTTAGAAAGAGGTGGAACGAATGAATCAAACGATCCTTGCACAAAAGGAAGCCAACGTTAACGCCTTAGCTGACAAGATGAAGGAAGCCAGCTCTATCGTAATGGTTGAGTATCGTGGTTTGACGGTTGCTGAAATCAATGAATTGCGTAGAAACCTTCGTGCTGAAGAAGTAGAATTCAAAGTTTACAAAAACGCAATTGCACGTCGTGCATCCGAAAAACTAGGGTATGATGATTTCGCTGGAGGATTGGTTGGACCAAACGCTTTGGCATTTGGTAAAGACCCTGTGGCTCCGGCTCGTGTCTTGGCAAAATTTGCTAAAGATCACAACGCTCTTGTCTTGAAGACAGGAATCGTAGACGGTGAAATGGTGGATGCCGATACGATCAAAAAGCTGTCTGCCTTACCAAACAAAGAAGGTATGTTGGCTAAGTTCGCTTCTTGCTTGAATGCACCATTGATCAAGTTTGCTATGACGGTCAAAGCTGTGGCTGAAGCAAAAGAAAATGGCACATTCGCTGTAAAAGAAGCGGAAGCGAAAGAAGAAGCACCTGCTGCTGAAGCAGCAGAAGAACCAGCTGTGGAAGAAGCAGCTGCAGAATAACAGAATAACATAGGAGGAAAAGAAAAATGGCTAAATTAACTCAAGAAGACATTCTTGCATACTTAGAAGAAGCTACAATTTTAGAACTGAACGATTTAGTAAGTGCTATCGAAGAAAAATTCGGTGTCGTAGCCGCAGCTGCTGTTGCAGCTCCAGCTGCTGAAGAAGCAGCTCCTACAGGACCAAGTGAAGTAACAGTTACTTTGACAGATGTTGGTGGAACAAAAGTTGCTGTCATCAAAGCTGTACGTGAAATCACTGGTTTAGGATTAGTTGATGCTAAGAAATTAGTAGATGGTGCTCCAGCTGCTATTAAAGAAAACATTAGCCCAGAAGAAGCTGACCAGATCAAAGAAAAATTGGTTGCTGCCGGTGCTACTGTTGAAGTTAAGTAATTTAACGAAGACAGAGAAAGCCTTTATCTAAATCTAGATAGGGGCTTTTTTTTCTGCACTTCAGCACGACGAATCAGAGCACACTTTTTTTTCGAGATAGAGTATAGAATAGTGTAGAATAAAAAAGATGAAAAAGAAGACTTTGTTGATGATCCCGCTGTTTATTTTTATTGTTGTTACTTTAGGGATCAGCTTGTATTCTCAGCAGGAAAAGCTGAATCAGGAAAATGAAGAGAAAAGACAAAAAGCAGAGGAAACCGCCAAACTGGCCCATGCCTTAATGGCATTAGGGGAAAGTGCTAAAGGGGAAACTTTCTTTTTTGATGCTATCGGTTGCGAAGTTGAGGTGGAAGCAGATATACAAAGGCAAGCAGTCAATTCCTATGTCTATGTTTTGGAGGATATGCCCCCATTTTATCTGGACATGATCACTAAAGTGATTCTGGTAGATGAGGGAACAAAGTTTGATGCCGATACTGGAGTTTTAAGGACATCGGGAAATCAGACGACGATTCGAATGGAACTGTCCCGAGCTTATGCACATAGGAGTCATATTCTGGATGAACCGGAATATCAGAAGTTTTATCAGACGTATAAGAATCAAATGGGGTACAAGGATGATCTAAGTCCGGAGGATTTTTTTGCTTATAGTGTAGAAAATTATTACATTGATCGTCAGCCTTATTTTGAAATGTGCGATGCATTGCCATATTATGAATACTTGTTTTCAATTTTTGGACAACAGGATCATTAAAGGATGGTCCAGAATTTGCTATATGATACAATGACATTATGATTGAAATCAAAAACGTAATAAAGCGATTCGAAAACGGAGTCGATGTACTGGGCGGGATTTCAGTGCAAATCCCAGAAAGAAAACGAACGGTTCTTTTTGGACCAAGCGGTTGCGGGAAGACCACATTGCTTCGAATTCTTGCGGGCCTGGAAACAGCAACAGCGGGAGAAATCTCTTTTCCGGCCTCGTATAAGATATCATTTATGTTCCAAAGAGATAGTTTGTTTGATCCGGTTTGTGTCTTTGAAAATATTGCCTATGGTATTGATCAGCGAACTCTCTGTAGAGATCAGCTGACAAAAAGAGTTCACAGTCTGGCTGCTTTAGTTGGAGTGGAGTCCATCCTGATGCAAAAGACAGAGAGTTTATCAGGCGGACAAAGGCAGCGCGTATCGTTGGCTCGGGCTTTGATGAAGGAACCGGATCTGCTTTTAATTGATGAAGGATTCAACTCTTTGGATCGGAAGACAAAAAATGAACTGATCGACAAACTGATTCAATTGCAAGAAGAAAAGAAGTTCACGCTTTTGTATGTGACGCATGATATACAGGAGGCCAGGCGAATTGGACAGAATTTCATAGAATTTAAAAAGGAAGAGGCAACAGACTAGCTGTCCTCTTCCTTTAAAATTTTAGCCACTGCATTGAATATTCCGTTGTCGTAAGTGCTGGTCGTTGACCAATCTGCAAAGCTTTTGACATAATCTGTAGCACTTCCCATCGCAACACCGATGTCTGCGTTTTGAAGCATTCCGATGTCATTGGTGCTGTCTCCAATACAGATTGTATCTTTCCATGACATGTTGAATCGGTCTAATACCATTTTGACTCCTCTGGACTTGTCGTTGTCGGCGTTAAAGATATCGAAACAGAAACCATCGGTCTTCACATTGATCAAATCAGACCGCAGGTTAGGGTGTGCCTTTAAGAATTCATCCAGACTGGATTTATCTTTGGTCATGATAACGGCATTGAAAACCCGGTGACGCTTATGGAAGGTTTGAGTTACGTCATAGAACAGAGAATCCAAGACATTACAATATTTACAAAAATCATACATTGGATAGAAATCATTATAGATATAAGTTGCATCTCCGAAATGGAACATCAATCCAAATTTTTTCTCTTTGCATAAGCTTACCAGATCTTCGACTGTTTTTTTATCGATGGGGTAAGCGCCAATTTCGTTGAATTCTTTATCTAATATGTAACTTCCGTTGATGAGTACATAGGCATCAAACTGAACGCGTTCCAGGATCAGCTTCATTTGATTCAGCGGTCTGCCTGTGGCAGCACATACTTTAAAGCCTTTGTCGCGCAAAAGATCGATGGCATCCAGAGCACTGTCCTGGATAATATCATTTTCTGTTTGATATAAAGTACCGTCCATATCTAGAAAGATGATTTTATGTTTCATATACATTCCTCACTTTGTACGGTACTATTATAATCGAAAATAACCCGGATGGGGATGAAAAACAAATTTTTTCAAAAAGTGTTTGACAATCTTTTTGAAAGAGTGTAATTTAATCGTGCATGCGTAAAGTTGGGATTCGAAAGAATCCTATATTAAACGGATGAAAAAGACACACCCGGAAACGTGTGTTTAAAAGATTTTGAAAGGAGGGTACTTATGCCTACAATCAACCAGTTGATTCGTAAAGGTCGTAAGGCCAGTCAGAACGTCTCAAAGTCGCCAGCTTTGAACCGTGGGTATAACTCACTGAAGTCTAGACCGACAAACTTGTCCAGCCCGCAAAAACGTGGAGTCTGCACTCGTGTCGGAACCATGACACCAAAAAAACCAAACTCAGCACTTCGTAAATATGCGCGTGTTCGTTTGAGCAACGGAATGGAAGTTACAGCTTACATCCCGGGAATCGGACACAACTTGCAGGAGCACAGTGTTGTATTGATTCGTGGTGGACGTGTTAAAGACTTGCCAGGTGTTCGTTACCACATTATTCGTGGTACATTAGACTGCGCCGGTGTAAATGACCGTAAACAATCTCGTTCACTGTATGGAACGAAAAAACCGAAAAAGTAATCAATCGTGAAAGGAGGAATTTAAATGCCTAGAAAAGGACACATTGCCAAACGTGATGTATTAGTCGACCCTATGTATAACTCTAAGTTGGTCACTCGTTTGATCAATAAAATCATGATTGATGGAAAAAGAGGGGTTGCACAAACTATTTTGTACAACGCGTTTGAAATCGTTGAAGTAAAAACAGGAAAACAACCAATGGAAGTTTTCGAACAAGCATTGGAAAACGTTATGCCTCAGTTGGAACTGAAGGTTAGACGAGTGGGTGGTGCCAACTATCAGGTGCCAGTAGAAGTTAGTGACGAACGTCGTTTGACATTAGGTCTTCGTTGGATCGTTAACTATGCACGTTTAAGAAATGAAAAGACAATGGAACAGCGTTTAGCTGCAGAGATCATCGATGCATCTAACGGAACAGGTGCCAGTGTTAAAAAACGTGAAGACACTCATAAGATGGCGGAAGCAAATAAAGCCTTTGCTCATTACCGCTGGTAAGAAAGGAGATAGTTTAGTTATATGCCTAGAGAATATAGTCTAGAAGATACTCGTAATATCGGGATCATGGCGCACATTGATGCCGGAAAAACGACTACAACTGAACGTATCCTTTATTATTCGGGTGTTAACCATAAAATTGGGGAAACACATGAAGGTGCCAGTACAATGGACTGGATGGAACAGGAGCAGGAACGTGGTATCACGATCACTTCTGCGGCCACAACTTGCCATTGGAAAAAACTAGATGGTACAGGGCATGAATGCCGTATCAATATCATCGATACACCAGGTCACGTAGACTTCACGGTTGAAGTTGAGCGTTCTTTGCGTGTATTGGATGGTGCTGTAACGGTATTGGATGCCAAAGCCGGTGTAGAACCGCAGACAGAAACCGTATGGCGTCAGGCGACAACATATGGTGTACCTCGTATCGTATTCGTTAACAAAATGGATGCGACGGGAGCTGACTTCATCATGTCTTGCAACACGATCATCGATCGTTTAGGTGCAAAATCTTGCCCGATCCAGTTGCCAATCGGTGCTGAAAGTGAATTTGAAGGAATCATTGATATCATCGAACGCAAGGCTTATACATTCAGTGGAGACTATGGACGTATTATCACAGAAGTAGAGATTCCTGAAGAAAGCCAGGATCTGGTCGAAGAATATCGTGCTAAATTATTAGAGTACTTGGCAGATTATGATGAAGATTTCATGATGATGGTCTTAGAAGGTGAAGAACCAGAAATCAGTGAAATCAAGCGAGTACTTCGTATCGCCGTATGTGCTGGTGATTTCTTCCCGGTATTATGCGGATCTGCATACAAGAACAAAGGGGTTCAGCAAGTATTGGATGCTGTTGTTGACTACTTGCCGAGTCCATTAGATGTACCGGCTATCAAAGGTACAACATTGGATGGAGAAGAAGATGCGCGTCATCCTAGTGATGATGAACCGTTCTCTGCATTGGCCTTCAAAATCGCAACCGATCCATTTGTAGGAAAATTAAGTTTCTTCCGTGTGTATTCCGGTACAGCTACGGCAGGAAGCTATGTATTGAACTCTACAAAAGATAAGAAGGAACGTTTTGGCCGTATCGTACAGATGCATGCCAACCATCGTAAAGAGATCGATCAGGTTTGGGCGGGAGATATCGCTGCCGCTGTAGGTCTGAAAGTCACTACGACAGGAGATACTCTTTGTGATGAAAAACATCCGATCATTCTGGAATCAATGGAATTCCCGGAACCAGTGATCGAATTGTCTTTGGAACCAAAAACAAAGGCTGACCAGGATAAGATGGGATTGGCTTTGAGTAAATTGGCAGAAGAAGACCCGACTTTCAAAACATATACAAACGAAGAAACAGGCCAGACGATCATCGCCGGTGTAGGAGAACTGCATTTGGACATCATCGTTGACCGTTTGCGTCGTGAATTTAAAGTGGAAGCCAATATCGGTAAACCACAAGTTGCTTATCGTGAAACGATTCGTGGTACAGCAGACTGTGAAGGTAAATATATCCGTCAGTCTGGTGGTCGTGGACAGTATGGTCATGTATGGATCAAATTCGAACCAAACGAAGGAAAAGGATTTGAATTCGTGGACGCTATTGTCGGTGGTACCGTTCCAAGAGAATATATCAAACCAACGGAAGAAGGTTTAAAGGACGCTCTGAACAACGGTATGATTGCCGGATATCCGGTTATCGATATCAAAGCAACATTGTTCGATGGTTCTTACCATGATGTCGATTCTAGTGAAATGGCATACAAGATCGCTGCCAGCATGGCATTGCGTGAAGCAGCTAAGAAATGTAAGCCAGTTATCTTGGAACCAATCATGTTCGTTGAAGTGACAGCGCCAGCTGAATACTTAGGAAGTGTCATGGGAGATGTTTCGAGTCGACGTGGACAGATCACCGAGCAGGAAGAACGAGGAAATGCAGTTATCGTTCGTGCTAATGTTCCATTATCAGAAATGTTTGGATACGTTACGGATCTGCGAAGCTTTACACAGGGACGCGGAACCTACTCAATGAAATTTGATCATTATTCAGAAGTTCCAAAGAGTATTGCGGAAAAGATCATCAAAGAGAATTCAAGCGAAAACTAGTTGCTTTTCAAGTAGTTCTAAAGTACAATGATTTTGCATGAATTTTTAAATTTCAATTAGGAGGAAACTAAAATGGCAAAGGAAAAATTTGACAGAAGTAAAACCCATGTTAATATTGGTACTATCGGTCACGTTGACCATGGAAAAACAACATTAACAGCAGCCATTACGAATGTATTGGCTCAAAAAGGTCAGGCTAAAGCTACTGCTTATGACCAGATCGACGGTGCTCCTGAAGAAAAAGAACGTGGAATCACGATCAACACAGCACACGTTGAATACGAAACAGAAGGACGTCACTATGCTCACGTAGACTGCCCAGGCCATGCCGACTACGTTAAAAACATGATCACTGGTGCTGCTCAGATGGATGGTGCAATCTTAGTTGTTGCTGCATCTGATGGACCTATGCCTCAGACTCGTGAACACATCTTGTTGGCTCGTCAGGTAGGTGTACCTTACATCGTTGTTTACTTGAACAAATGCGATATGGTTGATGACGAAGAATTAATCGACTTAGTAGAAATGGAAGTTCGTGAACTTCTTAATGAATACGGATTCGACGGAGACAACACTCCAGTTATCCGCGGTTCTGCATTGAAAGCTCTTGAAGGAGATCCAAAATACGTTGAATCTATCAATGAATTGATGGATGCTGTTGACAGCTGGATCCCAGATCCAGAACGTGACATCGACAAACCATTCTTGATGGCAGTTGAAGACGTTATGACTATTTCTGGACGTGGTACAGTTGCTACCGGACGTGTTGAACGTGGACAGGCTCATTTGAACGACGAAGTTGAAATCGTTGGTATCAAAGATACTCGTAAAACTGTATTAACTGGTTTGGAAATGTTCCACAAACAGTTGGACGTTGCTCAGGCTGGTGACAACATCGGTGCTTTGCTTCGTGGTATCGCACGTGATGAAATTCAGCGTGGACAGGTTTTAGCAAAACCAGGAAGTGTACATCCACACACTACTTTCAAAGCGCAGGTATACGTTTTGACAAAAGAAGAAGGTGGACGTCATACACCATTCGTTTCTAACTACCGTCCTCAGTTCTACTTCCGTACAACTGACGTAACTGGTGTTATCACTCTTCCAGAAGGAACAGATATGGTAATGCCTGGTGACAACGTTGAAATGTCAGTAGAATTGATTCACCCAATCGCTATCGAAAACGGAACTAAGTTCTCTATTCGTGAAGGTGGACACACTGTAGGTGCTGGAAACGTTACTGAAATCATTGGTTAATTTTTAACAGATGAATCATTGCCGCTGGAAACAGCGGCTTTTTTTTGATTTCAACGATGGATTCTTCTTGTATTTATTGATGGTTCGTTTTCACTTTTTGGATAAAATAGCGAAAAACTTCACCGTTTTTTGACAATTACGCAAAAATATGTGATTATATATGTACTTGTTTGCTTTGGGAAAGGAGTGTAAATAGTGGATAATTCTCAAAAGAAAATCAAGTGGTACATGTTAGCCTTTATGTGCTTCTCCACTCTATGGGGATTTGGTAACGTCGTAAATGGTTACATGTACTTCAACGGAATCCAGGTAATGTTCTCTTGGATCTTGATGTTCGTCCTGTTCTTCGTACCATATGCATTGATGGTCGGTGAATTAGGTTCTGCATTTAAAGATCTTGGTGGAGGTGTTACCTCTTGGGTTCAGGAAACAGCAGGTTCTAAAGTAGGTTACTATGCTGGTTGGACTTATTGGGCATGTCACGTTACGTACATCGCTTCTAAAGGTTCTGGTGGTCTGAAAGCGTTGAGCTGGATGGTGTTCCAGAACGCCGAAACATACGATACGTTCCCAACATTTTATGTTCAGCTTGCGACATTCGTCGTATTCTTGTTCTTCTGCTGGGTTGCCAGCCGTGGTTTGAACCCATTGAAGAAATTGGCTACTTTAGCTGGTTCTAGTATGTTTGTTATGAGTATTCTTTACATCTTGATGATGTTCGCAGCACCAGTTATCAATCCTAACGGCGGCTTCGTTAATATGGACTTCAGCTTAGACAATCTGATTCCAACATTCGATGTAAGTTACTTCACAAACTTGTCAATCTTAGTATTTGCGGTTGGTGGTATCGAAAAGATCTCTCCATATGTTAACAAAATGGAAGGCGATCCAGCTCGTGAATTCCCTAAGAGTATGATCTTTGCGGCAATCATGGTTATCGTATGTGCTATCTTCGGTACGATCGCTATGGGTATGATGTTCGATCCAGAAGTTGTATTCGCCAGTGCGGAAGCTCAGGAATCTTACATTGCCAACGGTGCTTATATCGCGTTCCAGAAATTGGGTGAATACTACGGTGTAGGTAACTTGTTGATGATCGTTTACGCTGCATGTAATGCTATCGGACAGTTCTCAACATTGGTTGTAAGTATCGATGCTCCACTTCGTATGTTATTGGAAGACCCGATCACAAGCCAGAGTGTTCCAAAACAATTGTTGAAGAAAAACAAATATGGTGCTTTTGTTAACGGTATCTGGATGGTAGTGATCTTGTCTGGTGCTATTATCGTTGCGCAGACAGTTGTTCCTGGAGCTGCTGCTGTATTGGCTCAGTTGAACAAATTGAACTCTGTATGTATGCCGCTTCGTTATTTGTGGGTATTCTTTGCTTACTTTATGCTTCGTAAAGTGGCTGATGAGAAATTCCCGCGTGCATACAAATTCGTTAAGAGCAGAGGAATTGGTAAATTCTTTGGTATTTGGTGTTTCTTAGTCGTATTAGTATGTTCTGTATTAGGAATGTATTCGCCAGATCCATTTACAATGTTCTTGAACGTTGTAACGCCAATCGTTCTGACTCTGTTAGGTCTGATCTTCCCTGTTATCCGTAGAAAACAGGACGAAAGAGACGGCGCTAACGCTTAATCAAAATGATTCAAAACGGTTCCTTCGGGAATCGTTTTCTTTTTGTGCAATACTTTTTGAGTTTTCAACTCGGATAGTTTAGAATATGGGAAGGAGGAATTATCATGAATAACATTGAAATTTCAAAAGAACTAATTGATTTTATCCAGAACAGTCCAAGTATGTTTCACTCCGTAAAAACGGTTCGTGATTATTTGGAAGAAGCTGGCTTTACATATTTGCCAGAAGGAGAGCCTTGGAGATTGGAAAAAGGAGAAGGGTACTACACGATCCGCAATCATTCCAGTATCATCGCTTTCAAATTAGGAAGCATCCTGGACGATTATCATTTCCAGATGACAGCCGCTCATACGGATTCTCCTACATATAAGGTAAAGAGCGTTCCGGAATTAACCGGGCCTAACGAATACCTTCGTTTAGATGTAGAGGCTTATGGAGGCATGATCGATTCTACTTGGTTCGATCGTCCGTTAAGCGTTGCCGGACGTGTTTTAGTACAGGAAGGCAATAAGATCGAAAGCCGCTTACTTTATATCGACAAAGATATTTTGATCATTCCGAACGTTGCGATCCATTTTAATCGCAATATCAACGATGGCTATAAATACAACCGCCAAATCGACCTTTGTCCATTGTTCTCAACAGGAGAATTGAAAAAAGGTGACTTTGATAAAATGGTTGCCGATGAATTAGGTGTAGAAGTGGATCAGATCTTGGCAAAAGATCTATTCTTGGTGAATCGTCAAAAACCAGTGATCTGGGGATTGAAAGATGAATTTGTTTCTACGCCAAAATTGGATGACTTACAATGTGCCTTTGTTTCTTTGAAAGCATTCCTGGAAACAGAAAACGCGCATGCGGTCAATGTATGCTGTGTATTTGACAATGAAGAGGTTGGATCGAATACAAAACAAGGAGCTATGTCGACTTTCTTATATGACACATTGCAGCGTATCAATCTAGGTTTAGGAAAAGAGGCGGAAGATTACTATCAAGCCATCAGCAAGTCTTTCTTGGTCAGCTGCGACAATGCGCATGCGGTACATCCAAACCATCCTGAAAAAACCGATGCGGTCAATTGCTCAATGATGAACAAAGGACCAGTGATCAAAGAAAGTGCAAACCAGAAATATACAACCGATGCCTTCAGTCGTGCTTTGTTCACTTGCATCTGCAACACTGCTGGTGTACCTTTACAAACTTTTGCGAACCGTTCTGATGTTGTCGGCGGTTCTACCTTGGGAAATCTTTCCAACACGCAAGTCAGTGTGCATGCGGTAGATATCGGTTTGCCGCAGCTGGCTATGCATTCTAGCTACGAGACGGCTGGAATCAAAGATACAGGTTATGCGGTTGAAGCTTTGAAAGCTTACTTCAGCACTAATATCGAAATCGACGAGGCAGAGAAAGCAGTTTTTGAATGATTGATCTGAAACAATACTCGTGGCTTAACCCGCATCATCCCATGCCGACGGCAGGGGATGAAGAACGGCAGTTTATCGATGTCTTAAAAGTAATCGAGAAAAAAGAGCCAAATCCAGCCCTTCGTAATATCTACGCAAATTATTATTTGGAACAAGTCGAAAAGGCAAAAGAAGAGGGCCGGGATTGGAAACTTGATAAGAATATAGGCAAAGAAGTACGTTCCTGGGCAAAAAGCCAGTCGTTCAAAAAAATGAAAGAAAACCTTTTGAAGGAAGACAAAGCGAAATTTCAATTGACTGGGATCGTGATCGTTGTGACTGGAACCCTGATCTTGTTCTTCTTGCGAGCGATTCTTGCCCAGAAATTTGTCGTAAACTTTAGTGTGGATGCGATCGTAGGAGCGATTGCACTGGTTTTCTTCTATCGAAATATGAAAATCAAGATACGTCTTTTAAAGAGCTATGAACAGTTAAAAGATTATGTCTATATGGATGTTGCCAGCTTTGTGATGTGTGTCCTTTTGAAGATGTGGCTGCCTGTAATGTTTGATGCTTCTTTGGTCATTCTAGTGATTTCTTACTATGTTCAAAGAAGAAAGTTTGAAAAGTATTTAAAAGAATTTTAGAATCGTGACCGCAAAGAATATTCTCTGCGGTCTTTTTTAAAGAGAGGATGAACGATCTTGTTTTCTTTGCAGCTGGAAATTTTTATATTGATATTGATTGGCTTTATTTTATCTAAACTGGGATATTTTTCGGCAGATACCCGAAAACAACTGACCAATATCGTGTTGTGGATCGTTCTTCCTTGTGCGACGATCCAGTCTTTTGAAATCGAAGTGGATCAGAATCTTTTGATTTCGATGGCTTTGGTTTTTCTGATTTCTACAGGAATTCAAGGTGTCTATTGGATCTTTTGTAAAACTTGTTGGAACAAGATCTATGATGATCGCAAGATTTCTTTACAATATGGGACGATGGTATCGAATGCCGGCTTTATGGGAATGCCTGTTACGCAAAGCGCATTTGGATCAACCGGTCTCTTATATGCTTCCATTTTTTTGATTCCGCAAAGAATCTGCATGTGGAGTTATGGCATATCTTTATATTCGAATGGTCAGAATCGCAAAGAAGTGGTTCGCAAAGTGCTGACCAATCCATGCATCGTCGCAATCTATATCGGTGTTGTCTTGATGATTTTAGGAATGTTTGATATTCACTTGCCGGACTTTTTGGATTCTACGATCGCTGCCATTGGTGACTGCAATACTGCCTTAAGCATGATTGTGATCGGGGGAATTTTAAGTGATGTGCCTAAAGATCAAATCTGGGATAAACTCTCTTTGTCTTACAGCGGGTTACGTCTTATAGGGATCCCGATGATTTTGTTCTTGATTCTGAATTGTCTACCGATCGATTCCATGGTTCGAAATGTCTGTGTTCTTTTATCTGCTATGCCGGCCGCTAGTACAACGGCGATGCTGGCTCAAAGATATGAAAAAGATCCTGAATTTGCATCCAAGATCATTTTTGTTTCAACGCTGTTTAGTATGGTCACTTTACCATTCATCTTTTTGTTATTAGAACGGTTTTAGCCGTTCTTTTTTGTTGGCACTACAATGGCCAAGCCGCCTAAAGCACTTTCCTTGAGCTCGAAGGGTAATTTGCTTCCGGTCAGATTCATCGTTTTGACGACCATATCAAAGCTGACACGATTTTTCTTAACATTGCGAAGGTATTTGGCTAATCTGGCGGCATCCAAAGATCGCAGGCTTGCCACGGCGTTTCTTTCAATACAAGGAATCATCACATAGCCGCCTACCGGATCGCAAGTCAAACCTAAATGGTGTTCAAGGCCGATCTCTGCTGCGCACTCGATCTGTTGATTGTTTTCGAAGTTGCAGGAACTTACAAAAGCGGCTCCCATGCTGCAGGCGGCGCCTACTTCGGCTTGGCAGCCGGCTTTGGCTCCGGATATCGTCGCATTGTGCTGGATCAAGTTTCCTATCAGTCCTGCCACTTTCAAGCCTTGGATCAGTGTATCTTTTGGATATTGCTCATCATAATAATAGTGATAGAGAAGGCTAGGCAATACGCCGCAGCTTCCCATAGTCGGTGCTGTGACGACCATGCCGCCGCCGGCATTTTCTTCACTGGCCGCATAAGCATAACTTGCCAGAAGAAGGCTTTTTCTTTCAATAGGGTCATCGCAGCTGTGGGCACTTTGATTCAGGGCAAAGGCAACACGGTCTATCTCCAGCGAACCGGGCAGCTTGCCGATCGTATTCAGACCTTTATTGACACAATCTAACATGGCATCAAAGATTTTATCCATATAAGAATTCAGGGTGTCATCTTCAAACTGATCAATGTATTTGTCAAGACGAAGGTGGTGCTGACGACAATAAGCTTGAATTTCATCCATTGTGTTATGAGGATAGATCGAGCTTTCTTCAGAGGCTCGTTCATCATCTTTTAAGATTTTGCCGCCACCAATAGATATATAGGTATGTTTTCCAAGCACCTTGTGATCTTTGAGTGCTTCGATCGTCATGGTGTTAGGATGATCGCATTCCGATTTGATATCAAAGGTAATTGTACAATGTTTTGGAAAAAAAGTTTTTTCGATGATTTGATCGGTCAGATGACCTTTGCCGGTCAATGCCAGCGAGCCAAACAGAGTGACATGAAAATCATCGGCTTGTGGATAGCGGCTCAAACTATCCTGACAAGCGCGCATCGGACCAAAGGTATGAGAACTGCTTGGACCGGGTCCGATCTTGTAAATATTTTGAATGCTTTGCATGGAAATATCTCCTTGTTTCTTCTTCTTGTAGAGTAGCATAACCGGGTTAAAAAAGGTAGAGAAGATTCGTAAAAAAAGCACTTGCACCAGGGTTTTATTTATGGTATCATCATTGCGCACTGCGTAGAAGTGCGAGGTTGCTGACCCACTGAAAAGCGTTGTCATGGGTGGCGTCAGGTAATTCGCATGGAGCATGTATATCTCGAATATACGAAAGGAGTTAAACATGGCAAAAAACACAATTCGAATTCGCTTAAAAGCGTATGAGCACCGCATCTTAGATGACAGTGCCAAGAAGATCGTCGAAACAGTGACGAAACACGGAGCTAAAAAAGTAGTTGGTCCCGTTCCGTTACCAACGGAAAAACAAGTTGTAACGATTCTACGCGCTGTTCATAAGTACAAAGATTCTCGTGAACAGTTTGAAATGCGTACGCACAAGCGTTTGATTGAGATTGTTGCACCAACAAAGGAAACGATGGATTCTTTACAGAGACTAGAACTTCCTAGCGGTGTCGACATCGAAATTAAACTTTAATGGAGGTGTCGAAGATGAAAGGATTATTAGGAAGAAAATTAGGAATGACACAAGTCTTTACAGAAGACGGTGTATTGATTCCGGTAACCGTTGTTGAAGCAACTCCAAACGTTGTTCTTCAGAAGAAAACGGTAGAGACAGATGGATATAATGCCATCCAGTTAGGTTTTGAAGAAGTTAAAGAAAAACGCACGACAAAAGCTAACATTGGTCATTGTGCCAAAGCTAACACGTCTCCTAAACGTCGTATCCAGGAAGTTCGTGATTGCGAATTGGATGTCAACGTAGGTGACTTGGTAGATGTAACGATCTTTGAAGCCGGTGAAACGGTCGATGTGATCGGAACAAGCAAGGGTAAAGGATACATGGGTACGATCGTTCGTAACAATGCTCACCAGGGACCGAAGAGTCATGGTGGTTCTAAGAACATTCGTCATATCGGTTCTTTAGCCACAAACGGTATTACTTCACGTCAGGGACGTATCATGAAGGGTACGATCATGGCTGGTCAAGAAGGTGGATATCGCACAACCAACCAGAACTTGACAGTGATCAAGGTCGACAAAGAAAACAACTATCTGTTGATCAAAGGAAATGTGCCTGGACCTAAAAAAGGATTTGTGATGGTTCGCACCGCAAAAACTTCTAAAGGAAACAAAGCGCCTGTAACTTTGGTCGACTATAGTGCGAATAAGGAGGTTCAGGAATAATGGCAAAGATTGATGTAATCAACCAGGAAGGAAAAGTTGTTTCTTCTCTTGAACTCAATGATGCAGTGTTTGGTATCGAACCAAATCAACAAGCTTTATACGATGCTCTGAAAATGCAGATGGCTTCCTCTCGTCAGGGTACAGCTGATACAAAAGGACGCAGCGAAGTAAGCGGCGGAGGACGTAAACCTTATCGTCAGAAAGGAACCGGACGTGCTCGTCAGGGTTCTATTCGAGCTACGCAATTTCGCGGCGGAGGAACTGTATTTGGAGCAACACCACGCAGTTATGCTTACCGCATCAACAAAAAAGTTCGCCGTTTAGCATTGAAATCGGCTTTGAGTGAAAAAGTCGCTGAAACGGCATTCAGCGTTTTAGATAAATTTGAAATCGCTGAACCTAAAACAAAAACGTTTGTTTCTATCATGGAAGCAATCGAAGCACCAAAGAAGACATTATTCGTTGTTGGACAGGAAGAAGATGTTCAGAACGCTTACTTGTCAAGCCGTAACGTTCCAGGATGCCAGATGATGACAAGCAACCTGATCAATGTTTACGATCTAGTCAATGCTAACAAGATCGTTATGACAAGCGCTGCGGTCAAAGAAGTTGAGGAGGCTCTTGCATAATGACAGATTACAGAGATGTTATTCTTCGCCCTATCATCACTGAAAAAACGATGAAGATGATGGCGGAAGACAACAAAGTTACATTTGAAGTTGCCAAAGGTGCCAACAAAGTATTGGTACGCCAGGCGGTAGAAGCTCTGTTCAAGGTTGACGTTGAAAAAGTTAACATGCAGAATACAAAGCCAAAAACAAAACGTGTTGGAAGATACACAGGAAAAACGAGTGCTGTGCATAAAGCAATCGTAAAAATCAAAGAAGGACAGTCAATCGATTTATTTAACGAAACGGCTGAATAATCAGGGAGAAGACGCTATTTCCTGAATAAATATTGCGAATAGGAGGAAAAAGAAGTTTATGCCAATCAAGACGTATAAACCAACGACACCTGGACGTCGCGGGATGACAAGCTTGACTTATGAAGAAATCACAACTTCAAAACCTGAAAAAAGTTTGTTGGCACCGTTGAAATCAAAAGGTGGACGTAACAACACAGGACGTATCACAACACGTCATAAAGGCGCAGGCCACAAGAGAACATATCGTATTATCGATTTCAAACGTAATAAGGATGATATCCCTGCACGCGTAAAAACAATCGAGTACGATCCAAACCGTTCTGCTAACATCGCATTGTTAGTTTATGCTGATGGTGAGAAACGATACATCATCGCTCCAAAAGATCTACAGGTTGGAATGACAGTTGTTTCTGGTAAAGAAGTGGATATCAAAACAGGAAATGCAATGGAATTGCAGAATATGCCAGAAGGTACTTTTGTTCACAACGTAGAATTGAAACCTGGAAAAGGCGGACAGATGGCGCGCAGTGCCGGATGTTCAGCTCAGATCTTAGGTATTGAAGAAAAATATGTTACTTTGCGTTTGACTTCTGGAGAAGTACGCAAGGTATTAGGAAATTGTCGTGCTACTGTTGGTATCGTAGGAAATGAGGATTACAGCTTGGTAAACATTGGTAAAGCTGGGCGTAATCGTCATAAAGGAATCCGCCCAACAGTTCGTGGTTCGGTTATGAACCCGAACGATCACCCTCATGGTGGTGGTGAAGGCCGTACGCCAATCGGACGTAAATCACCAATGACTCCATGGGGCAAGAAAGCTCTTGGTGTTAAGACCCGTCGTACTAAGAAGGCTAGCACGAAGCTGATCGTACGTCGCCGCAATGGTAAATAAGAGAAGGAGGAAAGACAATGAGTCGTAGTTTGAAAAAAGGACCTTTCTGTGATGAACATTTAATGAAAAAGGTCATTGCGCTCAACGAAGCCAATAAAAAAGAAGTAATCAAGACTTGGAGCCGTCGTTCGACTATCTTCCCTCAGTTCGTAGAACACACATTTGCGGTCTACAACGGAAAAGAACACGTTCCGGTTTATGTAACAGAAGACATGGTTGGACATAAATTAGGTGAATTTGTTCCAACACGTAAATACGCTAGTCATGGATCTGATGACAAGAAATCACGTAAGTAGGAGGACATTATGGAAGTAAGAGCAACAGCGAAGACACTACGTATTCAGCCTCGTAAAGCAAGACTTGTCTTAGACTTGATCCGCGGCAAAGACGTAGAAGAAGCAAAAGCAATCTGTAAGTTCACTCCTAACAAAGGTGGATACCTGGTAGGAAAAGTATTGAACAGTGCAGTTGCCAATGCGGTAAACAACAATGATTTAAACGAAGAAAAGCTTTATGTTAAAGCTTGCTGGGCTGATGAAGGAATCACTTTGAAGCGTTATATGCCTCGTGCAAAAGGTAGCGCAAGCCCAATCAACAAACGTACAAGCCACATCACAGTTGTAGTGGCCGAGAAAGAGTAGGAGGTTCGCTATGGGACAGAAAGTAAGCCCGATCGGGATGCGTGTTGGTATCATTCGTGACTGGCAGTCCAGATGGTATGCAGACGATAAAGAATTTGGATCTTTATTGATCGAAGACGTTAAGATCCGTGAATTCATCGAAAACTATTACCAGAAATTGTCGAACGCTGCTCAAGATAAAAGAAAAGCAGATCCTCAAATTTCTCGTATTGAAATCGAACGTACGAAGAATCGCGTTATGATCGTAGTTCGTACAGCTCATCCAGGGGTTGTGATCGGACAAGATGGAAAATCTATTGAAGGATTGAAAAAACAACTGGAAAAATTGGTAAATGCCGGAATCAAAAAAGATTCTAAAAACAGAAAAACGATCCAGATCAATGTGGTTGAAGTTGCCAACCCTAATTTGGATGCTCGCTTAGTAGCGCGTTGGATCGCCAATGAATTGGAACAACGTAAGAGCTTCCGTGCAACACAGAAAAAAGCGATCCAGAATACAATGCGTGCTGGAGCCAAGGGTATCAAAACTGCTGTTTCTGGCCGCTTAGGCGGAGCAGATATGGCTCGTACGGAAGGATATTCTGAAGGTGTCGTTCCTTTGCATACATTGCGTAGCGATATTGATTACGCTTGGGAAGAGGCAGCTACAACTTATGGCCGTCTTGGAGTTAAAGTTTGGATCTGCCGCGGTGAAGTTTTGCCTGGAGAAATGGTAAAAGAACCAGAAGCTCCAAAACAGCGCCCAATGCGTGGTCGCAAAAACAACCGCAATCGTCGTCCTGGCGGACGTGCTCCTATGCAGAATGCAGCAAAAAATGAAACAGCTGCTCCTGTAGAAAACAAAGGAGGTAACGAAAATGTTAATGCCTAAACGTACTAAATACAGACGTCCTCATCGTCTTAGCTATGAAGGACGTTCAAAGGCAGGCCGTACGATCGACTTTGGTGAATTTGGTTTGGTTGCAGAATCTGGTAACTATATCAGTAACCGTCAGATCGAAGCTGCCCGTATTGCCATGACTCGTTACATGAAACGTGGCGGTAAAGTTTGGATTCGAATCTTCCCGCACATGGCCAGAACAAAGAAACCTCTTGAAGTTCGTATGGGTTCTGGTAAAGGTGCTCCTGAAGGATGGGTTGCCGTAGTACAGCCTGGACGAGTAATGTTTGAAGTTGGCGGAGTTAGTGAAGAAGTAGCTCGCGAAGCTCTTCGTCTTGCTAGCCACAAACTTCCAGTGAAAACTCGTTTTGCGAGAAAAGGAGAAGTGAAATAATGTTAGCTAAAGAAATTCGTGAAAAGACAAATGAAGAACTTCTTGCTCAGATCGATGCTTTAAAAGAAGAATTATTCAATCTCCGTTTCCAACAGGCTACGGGGCAGTTGGAAAACACAGCACGTTTGAAAACCGTTAAGAAGACGATCGCACGTATTAAAACGGTCATGACAGAACGTGAAAATACGAAAGGTCAAGAGTAGGAGGGTTTGGACATGGAAAGAAACGTACGTAAAGTATACCGTGGAACCGTTGTAAGCGATAAAATGGATAAGACGATCACGGTAGTTGTCGAAACAAAGAAAACACACCCTTTATACGGAAAACGTGTTAAATATTCTAAAAAATTCAAAGCGCATGATGAGAACAACGAAGCTCATGTAGGAGATTTTGTAGAGATCATGGAAACACGTCCATTATCTGCTACGAAACGTTTCCGCTTAGTAAGCATCGTTGAGAAAGCGCGTGTATAGAACTAGGAGGGCGAAACAATGATTCAAAACGAGAGTCGTTTACGTGTCGCTGACAATACGGGAGCTAAGGAAGTTCTGGTTATCCGTTGTTTAGGCGGCAGCGTAAGAAAATTTGCAAACATCGGTGATATCGTTGTGTGTTCTGTAAAACAGGCCACTCCTGGTGGAACCGTTAAAAAAGGCGATGTTGTCAAAGGTGTTATCGTTCGTACAAGACGCGGCGTTCGTCGTGAAAATGGAACTTATATTCGCTTTGATGACAATGCCGTTGTATTGATCAAAGATGATAAGACGCCAAGAGGAACACGTATTTTTGGGCCAGTTGCTCGTGAATTGCGTGATCACGATTTCATGAAGATCGTATCTCTGGCTCCGGAAGTATTATAGGAGGTGTGCCCGGTGAGAATTAAAAAAGGTGATAGAGTCAAAGTTATTACTGGTGCTTACAAAGGCACAATCGGTGAAGTGACTTCCGTATTCCCTAAAGAAGATAAGGTCATTGTTGAAGGGGTAAACATGGTAAAAAAACACCAGAAACCTACACAGGCCAATCCGGATGGTGGAATCGTTGAAAAGGAAGCCAAGATTCATGTTTCCAATGTAATGCTTTGGGATGAAAAGAGCAAAAAAGCGTCTCGTATCCGTATGGAAATCAAAGACGGTAAAAAAGTCCGTGTCTATAAGACAAGCGGTAAAGAAGTCAAAGGAAAATAAGGAGGATAAGACATGAACCGTTTACAAGAAAAATATAAAAACGAAGTCGTTCCTCAGCTTATGAAAGACTTCAACTACAAATCTGTAATGCAAGTACCGAAAATCGAGAAAGTCGTTGTGAATATCGGTGTCGGAGATGCGATTCAAAACGCGAAGCTGCTGGATGAAGCCGTTGAAGAATTGGCTGCAATCACAGGACAGGCTCCAGTCATCACAAAGGCTAAGAAATCCATTGCCAACTTTAAGTTGCGTGAAGGGATGCCGATCGGATGTAAAGTAACATTGCGCAAAGAAAAAATGTATGACTTTTTAGACAAGTTGTTCAACATCTCTTTGCCTCGTGTTCGTGACTTCCGCGGTGTTTCGGATACAGCTTTTGACGGAAGAGGAAACTATACTTTGGGTGTCAAAGAACAGATCATCTTCCCAGAAATCGATTTTGATAAAGTCAATCGTACACGTGGTATGGATGTCGTAATTGTAACGACGGCAGAAACAAACGAAGAGGCTAAAGCCCTGTTAACAAAGATGGGCATGCCTTTTAAGAAGTAGGAGGAACGGGTTATGGCTAAGAAATCAATGATCAACAAACAGCAACGTCCTCAAAAATTTAAAGTACGTGAATATACACGTTGTGAAAGATGCGGACGTCCGCACGCTGTACTGAGAAAATATAAACTGTGTCGTATTTGCTTCAGAGAATTGGCTTATAAAGGTCAGATTCCTGGTGTGAAGAAGGCCAGCTGGTAAGAAGGAGGCATATAACAATGATTATGACTGATCCAATTGCGGACATGCTGACAAGAATCCGCAACGCTTTGCAACAGAAGCATGAAACTGTTAGTATGCCTGTCAGCAAAGAAAAGAAAGCAATTGCCGAAATCTTAAAAGAAGAAGGCTATATTACAGACTACAAAGTAGAAGGAGAAGCTCCTAAAAAGACTTTGACGATTACTTTGAAGTATACAGAAGATAAGAAGGGGATCATCACTGGTCTTCGTCGAATCTCTAAACCTGGTCTGCGTGTATATGCGAAGGTTGACAAACTGCCTCGTGTATTAAACGGATTAGGAATTGCCATTATCTCTACAAGCAATGGCTTAATGACCGATAAGAACGCAAAGAAAAACCACTTAGGTGGCGAAGTTGTTGCGTACGTTTGGTAATAGGAGGAACAATTAGAAATGTCACGTATCGGGAATAAACTGATTACCATTCCTGCAGGCGTCAGTGTGGATGTTGCTGCAGGGAATGAGGTGACTGTAAAGGGTCCTAAGGGAACTTTAACTCGCAAGTTTTCTGATTTGATGGAAATCGTTGTCGAAGAAAATGAAGTCACTGTAAAGCGTCCAAATGATGCAAAACACACAAAACAATTACACGGTACGACTCGTGCTTTATTGCACAATATGGTCGTTGGAGTTTCCGAAGGATTCACTAAGAGTTTAGAATTAGTCGGAATTGGTTTCCGTACCGCAATCAAAGGAAATAAACTAACTATGAATGTTGGTTATTCTCATGCAGTAGAAATGGATATTCCAGAAGGTTTGGATGTAACTTGTCCAAGTGCAACTGAGATTGCAGTCAGCGGTATTGATAAACAACAAGTTGGTGAATTTGCTGCCAATGTACGTGCTGTTCGTAAACCAGAACCTTACAAAGGAAAAGGTATTCGCTATAAAGGTGAGCATATCCGTCGTAAGGAAGGTAAGACAGCTGGTAAGAAGTAATAGTGGGAAGGAGAAACTAAGACATGATCAAAAAAGAATCTAGAAATGCACAACGTCTTCGTCGTCACGCTCGCGTACGTGCAAAAATCAGCGGAACTCCTGAATGCCCACGTTTGAATGTGTTTAGAAGTAACGCTCATATCCATGTTCAGATCATCGATGATGTGAATCAGAAGACTTTAGTATCTGCCAGTTCTTTACAGATGAAGTTGGAAAATGGCGGAAATATCGAGGCTGCAAAAGCAGTTGGTGCTGAAATCGCAAAACGTGCGAAAGAAGCAAACATCACACAGGTTGTATTCGACCGTGGTGGATATATTTATGCAGGACGTGTAAAAGCTCTTGCCGAAGCCGCTCGTGAAGCCGGCTTGGAATTTTAGGAGGTCACACACATGGCAGAAAGAAAACAACCTAGAAGAGAGCAGAAAGAATTTGAAGAACAAGTAGTAGCGATCAACCGTGTTACGAAGGTAGTCAAAGGTGGACGTCGTTTCCGTTTTTCTTGTTTAGTTGTTGTCGGAGACCGCAAGGGTCGTGTCGGCATGGGAACTGGAAAAGCTAACGAAGTTCCGGATGCAATTCGTAAAGCTGTTGAAGATGCTAAGAAAAACTTGTTTACTGTACCGATCGTTGGTACAACGATCCCTCATGACACAGTTGGAAACTATGGAGCAGGAAGTGTATTCTTGCGTCCTGCCAGCGAAGGTACTGGTGTGATCGCCGGTGGTGCTGCCCGTTCTGTTTTGGAACTGGCTGGTATCTCTGATATCATCACTAAATGCTTGGGATCTCGTACTAAGATCAATGTAGTGCGTGCTACTGTTGAAGGATTGAAGTCCTTGAAGACATTAGAAGAAGTTGCCGCTCTTCGTGGTAAAAAACCTGAAGAGATCCGCGGATAATTAGGAGGTTGAACGAATGAAATTACATGAAATGAAACCACTCCAAGCTTCCCAAAAACGCAATCGTGTAGGACGTGGCCCAGGAAGCGGAAATGGAAAAACTTCCGGACGTGGACAAAAAGGGCAGAAAGCTCGTAGCGGCGGAGGCGTACGTTTAGGATTTGAAGGTGGACAGACACCTTTAGCCAGACGTCTTCCAAAACGAGGATTTACAAACTTTAACCGTGTAGAATATGCTATAGTAAATGTAGAAGCTTTAAATCAGTTTGAAGATGGAACTGAAATCACAGCTGCATTATTATTAGATAAACGAGTAATTCGTAAAGAATTAGGCGGTTTAAAAGTTTTAGGAAATGGAGAACTGACTAAAAAGTTGACGGTTAAGGCAACGAAGTTCTCTGCATCAGCTAAGGAAGCAATCGAAAAAGCAGGCGGAACAGCCGAGGAGATCTAAAATGATATCGAGCATTAAGGCAATTTTTCAGAATAAAGATATTCGCAATCGAATACTCTTTACTCTGTTTGCCTTTCTTGTATATCGTCTGGGGTCGGCCATTACGGTCCCGGATGTTGATACAAGCGATTTAGTGGCAGGTTTATCGGACAATTCCTTGTTTGCTATGCTCAATCTATTAGGAGGTGGAGGATTAGAACAGTTCTCCATCTTTGCCTTAGGTGTAACTCCCTATATCACTGCATCCATCATCATTCAAATGCTGAGCATGGATGTTATTCCACCTTTGTCAGAACTTGCTAAGTCAGGAGCCAAAGGCCGTAAACAACTGGATAAATATACGCGTTATCTCACAGTTATTTTCGGGTTTGTACAATCTTTTTCCTTGGTTTATGGATTTTCAACAGCGTATACCGGATTGATTGAAGGCGGAGCCACCGTCAGCAAGATTTTGTATATTGCTACGATTTTTACAGCTGGAACGATGTTCTTAGTTTGGATTGGAGATCAGATTTCTACAAAGGGAATTGGAAACGGGATTTCCATGGTGATCATGGCAGGCATCGTTGGCCGTTTGCCGCAGCAATTTAGTTCGGCATGGTCAAGTTTGATTGGCGAAGAAGCAAATGGAGCAGGAATTGGTCTATTTGTCGGATATATAGTTGTCTATTTGATCATTATTGTTTTTGTAACATTAATCAATACGGCAGAAAGACGAATTCCGATTCAGTACACATCCAGTTCGATTGCTCTATCAAAACAGAGTGAATCGAATTATCTGCCGCTGAAATTAAATTCAGCCAGTGTCATTCCTGTAATTTTTGCCAGCTCTTTGATGATGGCGCCATTACAGATTGCAAGTTTTTTCGCATCGAGCGAAGTAACAAGTATAATGAGTAACTGGTTGGGATTGCGAACTTGGTATTCTTTAGTGATTTATGTTTTCTTGATCTTGTTCTTTACTTTCTTCTATACGAAGATGCAGGTAAATCCAGAAAAGATTGCAGAAAACTTAGGAAAATCGGGAGCTTATATCCCTAGTGTTCGTCCGGGAAAAGAAACAGAAACATATATTAATCGCGTTCTTTCTCGTTTGACTACTTTAGGATCTATTGCTTTAGCTCTCATCGCGGTTTTGCCGCATATTATGCCGTTGATTTGGACGGATATGTCTACATCGATGGCTCTGGGAGGAACTGGTATGATCATCGTTGTCGGTGTAGCTATCGAAACCGTTCGACAAGTACAAGGATTGATCACACAGAAATCCTACAAGAATTATTTTCAAGACTAGCGTACGGATAGTCGAAGGAGCAAGAGTATGAACATCTTTATCATGGGTGCCCCAGGAAGCGGAAAAGGGACATTCTCAAGCCGTATCAAAGAGGAATTTGATTTGAATCATATCAGCACAGGAGATATTTTCCGTGCTAATATTGCTGGAGGAACTGAATTAGGTAATCAGGCAAAAGCTTACACAGAAAAAGGTTTACTGGTACCTGATGAGATTACCAACAACATGGTTAAAGATTACTTGAGCCACTTGAAAGATAAGAAAAATGGATATTTATTGGACGGGTATCCGAGAACATTAGATCAGGCAAAAGCATTTGAACAAATGACAGAGGGCACGGATCTGATGGTTGATGAGATTATCGTCATGGATGTTCCATTTGAAGAGTTAACGCGTCGTATTACGGGTCGCCGTATGTGTAAGCAGTGCGGAGAAATCTACAACATTTATTCCAAGCCGCCAAAACAAGAAGGAGTTTGTGATAAATGTGGATCTGTATTGACCCAACGAAAAGATGATAATGAAGAAAGTCTGAAAACGCGTTTATCAGAATATGCAAAGAACACAGAGCCGGTTATTGCATATTATGAAGAAAAAGGAATGGTCAAAAAAATCGATGCCACATCCAGCATCGAAGAGATTTGGCCAATTCTGAAAGAAGCTTTGAGCCAATAGTAAATTGCGCATCTTTGCGCAATTTACTTCTGTATTTTATACTACGTTACTTTTAAAATCCGCATAGGATGATACGCATTTTAAGAGGAATGAAACGTGGGGAAAGGATAAGACAAATGAAAGTAAGACCATCCGTAAAACCGATGTGTGACAAATGTCGCGTAATCCGACGCAAGGGACGCGTCATGGTGATTTGTGAAAACC
>NZ_JACHHD010000006.1 GCF_014202635.1 Faecalicoccus acidiformans
AAAAGGGGTCAATTCACAGACCCCTAAAATGGTCCCCTAGATTGACCCCTAAATAGACCCCCAAATTGAAGACCCCTAATTATTTTGGATACCCGCTTTTTTGTCTTTTTTAGTACGAGAATTCTCAAAACTACCTTCTTATTTACAAAATATATGTTTTAGGGTATTCTGTAAACAGACATTTTAGCATGGAGAGAGAGTATGGGATATATTATAGCGACGGTATTGGTGGCTCTTTGTCTGATAGCGGTACCGTATTATTTAAGAAAACGAACTTGGACTAATTTGAACCAAGAGATCATGGAAGAAGATTTCGATACTTTTTATTATACGTTAGATTCTTTTAAGTGTAAGATGAGCATGAGTGCTTTTGAACGTGAAAACATGCGATTAAGCGGATATATTGCGCAAAATCGTAAGGATGATGTTGAAGAGCAATTGAATATGATGTTGAATATGCGCATCAAAAAACAGCAAAAGTTAGCGCTGTACCAGCGTGCATTTTATTACTATATCGGACTAGGCCGAGCCAAGAAAACGCGCGATATGATCGATTTGGTGCAAAGTATCGACCCGAGTGCATCCCAAGATCTGGAGATTCAATATAGTATCCTGATCAAAAGAGAAAGCAGGTACATTCAAGAGATTCAAGATCGCATTGATCGCTTATGGGATGGCAAGTCTGAAATGGATCCTTCTAAAGAGATGGCCGTTGGAACTTTGGAGTATTTGCTTGGTCTTCAATACTCTTATAATAACGACATCGATAATATGAATCGTGTTTTTGATCTGGCTTTAAAGCATTGTGCCGGAACGCCATACGAAGAATCTATCTTAAAAATCAAGAAACAAAAAGCATAGAGCATTCTATGTTTTTTCTATTTCAGGAGGGAGAAAATATGGATTACGCAAAAGAAGCATTACGTTATCATGCAGAATGGAACGGAAAGTTGGAAACGGTACCTAAAATGCCGATCCAGAATCGAGATGATCTTTCCATAGCGTATACGCCCGGGGTGGCAGCTCCTTGTTTAGAGATCCAAAAAGATCCCAAGCTTTCGTATACCTACACCGGAAGAGGCCATACGATTGCGGTGATCAGCGATGGAAGTGCTATTCTGGGATTGGGAAATATTGGTCCGGAAGCAGGGATGCCTGTCATGGAAGGAAAATGTGTTCTTTTTAAAGCCCTTAGCGGATTGGATGCCATTCCTTTGTGCCTGAATACTCAAGATACCGATGAACTGGTGCAGATCATATCTTCTTTGGAACCTAGTTTTGGAGGAATCAATTTGGAAGATATCGCAGCGCCTCGTTGTTTTGAAGTGGAGAAACGACTGCAGGAGAAAATGCAGATCCCGGTATTCCATGATGATCAGCATGGTACGGCTATTGTAGTCAGCTCCGCTATCGTCAACGCGCTTCGGTTAGTGAAAAAAGAGAATCCGAATATTGTGATCAACGGGGCTGGAAGTGCTGGTTGTGCAATCGCCCGATTATTGCTGGATCTGGAGTTGGGCAATGTGATCTTAGTGGATAAACAAGGAATCTTGGAGAAGAACATGGAGCTGACAAGCGGACAAAGAGCGTTGATCGATCGCTTGAATATTCATCATCGGACAGGCACTTTGGCTGATGCACTAAAAAATGCCGATGTTTTCATTGGCGTCAGCGCAGGGCATATCGTTTCGAAAGAAATGATTCAAAGCATGAATGAAAAAGCGATCGTATTTGCCATGGCAAATCCGATTCCGGAAATTGAACCAGAAGATGCCAAGGAAGCCGGAGCATATGTAGTCGGAACAGGACGAAGTGATCATCCAAATCAAATCAACAATCTTTTGGCTTTCCCAGGGATCTTTAAAGGTGCCTTGGATGCACAGGCTACAAAGATCAATGACGAGATGAAAAAGGCGGCGGTATTTGCGATTGCTTCCTTGATTTCCGAGGAAGAACTGTCCCCGGATAATATTATAGTTTCAGCCTTAGATCCTCGAGTTGTCCCTGCTGTATCAAAAGCTGTCCAGCAGGCAGCGAAAGATTCTGGCGTGATCAGAAAGTGGGATCGGTAATGGTCAAGGCAGGCTTAGTTTGCGAAGGCGGAGGAACCAAAGCGGCTTATTCTGCTGGAGTGTTACATTGTTTTCTAGATTATAAAATATATTTACCTTACTGTGTGGGGATCTCAGCTGGCAGTGAGATCTTGTTGAGTTATACATCTCGCCAAACGGAACGCCTAAAAGTAACTGGAATCGATGCGCCTTGTCAAAAAGGGGTCGTGGGATTGCGACCGCTTCTGAAGGAGGGCAGCATATTCGGTATTGAAGCGACCAATGATTTTATTGAGAGTCGGGAACCGCTGGATTTCAAAGCTCTGAATCAAAGCAGTACCAAAATGGAAATTGGCCTGTATAATATGGAGACTCATCAAGTAGAGTATTATGACCAAAGTTTTGTTGATCCTGAACAGACGATGATCAAAGCAAGCTGTGCTCTTTTGATCTTGTGTAAACCTTATCAGTTTCAAGGAATCAAATATATGGATGCAGGGCTGATCGATATGATCAGCATCCACCAAAGCATTCGTCAAGGAAATCAGAAACATATCGTGGTATCGACTAAAGAAGAGGGTTATGTACGTAAGCCGGCTCCGAAATACCAGTTGGCTTTATCTAATATAATGTATCGCGATCCTGAAATCACAGCGGCTTTGAAAAAAAGGCATGAACGCTATAATGAGCAGTGGGAAACGATTCATGAGTTAGAATCTCAAAATAAAGCCTTAGTTCTTCGCCCTCATCAGGATTTGGGGGTAACTCGTTATACGACGGATCCTAAAAAGCTGAAACCATGGTATCAGCTGGGATACGATGAAACCAAGGCTAGACTTCCAGAAATCAAAGAATTTTTAGAAATCGAGTGAAAACTCGGTTTTTTTGTTTATAATAATCGTATGGCGGTAGGTTATTTTTTTGATCTTGATGGAACACTGTATACCCATCGAACACACGATGTATCTTCAAATACCATCAAAGCTTTGAATATTTTAAAAGAGAAAGGAAATCGGGTTTTTCTGGCAACCAGCAGAACCATGGCAGAATTAGATCATTTACCAAGCTCTTTGCGGCAATTTCCTTTCGATGGACGCATTTTAGAAGGAGGTGCTCGAATTCTTGATAAAGAAGGCAATGATCTTTTTAAAGTGAAGATTCCTTCTTCCAGCATGAAGCAGATCCAGGATCTTTGTCAAAGGCATGGATGGATATGGCGCTACAGCAATTCTTTTGGAAATTTTTGGGCGGTTTTGCCTACGGTGTCAGCACATCATGCGTATTTTAAGCTTTACCTATGTGCACCTACTTATGCCCCTTATACCAATCAGGAAGTGTTGAATGTTTTGATCTTTTTGAATGATCCTTCAAATGTAGAGATGATCAAGAGAGGTGTGAAGGACTGCAGCTTTGTGGATTTTCGACATGCGGTTGAAATTCGTGAAAAAAGTGTTGATAAGATCAATGGCGTCAATTGGTGCAAGAAAGCTTTTGATTTGAGTGAGATCTATTGTTTTGGAGATGGTGAAAATGATATTGACATGCTCAAGGGTGCCGATCATGGACTTTGTATGGGAAATGGACATCCGCGTCTGAAAGCTGTAGCGGATGAAGTGATAAAAAGTGTGGATCAAGATGGAGTCTACCAGTATCTTAAAATGAATCAGTTGATTTAGGAGGAGTACAAAATGGAATATGTATTGGAAAATGAACACGTTCGTTTAGAATGTATGGAACAAGCTGGTCAGATGAAACACTTTATAGATAAAGATCGAAATGTGGAGCTTCTTTATCAAGGTGATCAGGGATGGTCAGGAAGAAATCCTTCTTTGTTTCCAATTGTAGGAAACACTTGGACAAAAGATTATAAAATTGATGGAAAAACATATGCGATGAAAAATCATGGGTTGATTCGTTATGCTGATTTGAAAGGAAAACAAGAAAGGGATGCGATTCTCTTTACTTTTGATTCCAATGAAGATACAAAAGCGCAATATCCCTTTGATTTCCACTATGAAATGAGATATACCCTGGAACAAAAAACATGCAAGATCCACTATTCGATCACAAATACGGGAGTGAGAACCATGCCTTTTACTTTTGGCTTGCATCCTGCCTTTCGCATTCCTCAAAAACCAGGAGAAGTGTTTGAGGACTATTCTTTTGTTTTTGAAAAGGAAGAGCATGCTAAACAGATGCTGATCGATCGTCAGCCGCATGAATTAAAGGATGTGACTTTTAAAGAGTGGAAGCTGAGTTATGAAGAGATTTATCAAGCTTTGACGATTATCTACCAAGATCTGCAGTCAAAATATCTGACAGTTTGTTACAAGGGAGAACCAAGAATCCGGTTCCATTTTGACGGATTTCCTTATCTTGCCATTTGGACACATGAAAAGAAATCCGATTTTATCTGTATCGAACCTTGGTATGGTCATGCGGATTTTGAACCTGGCCATGATGACTTCTATACACGTGAAGGGACGATGTGCTTGGAACCAGGCGAAACTTTTGAAACAGAGTATTCTTATGAAGCATTATAAAAACGCGGTTATCCCGCGTTTTTTCTTGCTTTGACTCTGACAAGGACGACGATTTGAAAGATCGCGTAAGCGATACATAGTGCTAGAACTGCCCAGCTGGCAATAATATAAAGGCCTTGATAATTAGAATAATAACTGTTATAAACAATCAAAGCTCCTAACAGAAGATAAAGAATCGTTTTCAGAACGATTTTTTCGGTGCCCTGGGCTTCAAAATTAGCATAGTAATCTTTATAGGTTTTTGGCTGGAACTTCTTTACCGGTTGTTCGGTCTGCAAAAATTTATAAAACTTCCATTCCAGAAATAACCATACTAAAACAGAAATCGCAATAGATACCCAGAAAGGGACGCCAAACCATTCATTTAATAAAGTAAATAAAACGACGAATACGGAAATCGCCAAGATATATCGCTTTCGATATAATTCAAACGTTCTATAATCATAAGTGGGAATATAAACCGCTTGTTTTAAAAATGGATGTTTATAGATCGTTCGATTTTTTTCATCCTGATATAAGTTGAGTCCAACAGGAGCTGTGATTTCCTGTTTGACTTTTGAATTTCTTGCCATAAATCTTCCCTCGTTTCTAGGGGTTATTATAAAAGAAAGCGCAAAAGATTACAAATTCTATCGAAAAAAGACAACAAATTTGCATATTTTAACCAGAAATGAACATATAAATTTAAAAAGTTAAAAATAAAGGTATAATAAAAAGTACAAGGGAAGCGATTTCAGAGGAGGAAAAAAGCATGTTAGGAAAAGACAAAAATACTTGGGCAGATCTGACTGCAACCTATACAGCACAAGAGATCTACCAGCAGCCAAACACTTGGGCTAAAACGATCGCACAAATTAAAGCAGAAAAAGAGGATTTGAAAAAGTTCCTCGATCCAATCTTGAATGCCGGAGACATTGAGATCATTTTTGCAGGTGGTGGAACGAGTGAATATGTGGGAAACGCGGTGTATTCTTATGTAAACCGTTATACGGACTTCCATGCCAGCAGCTATGCTTCTACCGATATCGTAGAAACACCAGAAAACTATCTTTCTCGTAACAAAAAGACTTTATTGATCAACTTTGCACGTTCTGGAAATTCACCGGAAAGCGTGGGTAGTGTACAAATGGCAGAAGAGATCTGTAAAGAAAATGTATATCATTTGTTCATTACTTGTAACAAAGACGGTGCTTTATCACATTTGGCAGAAAAAATGGATAATGCTTACTGCATCAATTTGACTCCAGAAACTCATGACCAGAGTTTTGCGATGACATCCAGTTTCTCTAATATGTATCTGGCAAGCGTTCTGTGCTTCCGCTTGGATGCTTTAGATGAAATGGAAGCAACTATGAAATCTGTCATCGAACAAGGACAGGTGTTCTTAGATGAAGGATATACTAAAGTTGTTGATCTGATCAATGATTTCTATTATGACCGTCTGATTTATTTAGGAGCAAACTGCTTGAAAGGTGTTGCTCAAGAAAGTCAGTTGAAAACTTGTGAATTAACGGCTGGTCAAGTAACAACATTCTTTGACAGTCCATTAGGTTTCCGTCACGGACCAAAATCCGTAATCAATGACCAGGCATTGACGGTTGTTTACATTTCAGATGATCCATACCAGAGACAGTATGAATACGATCTTGTGAAAGAAATGAGCGGACAGCGAAAGAAAAATCGTATCTTGGCAGTAGCTGGTCATGATTATCCAGAGATTCGTGAACTGGTAGATACTTATATCAGTTTTGATCTGGATGCACCAAAAGACAATATCTTCTTGGGTCTTGACTATATCTTGGTCGCTCAAGTATTGGGATTGTATAAATCCATTTCAATGAACTGTACACCGGATAATCCATGTCCAACAGGAGAAGTAAACCGTGTTGTTCAGGGGGTAACGATTTACCCATACACTGCAAAGTAGGAGGAAAAACGATGATTGGATTGATTGTAACAGGACACGGACATTTTGCTTCGGGACTGACAAGCAGTCTAAAGCTGATTGCCGGAGAACCTCAAAATTATGTAGCTGTTGATTTTGAAGAAACGGATTCAACAGATGATTTGGCAAAAAAACTCACAGAAGCTATGGATTCTCTTTCAGAATGCAAAGAAATTCTGGTTTTAAGTGATTTAGCAGGTGGTTCACCTTTCAAAACGAGCGTGGAAATCGGATTCCCTCGCGGAAATGTTGAAGTCATTGCCGGAACGAACTTAGGAATGTTGGTTGAGATCAATTTAACAAGAACTTTCTCTGAAAGTGTAAAAGATCTTGCGGAATCTGCTGTAAACGTTGGCAAGGATCAAGTCGTTCGCTTCGTTTACAAACCAGTTGAAAAGATCGAAGTATCTGACGGAATCTAAATCGTATAAAAATAAGCGAGCATATGGCTCGCTTATTTTATTGGTTGATCGATTTTGCGTAATCTGTAGGGGACATGCCGTACTGCAATTTGAATTTACGTGAAAAATAATGAATTGAAGTAAAACCAAGCATGTCAGAGATCTCAGATATCGTATATTTATGTTCCTGAATCAGCAATTTAGCTTGATTGAGTTTCAAATTAGAAATGTAGTGTTTTGGCGTAATGTTGATATTTGAACGAAATAGTGTTTGTAGACTGCTTCGTGAGATCGAGAATTTTTGACAGAGGTCTTCCACAGTAAATGCGGTAAAGAGGTTGTTGTGGATGAAGACCAGAATCTCATTGAGCAGTGTATTTTCATAATGTTCCTGCATCGGGTTGATATTAGATTCTTCGTCGCTCTTGGTGTCAAACTGATACAGCAAGATCAACACTTCTTTAAGATAAAGCAAAGCTAATTCTTCACTGAGATATTCTTTGGATTGAATAGCTTTCATAAAAGCGGACAACACATTGTAGATATCTTTTCGAGTTTTAAAAACACGGTTCATTAAAGAGGCGTCCATATCATTCTTCATATCAAAAGTAATTGTTAGATAAGAACAAGTGCTGTGTTCGTCTGTGCTCTGGGTGTGGAATTGTCCAGGATAATAAATGATCAGATCGTATTTATTCAATTGATAAGGCTTGCCATCGATCGTCATATGAAGGGAACCGTGGTCAATGTATGTCAGTTCATAAAAGTCATGGCTTTCTCCGGGAAAATCATAATTCGATTTTCGAACTTGATAAAAACAAGTTAAGATTTCTTTTAAATCGATTTTGGAGACGATTCGCTCATAGATATAAGGCACTTTCATCTTTTTTTGATTTAAGCCGGTAGGGGCATAAGCAATATGGATCTTGCTTGTGTTGGAAATTGATACAAAATTAAAATAAACCCCTGGGTTTAAACGGATGACACGGTGAATAACAAATTCACTGTAGTTGATTCCATCTTTGCTGACAACCAGCATTACGATTCCGCTTTGGCAAGATAAATAAACAGAGGTGCTGGAATAATAATAGGAGTCGAAGCTTTTATTGTCGATTTGAATCGTATTGGAAATGGTGGCACTGTTTTGCCCGGCGCTTTTCATATCATAAAAGACACTTCCGAAGGTTTGGAATAAATAATTTGTTGTTCTTTTTAGCATGAAAACTCTCCTTTTTTTTAAAATCAATCACAATGTGGGTTAAAAATGAATAGAATGAAGTGAATTTTTAAGAAAATTAACTTTAAAAATCATCTTCTCTATTAAAAAGTATAAACAACTAATCAAAATGTGTAAAGGGAAAAATCATTCTCATAGTATAATGATACCAGATAGATTTCCGTGGAAAGAAAGCGCTATCATTCAGAAAGGAGAGAGAATATGCCAAACATTCTGTTGACAAGAATCGACAATCGTTTGATTCATGGTCAGGTTGCTACACAGTGGAGTGGTGTTTTAGGTGCTAACTTGCTGTTGGTGGCAAACGATGCTGTTGCAGGAGATGAATTCCGTCAGGGATTGATGAACATGGCAGCTCCAGCTTATGCTCAGACTCGTTTCTTCTCTATTCAGAAAACGATCGACATTATTGGAAAAGCCAGCCCTGCACAGAAAATCTTTATTATTTGCGAGACTCCACAAGATGTATTAAGACTTGTGGAAGGTGGTGTTCCAATTAAGAAAGTAAATATTGGAAACATGCATATGGCCGAAGGAAAACGTCAGGTTGCAACTTCTGTTGCGGTAAATGATGATGATGTTGCCTGCTTCAAAAAATTGCAGGAACTTGGTGTTGAATTAGAGATTCAACGTGTACCGGATATTGCTCCGGAAAGCCTTGACAAACTTTGGAAATAATTATTGATAATTTAAGGAGAAAGTTTTTATGGACATTAATATTATTGAGTTAGTGTTATTGGCTGTCGTAACTTTTATCTTTGCGATCGACCAGTTCTCATTAACTGAAATCATCTATCGTCCTATCATCGCTTGTCCAATCATGGGTATCATCTTAGGTGATGTTCAGACTGGTTTAGTAGTTGGTGGTACATACGAATTGATGATGATCGGTAACATGCCTGTTGGTGGAGCTCAGCCTCCGAACGCTGTATTAGGTAGCGTTGTTGCTATGGTGTTCGCTGTTAAAGCTCAGTTAGATGTAAATGCTGCCTTAGGTGCATGTATGATCTTTGCTACATTCGGACAGTACATCGTTACATTGCTGTTCTCTGCAGCTTCTGGTTTGATGTCAATGTGTGACAAAGCTGCTGCTGAAGGTAATCCTAAAGGAATCACTAAAGCTTTGAACATTCATATGCTTTGCTTAGGTGGATTATTCGCTGTTATCGCTATCATTGCTTATGTTGGTGGTACTGCAATGTCTGAACCTTTACAGTCTTTAGCTGACAATGCTTCTTGGTTCATGGGTGGTTTGAGTGCCGCTGGTGGAATGATGCGTTTCGTAGGTTTCGGTATCCTGTTGAAGATCATGATGTCAAACGATCTTTGGGGATGGCTGTTGGCTGGTTTCGTATTCGCTTTGGTTATCGGAAATATCGAACCATTGGCTAGCGCTACATTGATCTTAGTTGCATTCGTAGGTGTATGCTTCGCACTGTTAGACTTTAAACTTACAACAATGGAAAAGAATGCTCAGCAAGGAGGTGTAAGTGATGGAATCTAATGTAATGACAACTTATAAAGATACTACTCCAGCACCTAGAGTTGAGAAGAAAATCTTAAATAAAATGGTTTGGCGTTCAATGCAGCTGCAAGCTTGCTTCAACTATGAACGTATGCAATCTGCTGGATGGTTGTGGGCAATGCTTCCTGGTCTTCAAGCAGTTCATAAGAACAAAGATGATTTGGCAGCATCCATGACTCATAACATGGACTTCTTGAACACTCACCCATTTGCTGTAACATTCGTTATGGGTATTGTTCTTTCAATGGAACAAGCTAAAACTGATATTCAGACTATTCGTTCTGTTCGTATTTCAGTTGCTGCTCCTTTAGGTGGTATTGGTGATGCATTGTTCTGGTATACTTTGATTCCTATCACTGCTGGTTTGACTGCAAACATGGCTATTGAAGGAAGTATTATCGGACCGATCCTTTACTTCATCATCGCATTTGGTGTTGAAATGGCATTGCGTTATGGCTTGATGTATTGGTCTTACAACTTAGGTATGAAAGCAGTTCAAATGATGACTGCTAATGCCAAAGCCTTTACACATGCTGCTAGCGTATTAGGTGTATTTGTTGTTGGTGCCTTGATTTCTAACTATGGTTCTGGAACTAAATTAGGTATCTCTATCCCTAATGGACAGACTGTTGCTGAAGATGGCGAAACAATGGTAGACGTATTTATCAACATTCAAGATTACTTGAACATGATCTTGCCTTGCTTGATTCCATTACTGTTTACTTTAATGTGCTACTTCTTAATTTCTAAAAAGGGATGGACTCCTGTTAAGTGTATTGGATTGTTCCTTGTTATCGGTATCGTTGGTGGTATCTTCGGTATCTGGGCAGGAACTTATACACCACTAGTACCAGTTCCTTGGCAGGTAGTTGCTTAATTAAAAGCAAATTCTCTCTAATTTCCACAAAAAGAGGGCTTCGTATTCGAAGCTCTTTTTTTCTTGTTCAAATAAAAAAATGGCAAGCGTTTCTGCTTACCATTCAACGATATCTTCATTACTATCTGATTTGTTTTGAGTATTTTCCTGTTTTAAGAGAATGTATTCTTTAAAAGGTGTAATGATTCCCGAATCAATCTTTTTATGACTACCTTCCAAGATTTGTAATTGATCTTGGAATATCGAAGACTGTGTTAATTTTTCTCCCACCTTGCCGGCTTTAAAAGGAGATGGATCTTTATCCATTTGCATGAACATTGTCTTTAATTCCATATATTTTGCTTGATGATCAGTTCCCGTGCTTTCATACACTTCGTCAAGAATGGCCTGACAAAACATCTTGACAACACGCATATCAACATTGCTTTTAAAGATCAAGAAAGGAATCTTGTCATTGGTTACTTTTAATGGCTGAGACGTGATGAATTTATGGATCAACGCATCATAACATTCATCAACCATCGCATCCATATATAAGTTATAGTCTGCATCGGTTTTAGCCCTTTCCTCGTCTTTGATCATCTCAAAGTAGAGCGTCGGATTGATACTGCAATGTTTAAAAAAGGTCCCTTTAGTTTTTGTGGCATAGAGTACGGGATATTGTTTTTGACTCATAGAAATCCTCCCAAATGTATTCCTATTCTACTATGATTTTTAATATTTGAAAAGTTTAGAGAGGATCTCTAAAAATGTGTTTTCGATGATATTCCATATACAATTGACGACTCTTTGTCATCAATTTAGGATCCAGATCATGGAGGGCAAAATGCTCCGGATGTTTTAAATCTCTGGACATGATGAGTTTTCCGTTGGGGCCAAACGTAATATAGCCCTGGTCAAATAAGAAATCGTGATTTCTGCATAGAAGCAATCCGTTGTTGTGGTCTGCGGCCTCAAAGATATGCGCACAGTCTCGGAAAGGCTTGATATGACTCGCAATCAACATATGCGGCATATGGATCCCGCAGATCGGGCAGGTTCGATCAAATTCATGCATTAGCGTATCTTTGAAAAAAACTTGCAGATCTTTGGAGATATCACGGTTTGTCGGGATCCCTCGCTTTGGCATGATCTTTAAGAGAAAATCTTTGCATTCTAAATTGACCATTTCCCGATCTTGATTCTTATAAGGAATCGAAGAATCTTTGTGAATAATGGAATCCGTATATAGAATGGATAATGTATCACTGATGATCTTGTGGGGATCTTCTTTTTTGATGCGATCGATATACGAATAAATTTTTTTATCTTTGATCTTGATATCACATTCAGCCAATAACTCTTTTTCAAATTTAAACATTTCCCAAAATGCCAGGATCTCGGGAATACTATTATGTTTTGCCCGGGCAAAGATCACAGCACAAGGGAAGAGATCCACTTCATCGCCGATCCATTCTAAGGCATGATGCCTTTGCAAGGTGTTGAGTGTCGATTCAATATATCGTTTAGAAAATTGTGTTTCTTTTTGTACATCTAAGATCAGTTCATGGCGGGTTGGATTTTCTAAGCTGCTTCCATTGATCGCCAGGATCAACTTTTTTAAAGTGTTTTTATTCATAATTCCAGTTTACCATAGTTTATAAAAAAAATATTGGATGACTTGGATCATTACTTGTCTTTTTCGGTCGTCTGATTGACAAGTATACTTGGCAATGTAATAATAGAGTTGACAAGAACACTTGGCAAAGGAGGTATTGTCATGAACAAAGATGAGATTCTGAGAAGAAGTCGCAATGAGAATATAGATGGTGATGAAAGAGAAGTGCTGCTGACAAAATCCGCTGAAAACAACGGATTTAAGGCCATCGCCATTTTGTCGGGAAGCTTAATGGCTTTGGGCTGTATAGGTTTAGCTTCGGGAGATGTAACAATTCTTGGGATCCAAATGCCTTTTGACATATTGATGTCATTGATCTGGTTTATAGGTATGGGTGTCGAATGTTATTCAAAATATCAAATTCGTAAAAAGAAAAAATATTTGGTCTATCTATTCGCGTGTTTTATCCTATGCGCTGGAATTGTGATCAAATCTCTTTGGAGGTATTTTTTATGAATCGAGAAGATGTTTTATCAAAAAGCCGTTATGAAAATAAAAAGGGAGACGAAAGAGAACGTTTATTAAAATACCAATCTTATTCGATCAGTTTTGCGATCCTTGCGGCGAGTTTGATGATTGTTTCTTTTCTTTCCTATCTTAACGTGATTCATGGGAAGATTCGGATGGGGGAAGTCACTTTTTCTCTATACGAATTAACATTGTTTCTGCTTTTTGAATTTGGGATCATATTTGGTCTTTCACGATTTGTTTTATTAAAAAAGAAAGTTTCTTTAATTTGGATCCTGATCAGTTTTGCGGGGTTTCTTATGTTATTTTTAGGAATCTATGGAGTCGGGCATGCAGGATGAGTTGATTTTAAAGAACCGGTTAAAAGAGGTACGCCAAGAAAAAGGACTTTCTCAGGCTGCTTTGGCAGAACTGGTAGGGGTATCTCGTAATACCATCAGCTCGATTGAGACGGGACAGTTTAATCCGACCGCAAAATTGGCGTTGATTTTGTGTATTGCCTTGGATCAGAGATTTGAAGAATTATTTTATTTTGAAGAAGAATAAAAAAGCCGATCGTTTGGGATCGGCTTTTGTCGTATTATTCGTTGACCAGTTTTTCTTGATGGCTGGCGAATGTATATTCTTCGATCGTATAAGCAACGCGGGCTTTGATCAAGGCTTCAGGTGTATTTTCCAGTTTTCCTTCTCGAACTGCCGTATATTGGATCGGCATGTATTGCGACAACAATGGAAGGGAAACCGGATGTTCTTTTAAATTGCTCAATAATGTATCCAAAGCTTTTTGAACTTTTGGATTTGGCATATAGTAACGAGAACGGTCGGAGAAAGAGTATTGACGTTTGAAGGCAATTTCTTTTTCTGTTCCATGATAGTATGGAGCCCATTTACCTGGATTTTCTAACATCACTTCATCTAATACATCTTTAAAATGGCTTGTTTCAAAACCATAGACTTTTGCTAATTCCTCTTCGATCATGCATAAAGAGAAAATCCCTTCGCGAGCAGCATAAGTCAATCCCGGACCAACTTTCAAGATGCCTACACCATCCTCGATGAGTTCCTTTAATTTATACTTTGTTTGATAATCTGTAGAATGGCCTTCAAATACAAGATTATTATAATCTTTGATGGAGGCCATCAACTCTTTGGCTCGTTCACGATCATATTCTTCACATCCGGCATCTTTTTCTTCAACACCAGGCTGAACAACAGCAGCCATAACATATTTCCAGGCATCTTGTATACCCATTTCTTCGAACGCTTTTTCAAAAGTGGAAACTGTTGATTTAAAATCTTCTGGTTTCGTGACTTGCATGCCGGCATCTTCGCTAACGGCACCGCCAGGAATTGGAACTTCGCTTCCAACGATATAGACTGGATGGATCGCATCTGGTTTTTCTTCTAAAAGCTCTTGATAAGCTTCTTCGCATACTTTTGCGAGAGTGGCACCTCTTCGGGCAATAGTTTCATCGCTCAAACGAATATTTGGATCATCATCAGCCACTTTCATACTAGTATCGATATGGATCTTTGTAAAACCAGCACGGACATAATCATGAACCAAAGTCTTTGCGTATTCCATGGCTTCCGCTTCTGGCTTGTTGGAAACTGTCAAAGGTCCAAGATGATCACCACCCAAGAAGATGCGATCTTCTGGAAGGCCGGCTTTTTGTGCTTCGCTCAGGCAATATGCATAGAAATCTTTCGGAGTCATTCCGGAGTATCCGCCATTTTGATCAACCTGGTTTGCGGTGGATTCAATCAATACACATGAATTTTGTTTGACAGCAGTTTCGATGGCCGCCTCGATGACAAAAGCATTGCTGGAGCAGCAAGAATAGATCCCTACGGCTTCTCCTTGTTTTTGCCGTTTTATGATGTTTAATAACGGGTTTTGTTTTGGCATAACATTTCCTCCTACGATATCTTTATTATACTATTTCTATTTGTACAAGTTTATTTTTTTCGTAAAATTTACAAATAAAAAGTATAAAAGTGTAAACCCACTAAAAAAGATAAAACGTTTACAAAAAAAGAGCTTTGAAACGATTTCCTGTATGTTATAATTTGAATAAATGACGGAGGTATTACTATGAATGTAATTGTATGTGAAAATTATGATGAAATGTCGGCTAAGGCTTTTGAAGTCATGAAAGAAGTTGTCGCAAAAGGTAATGTCGTATTAGGATTGGCTACCGGAAGTTCTCCAGTGGGACTTTATCAGTGCATGATCAAAGATCATGAAGAAAATGGTACAAGCTACAAAAGTATTCGAACATATAACTTAGACGAATATGTGGGAATTGACCGAGACAATGCACAATCTTATTACACCTTCATGAAAGAGAATCTGTTTGATCATATTGATATTGATCCTGAGAACACACATGTTCCTTATGGAAACTGCAAAGAAGATTGCGAAGCATATGAAGCACAACTGGATAAAGTTTCCATTGACTTGCAGTTGTTAGGAATTGGACGTAATGGTCATATCGGGTTCAATGAACCAGGTACATCATTTGATGAATTGACTCATATCGTGGATTTGACACCTAGTACGATCGAAGCAAATGCTCGTTTCTTTGACAACGATATGAACAAAGTTCCAAAACAGGCAATTTCTATGGGAATCGGAACAATCATGAAATCGAAAAAGATCTTGTTGGTTGCTTCAGGAAAAGATAAAGCTGAAGCAGTGAAAGCTATGGTCGAAGGGCCTGTGACAACAGATATGCCGGCTTCCGCATTACAAAATCACCCAGATGTTACTGTGGTTGTGGATAAAGAAGCTGCTGGTTTACTGACAAAATAATCCGTATCAGGGAGTGTGAACTCCCTTTTTTATTGCGCAAAAGCAGCCAGATAGTTTAATATGGGGGTATGAAAAAATGGGCATATCGTATATTGATGATTGTTTGTATCGTTGTATTTGGTTTTAGTGCATATCAGTTATGGACAATCTATTCAACCCAGAACACGGTCCAAGAGGAAACAAAAGAATTGGAAAAACTGGTGGTGACCGATCAGGGGTTTGAACCCGATTGGCAAGCGCTGCAGGCGCAGAATCCGGATATTATTGCTTGGATCGTAGTGCCGGATTGTGAGATTTCCTATCCAGTCGTTCAGGGCGAGGATAATTCATACTACTTAGATCATACGGTCAATAAAGAAGCAAATCGCATGGGATCGATCTTTTTGGATGCGGATGCTCCTGCTGATTTTAGTCAGGATAATTCAATTATCTATGGACATTCAGTGGATATCGGCGGTATGTTCACAGCACTTTCTAATTTTGATGATCTTGATTTTTTTGCATCACATCCGTTTTTTTATCTGCTGACGCCTTCTGCCAATTATGAATGCTCTATCGTTTTCTTTGCGAAGGATATAGATGGTTCGGTATACTATACGACTTCATTCGGAGACTTTAGAGAGGAAAGACTATCAGAAATGAAAAATAAGGCTCAATACCAGAATGATGTGGACGTATCTGAGGGAAATTTCGTGACCTTGTCGACGTGTGATTTGGATTACGGGTTCGATAGTGATCAGCGGCTCATCTTGATGGGAAAGCTAAATAAGACAGAAGAACCGATCAATGTAGACTAAAAATCGTTGAATCTAGTTTTTTTGTGATATACTTATTCAGATATGAAAATAGCTTGTGTAACGGGAGGCACGGGAGGACATATTTATCCGGCGTTGGCCTTGATGGATATGTTTAAAGAAAAAGATCCGGCCTGTGATATTTTATTTATTGGAAATGATGATCGAATGGAGGCCCAATTGATTCCAGAAAGAGGGTATCCATTCACATCGCTTCATACATCGGGTTTGGTTGGATCGCCTATTCGCAAGATGAAGGCGGTCGGTCAGCTCTTTTTTGCATATCAAAAAAGCAAAAAGATTTTAAAGTCTTTTCAACCAGATCTAGTGATCGGCTTCGGGGGATATGTTTCTGCGCCTGTCATCTTGGCAGGGCATGCTTTGGGAATCTGCACAATGATCCATGAACAAAATTCGATCGTTGGGAAAGCCAATCAATTGGTTATGAACAAGGTGGATCGCATCATAACGTGTTATGAAAAATGTTCAGAGATTTTCCCGAAAGAAAAAACGGTTTTGTTGGGGAATCCGCGAGCTACGATTGCTAAAGAAGCTAAACTGGATACGGATTATTATGATTCACTGGGTTTGGATCCCGCTAAGAAAACGATTTTGATCATGATGGGCTCATTAGGGTCCAGCAGTGTTAATCAGTTGATGAAGGATGCCCTAAAAGGAGTCACAGAAGATCTTCAGTTTCTCTATGTATGTGGGAAAGATAATTTAGAAGATATTGCTTTATTTGAGGGCATGGATCATGTCCATGTCGTAGGTTATGTGGATACATTAAAAATATATGAGAAAGTCGATGGAATGATCTGTCGGGCAGGCGCAACTACTTTGGCGGAAGTGACTGCTTTAGGTCTTCCTTCCATCTTGATTCCAAGCCCTTATGTGGCTAACAATCATCAGTTTTATAATGCCAGTGTACTGGTTGATCAAGGGGCAGCATTGATGATCGAGGAAAAGGATCTCAATGCCGATTCTTTACACCGGGCGATTGTTGAACTGTTTTTAGATGAAAAGAAGATGCAGCTGGTATGCAAAAATGCTTTGGAGCTGGGGAAACCAAATGCAGCATATGACATTATCGAGGAGTGTCGACAATGTATCATTCTACATAAGAGGGGGAAATAGAATGACGATGAAAGAAAGATTAGAAGTTTATGGGGCAGTGCTATGCGAAGAGCCTATGAAGAAACACACGACCTATCGTATTGGCGGTCCGGTCGATTATTATATTTATCCGAAAAATGAAATGGCATTAATGCGGATCTTACAGATCTTAAAAGAAGAAAAACTGCCTTATTATATACTTGGAAGGGGATCAAACATCTTATGCAGCGATGCTCCTTTTCATGGCGCAATCATCAATCTGGATCGCACTTTGAATGATTTTTTCTTTGAAGACGATCATTTGATTGCCCAAGCGGGATGCTCGTTGATCAACTTATCTGTGGAAGCAATGAAACGTTCGCTAAGTGGTCTGGAATTTGCTTCCGGGATCCCTGGATCGATTGGCGGGGCTCTTTATATGAATGCAGGTGCCTATAAATCAGACATGGCATCGATTCTAAAAGGAGTTTTAGTGCTGCACGATCAGAAGATGGAATGGATGGATCCAAAAGATCTGGACTATAGTTATCGTCACTCTGCGTTTCAAAAAAACAAAGATTGGATTATTTTAGGCGGCTGCTTTCATTTGCAGCCATCGGATCAGAAAGAAATTCGAGAACTGATGGATTCTCGGCGGACAAGACGAATGGAATCTCAACCATTGGAAATGCCTTGTGCGGGAAGTGTTTTTCGTAATCCTGCATCGATTCCTGCGTGGAAGCTGGTCGAACAGCTTGGGCTTCGCGGTCATCAGATCGGAGGAGCGCAAGTGTCTTTAAAGCACGCTAATTTTATTGTGAATGCGGATAGAAAAGCGACATGTCAGGATGTTTTGGATTTGATTCAGTTGATCCAAACACGGGCAAAAGAAGAATATGGTATTGATCTGATCACAGAAGTGGAGCGCTTGATTTGGTAGGTCGTTTAAAAAAGCGAGAATTTCGTTTCAGTATTCGAACGACTTCCATCCTTTGCGTTCTCGTTTTTTGCATGTCTAGTTTTTTTGTTTACTTCTTTTCCGAAGATTCAAGAATCAAGGCTTTGGTTTGTACAGGGAATACCTTTTATTCTGATGCAGAGCTTTACCAGACTGCAAAGATTTCAACGCAGACAAGACCTTTACTGACGCCAAAGTTTGTCTTGGAAGATCGCCTAGAGAGTCTTCCTCTGGTTCAAAGCGCTTCTGTTTATCAAGAAGGCAAGATATTAAAAATAGAGATTACTGAGCAAACAGTTATTGGATATTATGTTTCTGAGAATAAGAATTATGCTCTGCCTTTAGAAGGTGATCCCATTGAAATTACAGAAGATCATCTGGAAGATATTGTGCATTTTCCTTTAATTGCCGGTTTTACAAAAAAACAAAGACAAAATCTCCAAAAACAATTTCAGGAACACCAAGATGTTTTAGGGAAAGAGATCATTGAGAAGATCGCAGAAATTGTTCCGTATGAATCCAGTTATGATGCCAATATGCTTCAAATCACGATGCAAGATGGAAATAAGATTTACACTTCATTGGATTCCTTGTATATGCTTTCGAACTATACGAGTTTGTTATCGTCTTTGCAAGGAGAAAATGCATGTCTTTTCTTAGATTCAGAAAATTCAGCAATCGAAAAAGTAAACTGTGATTCGTTTGATCCTTCAAAAAAAGAAGAAGATAAAAAAGAGCAGGAATCAGAAGAAAATTCTGAAGGCGAAGAAGCATCAGAAGAAACAGCAACCACGGATGAATCATTAGAAGAAGATGCATCTGCAGCAGAAGAACAGCCAGAGGATTATTATTCAACTGCGACAGATTGGGTCGTTGATGATAGCGCTTTTGGGATGCAGTATAGTGCTGCGCTGGATCTTTATTATGATCCTGGAACTTCAACTTATTATCGTTGGAATGAAACGACCTTATCGTTTGATGTGGTAAATTGATAGGGAATAGAGTATAATTATTTGTACGAACAGGAGGTATTTTTATGCCTATTAATAAGTCAACAGAATACGGACAAATTTCTATTTCTTTGGATGCGATCGCATCTTTAGCCGGCGGCGCCATCACAGAAAGCTACGGTGTGATTGGAATGACAAGTCAGAAGACGATCCGTGATGGATGGGCAGAATTGTTAAAGAAGGAAAATTATGCCCGCGGTGTCGTTGTAAGCCAGAAAGAAGAAGGCTTAGTGCTGGATCTATACATCATCGCTTTACAAGGGATTCGTTTAAGTGAAGTGGTGACAGAAGCCCAGAAACGAGTAAAATACGTCCTGGAAAAAACATTGGAAGTAAAATGCCTGGCAGTTAATATCTATGTTCAAGGCGTACGTTTAGAGAAGTAGGTGTAACGATGGAAAGTATCAACAGTGGATTGCTGAAGGATATGCTGAAATCAGGAATGAATAACCTGGCAAATCATTCAGCGGAGATCGATGCATTAAATGTGTTCCCCGTGCCAGATGGAGATACGGGAACAAATATGAATCTGACTTTCTCAAATGGAGTGAAGGATGCTTTAAAGGAAGATGCTCCTACAGTGGGAAAGATCTGTAAAACGCTGTCTCGCGGTTTGTTGATGGGGGCGCGGGGTAATTCTGGCGTCATCACATCACAGATCTTTAGAGGATTCTATCAGGCAGTGGAAGATCTGGAAGAGATCGATGCGATGCAGTTGGCGAATGCGCTTGTCAATGGATCTCGCGTGGCCTATCGTGCTGTTATGCGCCCTGTAGAAGGAACGATCTTGACCGTTGTTCGAGAAGCGGCGGATTATACATATGCATACACAGTGACTGAAGAAGTTGAAGATTGTGTAGCTGTTATGCAGAAAATGGTGGAGGAAGCCAATGAATCCTTATTAAGAACCCCGGAACTTCTTCCTGTTTTAGAGGAAGTCGGCGTTGTGGATAGCGGAGGAAAAGGTTTATGTGTGATTCTTGAAGGTTTCTTATCCGCTTTAAAGGGTGAAGTTGTTGAACTTAGCGAGAGTACATCGAATGTAGATGCTTCTCAGACGCGCGTAGAGGGCCAGGAAGAAGAGTATGGATTCTGTACTGAATTTATCTTGCGATTAAACGAAAACGGTATGCGTCATTTTTCCGAAGAACAATTTAGGGAAGAACTGGCAACGATTGGAAATTCGATCGTTTGTGTGCAAGATGAAGATTTGGTAAAAGTGCATGTTCACACTTTAGAACCGAAAACGGCGATTAAAATGGGGAAACGACAAGGTCGTTTTGTGAAATTAAAAGTAGAAAACATGCAAGAACAGCATGACAACATCTTGGAAAAAGAAGAGACTCTGCCAGAATCAGCACCGCAAGAACACAAGAAATACGCTATTATCACTGTGGCACCAGGATCTGGAGTCGATGCGATGTTCAAAGAACTGCGGGCTGATGTCGTGATAGGCGGTGGCCAGACTATGAATCCGAGCACAGAGGATTTTGTCAGTGCTATTGCAAAGCTGAATGCAGATCATATTCTGATCTTGCCAAATAATTCCAACATTGTATTGGCGGCACAACAGGCACAGCAAGTTTGTGAAGATCAAGATATTCATGTATTACCTACAAAGACGATTCCACAAGGGCTCAGTGCTTGCGTGATGTTTAATCCAGAAGTTGAATTAGAAGAGAACCTGGAAGAAATGCAGGAAGCAATCGATCATGTTAAGTCGGGAGAAGTCACTTATGCGATCAAGGATACGACTTACGAAGGATTGGAAATCAAGAAAGATGAATACATGGGAATCTTTGGAAAAGATATCGTTGTTTCTTGTCCGGATTGTTTAGAAGCAACAAAACGTTTAGTAGATCGGATGCTAGATGAGGACAGTGAACTTGTCACTTTGATCTATGGGCAAGAGTCCAATGAAGAACAGGCACAGGTGATCGCTGACTATATTGAAGAAATCAGTGAAGCAGAAGTCGAGATTCATGACGGTAAACAGCCTGTCTACTCATTTATTCTAGGAGTTGAATAAAACTAGTGCCTGAGAAATCAGGCACTTTCTATGTTTTTAGGAGTTTTACAGATTTATGATTTATTTGACAAGTGATACGCATCGTGAAATCGACATTCATAAGATCAATCCCGATGAGTTTAAAGAAGGATTACAGATGAATCGGGATGATTATTTGATTATTTGTGGCGATTTTGGATGTATTTGGGATGGTGCCAGCGGCGATCGCTTTTGGCTCAATTGGTTGGAAACTCTGCCTTGGACGACCTTATTTATCGATGGCAATCATGAGAATTTTGATGTTTTGAAATCTTACCCTGTAGAAGAATGGAAGGGCGGCAAGGTGCATCGTATCCGCGAGAATATCTATCATTTACAAAGAGGAGAGATTTTTCAGCTTCAGGGAGAGACATTCTTTGCCTTTGGCGGAGGCTATTCTCATGATCGGATGTATCGTACAGAGCACAAGAATTGGTGGGCAGAAGAGATTTGTGATCAAAGAGAATGCCAAAATGCTTTGAAAAATCTGGAACGGGTTGGCTGGAAGGTAGATTATGTTCTCACCCACGATGTGTTCGCATCGCATCCTTTTTCAAAACGTTATTCTGTTTCGATGGATGGGTATCCTGCGGAAACTGTAGAATTGCATTCTTTTTTAGATAAAATAGAAAAGAAATTAGATTATCAAATTTGGTTTCACGGACATTATCATGTGGATGATCTGATCTGGACGAAAGAACAAAGACCTGTTATCAGTTTGTTTGATCGAGTTGTGAGATTAGATAGAATCAAAACGGACCTTCGATAAGAAAGTCCGTTTTTTTTAAAGAATGTCACCTAAATTGTCTTCGATTGTTTTTCTTAATGTATCAAAAGAATTGTTGAATCGTTGCTGATCGTTTTCATTGAGTGGCAATTTTACAATCTGTTCCACTCCATTAGATCCTACAACACTTGGAGTTCCGATAAAATATCCTTCTCGACCATATTCTCCGTTTTGATAACTGGAAACAGGAAGAATAGCTCTTTCGTTATTCAAGATACAAGAAACGATTCGTTTTAAGGCCAAACCGATTCCATAATAGGTTGCACGTTTGAGATCGATGATCTTATATGCTTTGTCACGTACATCAATATAAATGTTTTGGAGTTCGCTAAGATCAATATCGTTTTCATCCAGATATTCCAACAAGTTCTTGGCTCCAATATATGAATGGATCCATGGTACGAAGCTGGAATCCCCATGTTCTCCCATGATATAGGCGTGAATGTTAGAATCTGCGAAGCCTAAACGTTCGCTCAAAGCGTGTCGTAAACGAGCAGTGTCTAAAACAGTTCCTGAACCGATGACATGGTTTTTAGGAAGACCGCTTGTCTTCCATGCGACATAGGTCATGATATCAACCGGGTTGTTGGCTACGACCAGCAGACCGTTAAAATTGTTTTTCTTTAATTCTTCACAAACACCCTTTGTGATGTTGGCGTTGATTTTGACTAAGTCTAGGCGGGACTGTCCTGGCTTTTGGGCCGCTCCTGCCGTTAAGACAACGATGTTGGTGTCTTGTGCATCGGCATATGATCCAGCTGTGATCTTCATTTTTGTGTTGGCGTAAAGAAGACCATCGCTCAGATCCATCTGTTCTCCTTTGGCTTTATCGGCATTCACATCCACCAATACAAGCTCATCAATCCCTTTTTCAGATAAAAGAGAATAGGCGAAACTCATGCCGACAAAACCGGTACCCACCAACATTATTTTTCTTTTTTGGATTTTTTCCTGATTCATTTTTTGAGTACCTCCTCTGTTTGATTCTATGCTCATTATAGTGCATTTTCATAGCCAAAACAAACTAAATACTTAAAAATGCATCTGTATCATTGAATTGAAAAAGACCATTGCCCATATCAGAGGAAAAGTTGAAAAAAAAGCAGTAGATAAGCTTGTTTTAAGTCGGATCATGAGCTAAAGAAGATAAAATGGATCAATCTTTTTTGTACAAAAAGTGTAAAAAAAAAAGAGATCATAAGATCTCTTAAGAAGACTGTTGTCCCAGGGTGACAGTAACGGTTTGAGTTTCGCCATCTCTATCAATTACCATCTCGACCCGATCGCCAATCTGATGTTCTCTTAAAATGGCTTTGACTTCGGCAGAAGTGCTGACTTCTTCACCATCGAATTGAACGATACGATCACCTTGCTGAAGTCCGGCTTGATCTCCGGCACCGCCTTGTACAACTTGAACAATATAGACTCCGTCTTGCATATCACTATTTCCAAGACTTTGACCGGAAGAGTAATCATATAAAGAGACATTCAAAGCAGGACGGCTGGTCACGGATCCGTTTTCAATCAGTTCGTCGATAATATCTAAAGCACCGTTGATAGGAATAGCGAATCCTAGACCCTCGATACCGGTTTGGCTTTCTTTTGCGTTAACGATACCGATTAGATTGCCGTTGCCATCAAAGAGTCCGCCTCCAGAATTTCCGGGGTTAATGGCTGCATCTGTCTGTAACAGTGTCATGGTTTCGTTTTCTACGGTAATTTCACGGTCTAAAGCCGAGATGATTCCGGTTGTCACTGTACCGCCCAGTTCGCCTAAAGGGTTTCCAATCGCAATGGCTGCATCACCGACTTGAAGGCTATCGCTGTCACCGATCGTTGCCGGGACAAGATTATTGGCATCAATTTTGATCACTGCCAAGTCAGTTTGACTGTCTGTTCCTACCAATTGTGCGTTATATTGATCGCCGCTTGCCAGAGTCACAACGATGGAAGTAGCCCCTTCAATGACGTGATTGTTGGTGATGATATATCCATCTTCACTAAAAATGACACCACTGCCGGCTCCTTGTTGAATGTATTGACCAAAGATGCTGTTTCCGCTTGAAACGGATTCCGTAGTGATCTCGACAACGCTGGGGCCACATTTGCTGGCGATATCGCTGACATCGCGAATCACTGAGCCGGATGTAGAGTTTCCGGATTGCTGATTGATCGTAATTCCAGAAGAAGACCCTATGTTATTAGCTAAATAAGATCCTCCAAATCCAGCAAGACCGCATAGCAAGATCACGCCAATACGAATGCCGGTCACTTTATTGAAATGAACTTTTTTCTTGGGCTGAAACTCAGGTGGAATGTTTTGATTTTGATTCATGAAAAAACCTCCTTTATATATCAAAAGGATTTCAGTCGATTCCTTTTTACTTTATGGAGGTAGTATACAACTGAAATATGTCAAAAAACAAATCATAAACATGTGAAATTTTAAGAATATTGCACTAAAAAATCAAAAAAATGTGAAAAGTTTGGACATTTTCTGTTTTTGCTTCGTTTAAAAGTGTTATACTTTAAAGGTAGTACAAGGAGGATCTGATATGCCCGCAAAGAAAACGCAGACAAAAAGTACGACGGAAAAGAAAGGAACCAAGATCGTTGAAGAAACCAAGAAAACAAAGACGGCAGGAACGAAAACTGCGAAAAAAACAACGTCGAGTTCAAAAACAACAACGAAAGCTAAAAAGGCAAGTCCGAAGACAGAAACTCTCAAAAATACTCAAGCTGGCGTGGAAACTAAGACCGAAAAAACAGCCGTGAAAAAAACGGCGGCCAAGAAAACTGCAACGAAAAAAGCGCCAGTGAAAAAAGCACCTGAAAAGAAGACTGCAACAAAGACAAAAAAAGCTGATAAAATCGCTCAATATGAACAATTTTCACTGGATACATGCATCGATATGGCGCGTGCCATGGGAATTGAAATGGGATATGATCAATACGCTTCCATGCTTTTGGAAGAAGCGGATGAAAAAAAGATCGCTAAATCGATTTTGGATACATATCAACTGAATGCTAAAAGTTACAGTTTCGATGAAGATGGATACGATGTTGATTTGATTCCGGTTCTGGTTTCCAAAGTAGCTGGTACCGTGGATATCAAAGCCAGTGATTTTGCTCTGATGCAAAAAGAGATTCAAGATCATGCACAATATGAGATCTTAGCAGATGGTTTAGCTAACAATGATGAATATAGTGCTGCTTTTGATCTAGTTAAGCGCTTGTTGATGATTGCTCAGCATAAAGGGCTCACGACGATGGAGCAACTGGCTGGTATCGTGAAAGAAGATGCTACGACAATGATTGGAAAATTCATGGATGTAGCTTATGTTGTACTGAAAAATTGGCAGTATGATGATGTGAAATATTATGAAAACTTCCTCTATGCCTTATTAAGTCAGTTTGAAGATCTATATCAGATTTATGAGACTCGTGCCATGATGGATATTGCTGATTTATATATCGAACATGGTGATTATGGATTAGGGGATGCCAATTATGGATATATCCTTCGTGAAAACGAGATCAAAGATATGATTTATTACCGCTATGCGAATGCGTATAGAGATATTGATCGTGAAAAATCACGTGCCATCTGTAATGAAGCATTACAGTATGTAGATGACCGATATACCTATTATCCGCAGATCATAGAGTTGTTGGAGAACTAAGGTTCTCCTTTTTTTCTTGATTTCTTGAAAAAGCTTGGTATCATATATAAGAAATTAAGCGAGGTGTATTACATGGCTACTCAGTCAAAGATCCCGGAATGGATCTTACAGTGTCTGGATCAGTATGGAAACTGTGCATGCGGACGAGCAATCACAAAAAAATTAGGCAAGGATAAACTTTTAGAAGAATTAGAAGCTTTGGGATATCCTTGTACCTTAGAGATTTTGGCCGATCAGAAAGAAAAGGCTGCTTATCCTAAGGACGGGACATATATCCTGACAATGAAAACCGAAGATTATTATACAGAAGAAGACGATGAAGAATATTAAACTTCATCGTCTTATTTCTTGTAGAATGGCCTCAACAAATTCTTTTGTGGATGCCTGGCCTCCCAAATCTGGAGTCAATGCCTGTTTTTTTGAAAAGACTTGATCCAAAGCAGTTCGAATAGTTTTTGCAGTTTTTATTTGTCCTATATCGTCTAACATCATGCAGCTGCTCAACAAGAGTGCTGTCGGATTGGCAATTCCTTTGCCGGCGATATCAGGGGCTGAACCATGGACGGCTTCGTACATAGCATATTCGTCTCCTTTGTTGCAGCTTGGCAACAGACCTAAGCCGCCAATCAAACCACTGGTCAGATCACTGATGATGTCACCATAAAGATTGGGCATGACCATAACATCGAATTGTTGGGGATGCATCACCAGCTGCATACAAGTGTTGTCTACGATCAAGTCGTTTGCCTGGATCTCGGGATAATCTTTGGCAATTTCTTGAAATAAGGACAGAAACAAGCCGTCAGTTTGTTTCAAGATATTTGCTTTATGTACACATGTGCATTTTTTACGATGATGCCGGCGGCAATATTCAAAAGCTGCTCGAATGATTCTTTGGCTCGCCGTGCGTGTGATCTTTTTGATAGCGATCACAGTATCTTCGTCAATTTTCTTTTCTTCGCCGATATAGAGGTCTTCGGTATTCTCGCGGAACGTAACGATATCTATATTTTTATAGAGCGTATCTAAACAAGGATTTGATTTTGCGGGACGAATATTTGCCCAAAGATCGAATTGATTTCTGAGAGTGACATTCAAAGAACGGAAGCCTTTCCCAATTGGTGTTGTGATAGGAGATTTCAATAAGATCTTATTTTGGCGAAAAGATTCCAATCCATTCTCCGGAATAAAAAATCCGGTTTTATGATATACCGCTTCTCCCACATCAAAGATCTCGAAGGCAAGGTCTGCTTTTGCTTCTTGTAATATTGTCAGGACGGCATCGGTAATCTCGGGACCGATACCGTCGCCGCGAAATACTGTAATTGTCTGAGTCATATCTGTGTTTCCTTTCTTTATTCATCGCCTACATATACATTGGCAGGACGAATCAATTTGCGATTGTTTTGACGATTTTCCAAGTGATGCGCAACCCATCCGGATGTTCTGGCCATTCCAAATAAGGGCGTGAATAAGCTTTCTTCAATCCCTAATAAAGAGTAGGCAAATCCGGAATAAAAGTCGACGTTGGCACAAGTTTCGATGTGCTTGATTTTGCGCATTTGATATAATGCGGCTTTTTCAAATGCCTCTAAAGTGCGGAATTCATCCATTTTGCCTTTCTCTCGGGCAAGGCTTTTGCAGGCAGTCTTGATCAACTGACAGCGAGGATCGCTTTTTGTATAGATCGCATGACCTATTCCGTAAATCAAGCCAGCATGATCAAAAAAGTCTTTTTCCAGAAGTCGCTTGGCGATTTTGCGCAATATCTTTTCATCCGTTGTGACACCATATTCTTCAAAGATGGCATTGAACATGGCGCTTGTTTTGATGTTTGCTCCTCCGTGCCGAGGTCCTTTTAAGGAGCCTAAGGCAGCACTGATGCATGAATAGATGTCAGTCCCCGTACTGGACATGACGACATTGGTAAAAGTGGAGTTATTTCCGCCTCCATGATCGGCATGAAGCATAAACAATAGATCTAAGATCGAGGCTTCCAAATCTGAATAGTGTGTATTGCCGCGAATAATGCATAATACATTTTCAGCGATTCCTTTATCTGGTAAAGGATATTTATCGATCTTTTCTTTTTTATAATGACTCAGCATGAATAGAGGCATACTGGCCAAAATGTAGATTCCTTTCAACATCCGTTGTTCTAAGGTGTCGCTGTCAGGATCTTGATCATCTCCATAGAGTTTTAAAACTTCAATTTGGATCGCATTCAGAAGATTTGAGGTTTTATACTGGATGTCAACTTGACTGGCATCCGCGGTTTTGATGAGTTCTTTGTGAAAATCTAAAAGTTGTCGATGCGTCGGAAGTTTACCGAAGATCAATAAAAAAGCGGTCATCTCAAAACCAAGGTTTTCTTTTGATCGATGTTGGGCCAGTTCTTCAATGTCGTAGCCGCGATAGACCAGACGGCCTTGAACGTGAGTTTTCTTGCCGTGCTCTACCTTATAACCTACGACATCGCTGATCTTGGTCAGTCCCACTTTAACGCCTGTACCATTTTCGTTTCGCAAACCCGCTTTAACATGGTATTTACCATAAAGAGAAGGGTCGATCCGATTGATCGTTTCGTTTTCTAGATAGATCTCTTTCAGATTCATCGTTTCAATTTCCTTTCATTGATTTTCATATTATATCATAATCTTTCATTTATTTTCATTTTTTGATATAATAAGCGACATGAAGGAGAAAAAATATGGAAAATCTAACGCATAAGATCTTGAAAGCACATATAATCCGCGGGGAAATGATTCCTGGAGAACCGATTGAGATTCGAATTGATCAAACATTGACACAAGATGCGACAGGGACCATGGCCTATATGCAATTTGAAGCGATGGGTCTTCCTAGTGTTAAGACAGAATTGTCAGTGAGCTATGTTGACCACAATACTCTGCAGAGTGGATATATGAATGCGGATGATCATGCTTACCTGCAAAGCGTAGCCTCAAAGTACGGCATTGTTTTTTCAAAACCAGGGAATGGAATCTGCCATCAAGTGCACTTGGAACGGTTTGCGAAACCCGGAAAGACCTTGATCGGAAGCGATTCCCATACGCCTACCAGTTCAGCAATGGGATGCTTGGCAATCGGAGCAGGTGGCTTGGATGTCGCAAAGGCGATGGCGGGGTATCCTTATCGTTTGACGATGCCTAAGGTCGTAGAAGTCCGTTTGATTGGATCTTTACGACATGGTGTTTCCAGTAAAGATATCATTTTAGAATTATTACGAAGATTATCTGTTAAGGGCGGAGTTGGTAAAGTCTTTGAGTATACCGGAGATGCTTTAAAAACGTTGAGCGTGTATCAAAGAGCAACAATCACCAATATGGGTGCTGAATTAGGGGCGACCACGTCGATATTTCCTAGTGATGAAAAAACAAAAGAGTTTTTAGAAAAACAGGGAAGACCAGAGGATTATCGTCCTTTGCAGGCGGATCTTCAGGCTAGTTATGATGAAACAATTGAAATTGACTTGAGCCAGTTAAAGCCGATGGCAGCATGTCCAAATTCTCCGGATGCGGTTCGCCCGATCACAGAATTAGCAGGAATCAAAGTAGATCAGGTTGCCATTGGATCGTGTACGAACTCGGGTTATGAAGATTTGATGAAAGCGGCAATGATCTTAAAAGGAAAAAAAGTGTCACCGCATGTTTCCTTGATTATCTCGCCGGGCTCTCGTCAGGTGCTCTTGAAACTGATTCAAAGCGGTTCACTGCAGATCTTTATCCAGGCGGGAGCCAGAATATTAGAGTGTACTTGCGGACCTTGTATCGGCATGGGACAAAGTCCAAAAACCGAAGGAGTTTCAATCCGTACGTTTAATCGAAATTTCTATGGACGATCTGGTACCTTATCGGCGAAAGTCTATTTGACCTCTCCGGAAGTGGCTGCTGCCAGTGCTGTCAGCGGTGTATTCACAGATCCGTCAATGATCGCATATGAAGATGATTTTCCACCGGAGCCGCAGATCATTGATGACGGCATGATTCTTTACCCTAGTCGTGATCCGGATTCTGTTGAAATCATTCGAGGGCCGAATATCAAGCCGATTCCTCAAAACACTGCGATGCCGTCTTCTCTGAGTAAAAAAGTTGTGATAAAACTTGGAGATAATATTACGACCGACCATATTGCCCCTGCCGGAGCCGAGGTGTTGCCTTACCGTTCAAATATTGAGAAATTATCAACGTTTGTTTTTAAAAACAATAAGCCAGATTTTTACGATGTTTGCCAGAACAACCATGGCGGTATTATTGTTGCGGGAGAAAACTATGGTCAAGGTTCGAGTCGTGAACACGCTGCTTTGGCACCGATGTATTTAGGCATCAAAGCAGTCCTTTGTAAGTCGTTTGCGCGAATCCACAAAGCAAATCTCATCAATTTCGGCATACTTCCTTTGATCTTTGAGAATCCGGAAGATTATGACAAGATTCAGGAGATGGATACTTTACAGCTTTCTGATTTGAAGAATCTATACACTCAACGTTCACTAGAAATCTATGATCAGACAAGCGGCCAAAAGATTCGTTGTCGTGTGGAATGTACCGATGCGGATCTGGATTTGATCATGGCTGGCGGTGCCCTAAACTATATTCGACAAAACGCTTCTTGAGAAAGGAGCGTTTTTTGTACAAAAAACCCATTAAAAAGTGTAACAGGATGGTCGTCAAAGCGCTTTCAGAAAAGGTATAATAATACTGAAGAAAAGAGGTAAATAATCATGATCTTACAAAGTACAAGAGTCTGGGTTTTGAATAATTGGTTAGAAGCTCAGATCGAGATTGAAGATGGAAAGATTCAGGAAATCTATCCATATGGAACGAAACCAGTCGATAAGGATTACGGAGATAAGCGAATTGTCCCTGGATTCATCGATGTGCATACGCATGGAGCTTATGGCTTTGATACCAATGATGCCGAAGAAGAAGGTTTGCGTAACTGGATGAAAAACATCGTTAAGGAAGGGGTAACAGGCATTTTGCCGACGACAATCACGCAAAGTGAAGAAGTGCTGACGAATGCAGTCAAAAATGTTGCGAAAGTAGTACGCGAAGGTTATGAAGGAGCTGAGATCTTAGGAATTCATTTTGAAGGACCTTATTTGGATCAAGTCTATAAAGGAGCTCAGCCAGAGCAATATTGTGTTAAACCGGATGTGGAACAATTCCAGCGATACTATGAAGCCAGCGATCATTTGATCAAAGTTGTTACGATGGCTTGTGAACATGATGAAGGATATGCTTTGACACGTTTCTGCGTGGATCATGACATCGTAGTCAGCCAAGGTCATTCTGGAGCTACTTATGATCAGGCTCGCATGGCTATTGCTCATGGAGCTAAAAGCATGACGCATGTCTATAATGGTATGACGAAGTTCCATCATCGTGATCCGGGATTGGTTGGTGCAGCTTTCCGTTTCCGGGACGTATATGGTGAGATCATTTGCGATGGCAATCACTCTACCTATGATGCTTTGAATGATTATTTTACAGCGAAAGGACCAAATTATTCGGTTATGATCACCGATTCTTTAATGGTCAAAGGATTGCCGGCCGGCACAAAAACTTTATTTGGCGGCAATGAAATTGAGCTGTATGAAGATGGAAGTGCTCACTTGACGGATACGAAAGGATTGGCTGGTTCGACATTGAATGTCAATAAAGGCCTGCAGATCTTAGTAGAAAAGGCTTTGGTTCCTTGGCAGACGGCAATCAATGCCTGCACGATCAATCCGGCTCGCATGATTGGTGTGGATGATCGTAAGGGAAGTATCCAGACGGGTAAAGATGCAGATTTGGTCGTATTGAATGATGACTATAGTGTAGAAATGACATATACGAAGGGAAAAGAAGCTTTCTAAATCGAATGATGGGCCGATACTATATCGGCCTTTTTCTTTCAAACAATAAAAAACAATAAAAAATAATAGACAATCAGTGGTGATTCTGGTATATTAAAGGTACTTAGGAGGAATGAAACATGGAATTGATTATCGATTCAGCTGATATTCAAAAAATCAAAAAATTAAATGAACTTTGTACCGTTTCAGGAGTGACCACAAATCCATCGATCTTGACTAAATCAGGCCGTGAGGCTATGGATGTGATTCACGATTTGCTGGCTATATTAAGCGATGACCAGAAATTGTTTATCCAGGTTGTGAAAACCGATTATGAAGGGATCATGGAAGAGGCGGAAAGAATTGCTGCATTACGACCTAAAAATATGTATGTTAAGATTCCGGTGACTCATGATGGTCTAAAGGCGATCAAGGAGTGTAAAAAACGCGGAATTCATACTTTGGCAACAGCTATTTATTCAGCAGAACAAGGATTTTTGGCTGCTTGTAACGGGGCGGATTACTTGGCACCTTATGTAAATCGGATGTGCAATTATGGCGATGGAGTACAAACCACGAAAGATCTGATTGAGATGCTGAAAGTCAACGGATTGCCGACAAAAGTTGTAGCGGCAAGTTTTAAAAATACATACCAAGTTCATGAATTGATCAAAGCAGGAATTCAGGCGGTAACTGTACCATGTGATGTTTTATTCAATATGATCAATCATCCGGCTACTACGATTGCGGTTGGTGAATTTACAATGGATTGGCAAAGAGCCTACCAGCGTAAACAATTGTTCCCAGAGGCAGAATAATCTGCCTTTTTTTTATATTTGTTCTTTTGTATAATAGGGGACATGAGACAAAAAGGATTTTTACTTTGCGGACTCAGTGCCATAAGTTTTGGCTTTGTTCCCTTATTCACTAAAGTTGTGATGCAGGAGGGAATGGATGTTGTCGCCATCGGTTTTTTCCGTTTCTTAGGGCTAGGTCTTTTTTCTTTGGGGATGATCCGGCTTCAAAAGCGTCCTTTTTCAATAGAAATCAAACGATTCCCGGCCATTGTGGCAGATTCTTTTTTTCAGGTTGTGACCATGCTTCTATTAAGCGCTTCTTACTTGTTTATTCCTACGGGCAATGCTACTTCGCTTCATTTTATGTATCCTGTTTTTGTCTTTTTGATCTTATATCTTTATTATAAGAATCGCTTTTCAGGAATGCAGTGGCTTGCCTTGGTCTTATGTGCTGCAGGTATCGTTTGTTTTATTGATTTTGATAATATGAACAACTGGATAGGGATGGGCATTGCCATCGCATCGGGACTGACATATGCGATATATATGGTGATCTTGGATAAACAAGGTCTGGCGCAAATTGACCCCTTTGTTTTGTCGTTTATCGGTTGTGTTTTGGAAACAGTCTTTTTGGCGATACTGGGGCTAGGGATGGGAAGTTTTCATTTGTCCTTAAATGCTTCAGGTGTTTTAAGTCTTGTGATTTTAGCTGGCTTATCCGTTTGCGGAACTTTATTGTTGCAGGTCGGGACCAGATACATTGGATCAGGAATGGCTTCTTTGTTTTGCCTGTTTGAACCATTGACATCACTGATTTGTGGCTGGATGATCTTGAAAGATCCGCTTCGCTGGGGATCCGTACTTGGATGTCTTTTGATTTTTGGCGGGATTTTATTGATCTTAAAACCTCCAAAACGATCACAGATGAAAAAAATCAAGTGGATCAAAAAATGATCTGCTTTTTTAATATTTAGCACTTTATACTTGCGAGTGCTAAATAATGTGCTATAATACTCTTAGCACATGGATGTATAGAGTGCTAAGAGGAGGGATGCTCAATGGTAAATTTTGAACAAATGTCAGAAAGGCTGCAGAAGGTCTTGATGGATTCTGTGAATCTGGCAAAGAGCCATCAACATGCCAGTGTCGATACGATTGATGTTTTAGAGGCTATCTATAAGGAAGATGTACTGGATGGATTGTATCAGCGTCTAGGTATCGATAAGCAAAGGGCATTACAGTTGATTGCCCAGGAGAATCAGCGTGTAGCACGTTCGAGTGCAGCGAATCTGAATTTTTCTATGGAAGTTCAAAATTCTTTGGAAAAGGCGAGTGAATGGGCATCAAAACATGACGAAACTTACTTGAGTGTAGCCAGTGTATGGTTAGCTTTGATGTTCAATCGTTCATATATATCAAAACAACTTGTCAAAGAATTTGGACTGCGCCAAGAAGCGTGTGAACAAGCTGAACTGGAGCGCCGAAATGGTAAAAAATTTGATAGTCCGAATGCCGAAGAAAATGTGGAGGCTTTAAAAAAATATGGTCGAGATCTTGTGCAGGATGTTCGAGATGGTAAAATCGATCCAATCATTGGTCGTGACGATGAGATTCGTCGTGTGATGCAGATCTTATCCCGTAAAACAAAAAACAATCCTGTATTGATTGGGGAACCTGGGGTTGGTAAGACGGCAGTAGTCGAAGGAATTGCCTGGCGTATCATGAAAAAAGATGTGCCGGAATCTTTAAAAGAAAAACGCTTGATTGAATTGGATATGGGATCTTTGATTGCAGGTGCAAAATACCGTGGTGAATTCGAGGAGCGTTTGAAAGCAATTTTGGAAGAAGTTAAAAATGCCAACGGTCAGATCATCTTATTTATTGATGAGATCCATAACTTGGTCGGGGCCGGAAAAACAGAAGGCTCGATGGATGCGGCTAATTTATTAAAACCTATGTTGGCAAGAGGAGAACTTCATTGTATCGGAGCTACGACATTCAATGAATATCGGAAATATATCGAAAAGGATGCTGCATTGGAAAGGCGTTTTCAACGTGTGAATGTGCAAGAGCCGACCGTTGAAGATACAATCAGTATTTTGCGAGGCTTGAAGGATCGTTTTGAATCCTATCATGGGGTACGAATTCTGGATGAGAGTCTGATTGCGGCAGCGACTTTATCTGATCGCTATATTACGGATCGTTTCTTGCCAGATAAAGCCATCGACCTTGTGGATGAAGCTTGTGCAACATTAAAAGTGGAAATGGAAAGCATGCCGCAGGAATTGGACGAACTGCAGCGTGAGATCTTGCAGCTGCAGATCGAAAAAACGTCGCTTGCCAAGGAAGAAGATAAAAAGGCGATCGAAAGAAGAAATGAAATTGAAGAAAAGTTAGGAAAGCTGCAGAGTGAACGCGACGAGATGCATTCTCGCTGGGAAGATGAAAAAGCACTCTTAGCGCATGCCAAAGAAGACAAACAAGCTTTGGAAAGAGCTCGTTTAGATCTGGAACAGGCGCAAAACGATGCCCGTTATGAAGAGGCCGCGCGTTTACAATACTCCGTGATCCCGGAATTAGAAAAACGCATTCAAAAACAACAAGAGCTCAACAAAGAAGATGCATTGATCCAGGAAACAGTCGATGAAGAAATGATTGCGAAGATCGTATCTCGCTGGACGGGTGTCGAAGTGACGCGTTTGGTAGAAAGTGAAAGAGAGAAGCTCTTGCATTTGAAAGATAGTTTACGTAAACGTGTCGTTGGACAAGATGAAGCATTAGAATTGGTAACGGATGCGATTCTTAGAAGTAAGGCTCAGATCCAAGATGAAAATCGACCGATTGGCTCATTCTTGTTTTTAGGACCAACTGGTGTGGGAAAGACGGAAGTAGCCAAAGCCTTGGCAGAACAGCTCTTTGATGATGAGAGACATATAGTTCGTATAGATATGTCGGAATATATGGAAAAGCACAGTGTTGCCCGGTTGATCGGAGCGCCTCCTGGTTATGTAGGCTATGATGAGGGTGGACAATTGACAGAGGCTGTCCGTCGAAATCCATATAGTATTGTCTTATTTGATGAAGTGGAAAAGGCGCATCCGGATGTTTTCAATGTGTTGTTACAGATTTTGGATGATGGACGAATCACCGATTCTAAAGGCGTTACGGTGGACTTTAAAAATACAATCATCATTTTGACAAGCAATCTAGGATCTCAATATGCTTTTGAAGAAAACAATGTCGATCGTTACATGGAAGAAGTTAAGCGTCATTTTAAGCCGGAGTTTATCAATCGTTTAGATGAGATCATCGTCTTCCACGCATTGGATGATGTTGCCTTTATTCAAATTGCTCATAAATTCATGGATCAATTGGCAAAGCGTTTGGAAAATCGGGATATTCATCTTCATGTCAATGATGCGGTCTATCAGCAGATTGCGAAGATGGGTGTCGATCCTGTTTATGGGGCTCGTCCTATGAAACGTTATATTCAAAGACAGATCGAAACTAACATTGCCAAAAAAATTATTGAAGCAGGTGCTTTTAAAGAATCGGATCTATCTGTTGATTTCATAGGCGGACAATATACTTTCCAGATCAAAGAAGTAATATCGCATTAAGACAGGACTGTTAAGAGATCATCTCTTAACAGTTTTTTTTGATATAATACATGTATATAAGAACGGATGTATTTGTTTCGGCAGCCTGGTTGTAAGTATTGAATGAAGTTAAGAAAAGCAGATGCTTTTTTGCAGAATATCATCATTCCAGCTTGGAACCAGGGTCTGTGTTTCAATGATTTCGTTTTTGTTTTTAAAAGTCTAAAATATAAAAAACGGGGTTTGGCTACTGTTAGTTTTTAGAAATGACCATCAGTTTTTTTAGCGAAGCATAGGATGCGGTTATCGTATGATATGTAAAAGGGTTCAAGAGTCTTGATTTGTGATTAAAGATAGAATCATTTGGGAAGTATAGGAGGGTCCGCTTATGGAATTAAAAGAAATGATCCAACAATCAAATCGAATTGTATTTTTCGGAGGTGCAGGAGTCAGTACGGAAAGTGGGATCCCGGATTTTCGCAGTGATAATGGGCTTTACAAAAAGAAATATCCTTATCCGGCCGAAATCATGGTCTCTCACTCTTTCTTTGTCCAAAATCCGGAGGCCTTCTTCGACTTTTATTTTAATCAGATGGTTTATCCGGATGCAATGCCAAACGAGGCTCATAAAGCCTTGGCTCGTTTAGAAAAACAAGGCAAATGCAAAGCGGTGATCACACAAAATATTGATGGACTGCATCAAAAGGCGGGTTCTAAAAATGTGTTTGAGTTACATGGAACGACGCTGAAGAATACGTGTATGCATTGTCATGCGCATTATTCTTTAGAACAGACAATGGAAAACAGAGATTCAAAGGGGATCCCTCGCTGTTCACGATGTGGAGGAATCATTAAACCGGATGTGGTTCTTTATGAAGAAGGATTGGATCAAAAAGTATTATACGGAGCTGTGCAGGCTATTGAACAAGCGGATCTTTTGATTATAGGTGGAACGAGTCTTGTGGTCTATCCGGCAGCTGGATTGATTGATTATTTTCATGGGAAATATCTGGTATTGATCAATAAGTCAACGACTAATCGAGATGGCATGGCCAATTTAGTGATTCATGATTCTATTGGAGAAGTTTTAAAAGCAGCAGTTGACTAGAATACAGAATTCTGTATTCTTTTTTTGGAAGGAATGATTTAGGTGGATTCACAGTTACTGAGAGGATCTGTATCAAAATCTTTGATTTTGTTTTCTTTGCCCATGATCTTGGGGAATCTCTTACAACAGTTCTATAATGTAGCGGATACTTTGATTGTTGGGCAATGCATAGGAAGTGATGCTTTAGCGGCTGTCGGTTCTTCTTATACTTTGATGACTTTTTTGAATTCTATCGTACTTGGTCTCTGCATGGGCAGTGGAGTTTTGTTTTCTATGTACTTCGGGGCGAAAAAATTCGATCATATGAAGCAGACTTTTTTTGTTTCTTTTGTAGGGATCGGAGTCTTGTCTTTGATCTTGGAAGGATTCTGTTTGATCTGGATGGATCCTATACTTCATATGTTGAATATTCCGGATTCGATTTATTCCATGACGCAGGATTACTTGTTCGTGATTTTTTTAGGGATCTTTTTTACTTTTCTATATAATTATTTTGCATCTGTTTTGCGAGCTTTATCGGATTCACGAACGCCACTGGTGTTTTTGGGAATCGCTGCTGTCATGAATATCGTCTTAGATCTGGTTTTTATCTTAGTATTCAATTTATCGGTAAAAGGGGCAGCGATAGCGACGACGCTTTCTCAAGTGTTCAGCGGCCTGGGGATGATGTTTTATGTGTTCAAGGTGCGTAAAGATCTGATGCCTGCACGTTCACAATGTCATTTTTCTTTTCCGTTATTAAAAAAGGTTGCCGATTTTTCTTTGTTGACATGTCTTCAACAATCGGTCATGAATTTTGGAATTTTGATGATACAAGGTCTGGTGAATCAATTTGGTGTGATCACCATGTCTGCTTTTGCGGCGGCTGTTAAAATCGATTCTTTTGCTTATATGCCTTTGCAGGATTTTGGAAATGCCTTTTCCACTTTCATCGCACAAAATCATGGGGCTCAACAAGCGGATCGCATTCGCAAAGGGTTGTCTCGAGCCATCCTGATCGCTTTTGTGTTCTGTGTTGTGATTTCTTCTTTGGTTTTTGGCTTTGCCCAGCCTTTGATGGGATTATTTATCGATCTTTCACAGACTGCGATCATTGCGCAAGGAGTAGAGTATTTGCGCATTGAAGGCTCTTGTTATGTGGGAATCGGATGCTTATTCTTGTTGTATGGCTATTATCGGGGGATTGGCAAGGCAGGCATGTCTTTGGCTTTGACGATTCTTTCGCTGGGGACGCGGGTTGTTTTATCTTATTCGTTCGCAAATACTTTTGGAACCTGGATCATATGGTGGTCGATTCCCATCGGGTGGTTTCTGGCTGATTTTGTGGGAATTCTTTATGGATTCATTCATGAAAAAGAGTATTTCAAAATTTCTTTTAAAGATTCTTAGAGTCCCCACTTTTTAATTTAAATCGCTAAATTTTAACGCTTTCTTAACATAAACAGTCAGTTTTAGTGGGGAGGGTGGTAGTCCGTTTCGAGCTAATATTAAAAATTTGGCACCCATTAAGATATAATTTAATAAATAAAGAAGTGTTTAGAGGATACGTTATGAAGTTAAAGAGGATTAGAGATCTAAGAGAAGACAACGATCTGACGCAAGCCGAAATCGCTAAGTATCTTAATGTAACCCAAAGAACTTACTCCAGGTATGAAAATGATGACCGGGCGATTCCCCTTGAACAACTTGTAAAGTTGGCCGATTATTATAGTACGAGCGTTGACTATCTCTTAAATCGTACCGACAAAAAAGACCCATATTAAAAAGTACAAGTTTTGCTTGTACTTTTATGGCGTTATATTTTGTTGAACCATCCTTCTTTTTCACAAATACGATATATTCCATCATCTATATTCGCATCCGTGACAATGGATGCTTTTTCTTTAAGCTCTTCGCAGGCATTTCCCATCGCAATACTTGTCCATTGGGGATCAAACATTACTAAATCGTTGGTGTCGTCTCCAAAGACGACGACGTCCTTGAGATCTCCTTGTATCTCTTTCATCATATCCAATATGCCTTGATGTTTGGCATCGTATTGAAAAATAAAATACTCTGGAACAAATCGCAGATGGCCTATGGTATTTAAGAGTTTCATTTCGCTTTCTTGTTCTGGTTTGATCGACATGTAGATTTTATAGATGACTTTGAGTTTATCATAATCTAAATCGGGTTGAATAAAATAGCGTGTAGGTTCTTGGCGTTCGCCTACTTGCTGGCGGAAAAGATCATTTTTCGCATAGACATCAATGGAATCGTCCAGCTGTAATAGAACGCCGATATTGTGCTCTTCTGCTTCTTTGATCAATGCGATGGCTTTATCACGATCTAAAGGGATGTTTCGAATCAGGGTATCGTTGATGACAAGACCTCCGCCTCCGCAGCAGACCATGTTATGAAGACCGACTTCTTTCATAAAATTGATCGATTTATAATGTGCTCGTCCGGTTGCGATGGCTACAAAATGCCCAGCTTCCTGTAATTTGTCTAATGCGGTCTGAGCACTGGGAACGATCTTGTTGGTTTTGCGATCTGTTAGAGTTCCGTCAATATCAAAGAAAAAATACTTTTTATGCATAAAGGTTCTCCTTTCTGAATATTTGTTAGTTTGATTATATATAGAAAAAAGGATTTCTTACAAAAAAACAGAGAAAAATTGATTTTCTCTGTTACATTTGATGAATATAGATGTTGTTGACACGATCCGGTCCAACAGAAACCATAGAGATTCTGACACCTGTAAATTCTTCAATGAAATGGATGTACTCTTGGCATGCTTTAGGAAGAGCGTCAAAAGAATCGATTTTTGTGATATCTTCTTGCCAACCTTCCAAAACCTTGTAAACTGGTTTTGCTTTTGCGACATCTGCCTGATCACTTGGGATATAGTTATAAAGTTTTCCGTTGATCTCATAACCTGTGCAGATATAAAGTTTTTCAAGTCCACTGAGAACATCGATTTTAGTCAATACAATATCTGTTAATCCGTTCATCATAGCCGCGTGTTTGACAACTAATAGATCAAGCCACCCGCAACGTCTAGGACGTCCGGTAGTAGCACCATATTCAAATCCTTTTTCACGGATCCATTGTCCTGTTTCATCATTGAGTTCTGTAACAAAAGGGCCTTCGCCGACACGCGTTGAATAGGCTTTGACAACCCCAATCACATTTTGAATTTTGCTGGGGGCTACGCAGGCACCTACGGTTACACCGGCACTGGTTGGAGAAGAACTTGTCACATAAGGATATGTTCCATAGTTAATATCCAGCATGGCAGCTTGAGCGCCTTCAAATAAGACAATCTTATCTTGATCTAGAGCATCATTGACGATATGTGTTGTTTCTTTGATCATTGGAACGATTTTATCGTAGATCGCTTCAAAATCTTTCACCATTTGATCATAGTCCATGGCTTTTCCGTCATAGACTTTTGTAAAGAGTTTATTCTTAAAATCAAGGCATTCTTTTAAACGGATTTTGAAATTGTCAAAGTCGATGAACTCATGATAACGGATGCCTCGTCTTGCGTATTTGTCAGCATAACAAGGACCAATCCCTTTTTTAGTGGTTCCGATCTTATGGCTGGCGGCCTGTTCTTCCAGTTCATCTTGATAACAATGATAAGGCATTAACATTTGTGCGCGATCACTTATAACAATGTGATCACAAGGGAATCCTCCATCTTCTAATGTCTTCATTTCTTGAAGCAGTACAAATGGATTGCAGACGACACCAGGACCGATGATACAAGTTGCCTTAGGATTGAGCACTCCACTTGGAAGCAGATGCAGTACGTGTTTTTGACCATTGACGATCACGGTATGACCTGCGTTGTCACCTCCTTGGAAGCGAACGATCATGTCAGCTTTTTGCGCTAAGACATCAACGATCTTTCCTTTTCCTTCATCACCCCATTGGGTCCCTACAATTACTTGGCTTGACATATGAAAAAAGCCTCCTTAAACAATACAGAAAAATTATATCAAAACTGAAAATATAGTCAATTTGGATTCCTGAAAACCCGAAGCATTCCATATAGAAAAATAAACTTAATCTTTTGATTTTACTATATTTATCGTATAATTAATCCGAATGGGAGATAGTGAGATGAAAAATAGATTATCAAAACGAGAGTTAGATATCATGGAAGTTTTGTGGAGCAGCGAAAAACCTCTATCGGCCAATGATATCTTGCATGCTATTCCGGATATTACAATGAATACTATTCAGCCAAATTTGAAAAAGTTGATGAAAAAAGGATATATTGAGGTAAGTGGTGTAGGTTATACAAAAAACTCTATCACAAGACAATTCTCTCCTTTGATCACACAGGCTACTTATATTTCTCGATATTTGGATTCAAAAGCCTTTAAGGATCTGGCTTTATTCTTTGTAGATCAGACCTCGAGCGTTGAAGTGCTCGATCAGCTTCAATCTTATATAGAACAAAAGAAAGAAGAATTACAATAGATATAAAGGGTATGTTACGTGCCCTTTTATTTTGTTGATTAAAAATTAATTGAAACCCACTGGAAAGTGTGCTAGAATAAACGAGCGCTTAGGGGTATAGTTCAATGGTAGAACAGCGGTCTCCAAAACCGTTGATGTGGGTTCAACTCCTGCTACCCCTGCCAGTTAGTAAACATAAGCTCGAAATATCCTTTATTTAAAGGCATTTCGAGCTTTTTGTTTTACTTTTATACTATCACTGACCAGATTTCTGACCAGATTTATTAATTTTTATCTCTAATTTGTATGTTTTCAATCTCTTTTTTCTTCATACATTTTTTTAAACCAAACATTTTTTGAGGCAAGGTGGCAGTACTGCCACCTTTTATCTTGGATCTTCAATTGTTTTTTATAGCATAGATTGTTATACTTTTTCTATAAATAAGGCGATTTAACTATTTAAAGGAGAAAAACAAAATGAAGAGAAAAGACATATTACCTGTTCTTTTGACTGGAGCTTTATCTGTATCTACATTTGCCAATACATTAAGTGTATTCGCTCAGGAAGAACAGTCAAATGAAACTAATACAGTAGTAGATAAAATAGATGATGGTAATATACAGAATATAGAAAATGAAATTGCAGATGCGAATACATCTACAGAAACAGAGAAGAAAGATGAAGAATCTATTGAAACCAATAACGTTGTAGGAAATCAAATCCATGAAATAGAGTCGTTAGAAGACAGTAATTCTATCTCTATAGAAAATTCATCAGAAGAGCCATCAAAAAAGGAGGTTAAAAACAATGATAAAAATCAAGCCGGAGATTTCCTTGTTGAAGGTGGAGAGAAAGGAATAGATTGGGATTTTACTATACAGCATGATGGAAACAGCCCAATAACCATAAAAAAGAATGGTTCTTATACAATTATAGGAAATGGAACAGCAGCAAAGAATTATCAAATTAATATCGATGCCAATGTCACATGTACGCTTACTTTAAATAATGTAAATATTGAAGCTATGTATGCAGGTATGAATATAAATGGAAATGCGAATGTCACATTAAATTTGGTTGGAAACAATAGAATTGTTGCCGGCAATGTATATAATGCAGGAATCCAATTTAATGGTAGTGGAAATGTGTTGACCATCAATTCGGATGGTACAGGAACATTATATGCAAAAGGAATGAGCCAAGCTGGTATAGGTGGTGGAAGTGTCGATGGTATTATCAAGATTTTAGGAGGTACCATTACTGCAACGTCAGACCATAGTTATGGCATAGGAGGAGCATCTTCGCAAAATATAATAATTGCAGGTGGAAGTGTAAAAGGAAGCGTTTCTAGCACTCCTACCGATGAACAAGGTAACAATCTTTATCTTGCAAGGTTAGACGGGCTTGCTGGAGTGAACAATGTTACGGTTGATGGAAAAGAATATACTCGATCTGGTAATCATTCGGATGGAGATGGAACGTTCTATCTTTATTTGACTGGTCAGGATCATACGATTACCGCAAATGGGAAAACTTATGCGGTGTCTTGGAATGGGGAAAGCAAAAATTTTGAAATTGAAGACGCTAGTTACTCTGCATCAGTTACTCCTGCTAAAATAACCTTGCCTTCAGTTAAAGAAGGTTATGATCCGCAAGATCCAGAATATATAACTATTAAAAATACCGGCAATCAAACGATTAAATTAGAAGATCATGGAGCAAATCCTTGGCTTATCATTACGCTTGATAAAAATACTTTACAACCAAATGAAGAAGCCAAAGTTTCGATCAAACTAAAAGATGGTCTAAGCGCTGAAAAAAGATCTACTTTATATGCCTTTATCACTTATACCAGCGAAGATGATAGTTATAGAGATCATGCCAGCTTTAAAGTAACTTATGAGATAATACACGATATGAAATATGTCGAAGCGAAAGAGCCAACTCATACGAGCGAAGGCAATATCGCCTATTGGTATTGTGAACACTGTGATAAATACTATGATGATGCACTTGGCACTAATGAATTAAGTTTAGAGGATATAGCTATCCCAAAACTAACGGATCATACAGCAACCGATACTTGGTATCATGATGAAAACAGTCACTGGCATACCTGTGAATGTGGAGAAGTCTTAGATAAAGAAGCTCATGAGTATAAATGGGTCATCGATAAAGAAGCTACTGCAACAAGTGAAGGTTTAAAACATGAAGAATGTAGTATTTGTGGTTATCAAAAAGAAGCAATTGTCATTCCGGTTGTTGGAACAGAAAACCAAGCACCCGTTATTAACGCCAAAGACCAGACTTTAACCGTAGGTGATAAGTTTGATCCAATGAAAGGTGTTACAGCTACGGATAAAGAAGATGGTGACTTAACAGATAAGATCGTTATTACCAAGAATACGGTCGATACTTCAAAAGCTGGCAAATATACTGTTGATTATGAAGTAACCGATAATGGTGGTACTCGTGTTCGTAAGACGATCGTTGTGACTGTAAAAGAAAAGACTGCAGCAGATTCTAAGAGAACAAACGGCACAAAGACCAGTGCTGGATTCGGAATTGGACTGTTCTCTTCTTTAGCAGGTGCATCTGCTGTAGGAGCAGGAATCTTGTCTGTTCTTAAAAAGAGAAATGGTAAGTAAAACGATTTAATGATATACTTTCATTGACATACATTAATACCTTACATAAGAAGAAGCTGAAAATGGCCTCTTCTTTTTTTGTATGATTCAGAAATTCGAAAAGTAAACTTAATAACCGACTATTTTTAAATTTCCATTTTGACCAGATTTTGACCAGATAATATAGTAAAAATACAGGTAATTACACAAAAATGATGCAAACAATATTGAATTAAACTTCATAAAAATAGATAAAATTAAATAAAAATTGTTTTTTATTTTTCCTGCTACCCCTGCCAGTTAGGAAATAAGCACTAAATCGGCTTGATATAAAGTTGATTTGGTGCTTTTTTATTTCATGTTAATGATCGATTGTTTTTTCGACTTAAAATAACTCATTATTTTTTCTTCTAGATAGAGAAAAGAAAAAGAGCTGAAACGCTCAATGATTCGTGAAAATCATCTGTTCATTACAGCTCCTACTCTTCGATCCATCCGACTGGTGTCGTATATGTATATTGGAATACTTCGAATTCTGGATCGTATTCTTCATATGTAGCTTCAAAAACGATCTTGATGGTTGTGTTTGGAATGCCCATGGTCACAAGATTGAAATGAATACTGTCCTCATTGGATTTTAAAGGAGTCAAATCTATAAGAGTTCCATCCAACCAGTCATTTTCGATCTGAGAGATCGTATCTTTGATGGCTTCTTCTGATAGATCAGAAGAGAATGGGGAATCGATTCCCAGTTGTTCTAAACGTTTTGGCAAATCTTGAAGTCTTTTATATTGAATCATGTTATTTCCTCTTTTCGTCCTCTCTAAGATAATCTTTTTTGAGGCAATCTGTCAAATGATAAGACATCGAATATATCGATAAAAGAGAAGTTTAGGTTTAGGTAATTTCTTTTCTATCACTTTTTTATATAAGTTATGAAACCGAGGAAGTTCATTTTTCGAAATCGAGTGCGAAGAATAATAAACTTGATGAGCCAGATCTTGCAGCTTTTGGATCGTTTCGAGCTGGAGCTCTGGTAAGGCTGAATGCACTTGATGCACGAAGTCTTTTTGCGTAAAGCTGGTTTCTTCCAATCCTGGGACGATCTTTAACATATCCAAGATGGAGGCAATATAATTTTTTGCCTTCCAATGCCGCATTGCTTTTAGATGATGCCGATAACGAATCGCAAACACAATGATCAAGCCCAGGCATAGAATGATCAACGTTATCATGAACAAAGGTTTCATCTTGTTCCAGTTTCTTGAACCTGCAAATTGATTTTGATTCAATAGGGAGAAATTGGAAGTATCCTTTTTGATCAAATCTTGGAGTTCTTCTTGATCCAGTCCTGGATATGTCGCATGGATCTGTCCGTTAGAATCTGGAGTCATTTCGACTGGGGTCCAGCCGACGCCTTCAAAATATAGTTCGACCCAGGCATGTGCATGATCTTCTGGGATCGAGGCGATATAATGGCCATGATCTTCTTGGAAATCATCAGGGTAGACGACATATCCGCTTACATAGCGTGCCGGGATGTCATACATTTGATACAACAATGCGGCTACCGATGCATAGTGGATACAATATCCTTTTTGTTGGTCAAAAAGAAATGCTTCTACGACATCCTGGCTTTGTGACATATAGCCAGGGGTCCGTGTATATGTTGTATATTCTTGGAGCAGACGTACGATCATGGCGGTAACGGCATTGCGATCGGTCTTGGGATTCTCTTTGACCAGTTGTTCTAATTTTGGAAGATTTTCCGTTTCGACATCTGTATACGCAAACTGGATCGATTCTTCGTATGCTTCATTAAAAAAACGCTGATCTTGCGAATATTTATCCTCGGCAATCCGATCTTTTTGATTCAGATCCAGATAACTGGTCGCATAAAGAGTCTTCTCTTTGATAAAAGAACCTAAGGAATAATAAGGCAAAAGATTCTCATAATCGATCAGATCCGATTGAATCATGATTTGCTGCGGCTGACAGTCGGTTTCTTCTGCCAAGGTCATTTGTAAAGAGGTGAGTCTATTCTTGATTTGATACGGGGATATATACCCAGAATAGGCGCTTTGGATCAGAGATTCCAGCCGGTTTTCCGTATCTTGTTCCCATTGACCATCCTGATAAGTTGAGCCGGTAAAGCTCTTAAAATAAAGAGGGCTCTCAATGGGCTCATCGCTTTCGACAGTAAACAACAGAGCATCGTCCGGATAGTTGTTTCCTCTCCAAATCACACCGGAATTCGCATGGTGAGAATCAATTTCTCCTTTTTGAAAAACGTCATTGATCGTTTCTTCAAAACGCGTGGCCATTTGCGTGGCCGGTGTTTCGATCACAAAAGTGAGCATCCATCCTAAGACACAACCCATTCCGATTAACCCAAGAGGAAGGATCCAATTCTGGGATTGGGTTTGAATAAGTGGTTTGTACCAGACGAAAACCAGAAATCCAAATAATAAAGGGACCCAGTATCCTGAAAAAGAATATCCAGATAGGGCAAAGACACTTAAAAAGAGAAGGATACCTAGCGTAAAGATCCAAGGTTTTGGCCATAGAACCAGAAAAGTAAATAACCATATCATCAAAAAAATGACGATGAGGCTAAGAAAGGTATTGATCTCTATAGGCATTTTTGTCGCATAAAGAATCAGATCCATCTCTTCAATCAATTTGTCCCAAAGAAAAATGGAACTCAACAGGATCAGAAAATGACCAATGGCCAAGATCCATATAGATCGATCGGGAAACAAGAAATTGAGTGCTAAATAGATGGTTCCGATACCAAAGAAGCCTAAATAAAGAATAAAGGGCACTTCGATCAATGTGATCGAGGCGATGCATGTGCAAAGAAAAAGAATCGCACCATAAAACAACACACTATCCAAAAGGGTTAGTTTGTGCTGTGATGGGGTGCGATTTTTCTCGATCAGTTTGGAAGGGCGCATAGGGTTCTCTTTCTGTATAAATCAACGATTTTATTGTGATGAGATCACTAGATCCGGTGGCTCGCCAGGTAAGGCCATAGGAGATGGTTCTTGATGGGCCAAGAGATTCGCAAAAGTATGATCTAATTCTCTTTGATGATCGATACGATAGGCGGTATCATTCTGATCTTGGTTCCACCATAAGATGACTGGCTGTTTCTGAATTAAAAATCCCAGAAGGATCGAATAGACTTTTTGATAGAAACGAGCATCTTCGAGTTCATCTTGCGGCGTAAAACAAGCTTGGATCAAAGGTGTCTTGGCTTGTTCTTTTTCATAGTCTTTGACCCATATCGTGTCGGTGCGGGAACTCAGTTTCCAGTGAATATGATGAAGCGGATCTTGTTCCTGATATTCGCGAATATTTTTGATCTCAAAAGAAGGTTCGCCCACTTGGCCGATCCGCGTTTCAATTTTTAAATCTTGTGATCCTTGTGAGGCTTGTTTCATTTCTAAAAAGATTGGGACCGGATCTGGCAGGATCACGATCGGGATTGTCGTGTTTTCCTTCGTGCTTTTACGATGAAATAAGCCTAACCAGTCATAGATCCAGATCTTATGAAGGTTCAGTTCAAAGAAACCGCAGTCTTTTGCGGTAAAAAGCAGAGAATCTTGTAGATTAAATCGTAAAGATGTTGAACTGTACGGATTTTTCAGTGTACAGAACAAACGGATCTTTCCGGGTTGCAGACTCCCTTTTTTAACATAAAAAGGGTTGGAAACGCATTCGTTTTTATGAACAACGACCATCGATTCTTTTATCGAAAGATGGGTTCGTTTTTGGAAAGTCCAAGTCGAAAGCCATAAGAAGAGGGCGATGATCAATTCGGCACAAAAAAACCACAGGCCCCAAAGACTTTGAAAGAGGGCACAGATATAGAAAAATAGGATATGGATTACAAGCAGGAATAGTTTAATCATGATCTTTAACCTTGATCGTTTCTAAAAGTTCTTGAATGATATTTTCTTTGGTGCGTTTCTGGGTATACGCTTTAGCGCTGAGAACAAGCCGGTGAGAGAGAATATAAGGGACTTGGTTTTGTACATCTTGAGGAATGACATAGTCTCGTCCTTGAATCCATGCCGAGGCTTTTGAGCATTTGACTAATGCCATAGTGGCACGAGGACTGGCGCCCATTTGAATTGTGTCGAGTTCTCTTGTTTTACGCACCAAATGCACAATATATTCATAAATGGATGAATCCATATAAATGGATTGAATCTCATCATGGGCTGCTTTGATCATCCAAGGATCGATGGAAACGGGCATTTTCTCTATCTTTGGTTTGGAGTCTAGTTCATGTGCGAGTTTCAGCTCATCCTGATAAGTTGGATATCCTAAAGAACACTCTACTAAAAAACGGTCCAGTTGCGCTTCAGGCAACGCTTGCGTGCCGATTGCTTGATCTGGATTTTGGGTTGCGATAACAAAGAAAGGGTTTGGGACAGATCTGGTGATGCCATCGACTGTCACTTTACCTTCTTCCATAACTTCTAATAAAGCAGATTGGGTTTTTGGCGAAGTTCGATTGATTTCATCCACAAGAAGAACATTGCAAAAGACAACACCGGGATGATACAAGAATTTTTTGGATTCACGATCTAAAACAGAGAAACCAGTTAAATCGGTAGGCATGACATCCGGGGTAAATTGAATTCTTTTGAAATCTAAGCCCAATCCTTTAGCAAAAGCCAAAGACAATGTAGTTTTACCAACTCCGGGAAAATCTTTGAGCAGAACGTGACCTTGGCATAAAAAGGCAAGTAAGATCTCACGGATCACTTCGTTTTTGCCAAAGATAATTTTTTGCAAGTTTGATAAAAAGGGTGAGAAATAATTTCTGGTGTTCATAGACCTTTCTCCATTCTAATTTTATTCTATCATGGATTATTTGATTATGATTTCTAAAACACGGTTTAGAGGTATTATCGGGCATCAAAAGCTTTTTTTCATGATGCGAAAAACGGGAACAAAGAGAAGAAAATATTCACAAAACTTAGCGGTTGACAATGCTGGATATGGATCCTGATAATACACTCAAAATCTTGGAAGATTATTAAGAGAAATATCCAGATTACGTCTACAGATGAATATACAGGTATAATTGCGATTCTGCAGAAAACTATGAGTGTTGGCATTACATACGAAAAGATTCATATTCGCTCTAGTTTTTTTATGGTAGAATGAGCTCAGGAGGAAACATATTATGAAATATCAGGTTATTGGCGACAGCGATTGCCCTCTCGTTCAGATTGCATTGGGAAATCAAGAGACAGTTAAAGTGGAAAGAGGATCCATGGTCTATATTTCGAATGTTAGTTTGGAAGGGAAGATGAATAGTTCCAAAAAGGGAATTGGAGGTGTACTAGGAGCAATTGGCCGCAGTATGACCAGTGGGGAAAGCATGTTTATTACTATGGCTACAGGTACTTCAGATCAAGGTGTAATTGGTATTGCACCACCAATCCCGGGGAAAATTCATGAGTTGAAAGTAGGGGGACCTACTCAATACCGTTTGAATACGGGTGCTTTTTTGGCATGTGATCAAAGTGTGGAATATCTGATGAAAAAACAAGATTTGGGTAAGGCAATATTTGCCGGCACTGGCGGTCTCTTTGTGATGGAAACTCAGGGAGAAGGCGATGTTCTGGTTTCTTCGTTTGGTGATATTCTAGCTTTGGAAGTTCGTGAAGATCAGCCGCTGACCATAGATAATGAACATGTGGTGGCTTGGGATGCATCTTTACAATATGATATCCGTGTCGCATCCGGAACGTTTGGTTTTACGACCGGTGAGGGTTTTGTCAATGAATTCCATGGGAATGGAACCGTATTGATTCAAACGCGAAATGTACATAATTTTGCGGATGCGATTCGTCCATTTCTGCCAACTTCTTCAAGCAACTAAATAAAGGCTGAACCTCAAAGAATTCGAGGTTCAGCTTTTTTAATGATTATACACGATGTTTATGTGCTTTTTTTAGAATCATTAATGCAAATAACAAGGTTATACCTATCCAGAATCCGAGTATCAAAGTGTTGAGCCAGACACCTGGGGCAACCATCGGGTCGCGTACATGTGTGCCAGGAGTGATCATGAATTCGGGATTGTAGAATACAAAAGGACAAAACGGTATCATCCAGTTTGGAAGAATCTCCTGCAGGGCAACAGGACCAATCAAAATGGCAAACATGAATATAATCGTCAAGTTTTTTGTAAAATATGAGAATAAACTTGTGAACGCAGCTACAAAGAATGCACCTGTTAGCCATGCTTTGATACAAGCCCAAAAATATTCCAAGTATGTGATGTAGTAAAAATCATCTTGATAACACCATAGAAAGGAAGCGCGACATGACCATCCTCTGGGAACCATAAAAATACAGGCAATCACCAAGTATAAAAGGATGATCCCCACAGTAAAGCTCAAGCATAAACACAGATTCGCTAGAATTTTTGCGACAGTAATTCGGGTGCTCCCGGTTTTGGTACAAGTGATGATCGAATCCATCTTTGTTGTTTTTTCTTGCGAGAAAGTATTCGCACAAAGTATGGAAAGAACGATCAAAGTGAATATCAATGACGTTTGTACGACAACCCGAAGAACACTCATAGAAACATTGCTGGTATAGGTGTTATCTAAAGAAGTATAAGTGTTGTCGATGTATTTTTCGATATTGGTTTTTTTGGCATGGGGATCCAGATGTAAGATGGGGTCTTCATCATCGTGAAGCGCTCGTGTTCATGGTGGCGGGATTGATCGTTTGCTGTGTGAGCATTGTGGGGGCACCATTTGTGATGTCATCCAGTTTTATGACAGGCTTGTTACAATTGGGCATTGGATTTCTCGCTGCTGGTTTTTCAATATTGGCAGGACTCTTTATGGTCATGGTATCGCGTTTCTTTGTACGGATGACCGGTGGTTTTAGTTGCTGGCTAAAAAACATCTGTTTTGTCGAATGAAGGAGGTCCATTTATGGAAAAGCTAAAACTTTTATTGGTAAGTGCTGTTGGCTGTATCGTTTTAGGTTTAGCTTGTAGCGCTTATGCATATTTTTCAGGACAAGATCTGCAATACGAGAGTGGGCAATGGTACCAAAGTGTGCATTTAGATGAATCAAAGAATCTAAATGTGAGTATTCAATGGAATGATATATCGATTGTTTTATTAAGGAAGTAAATTTATACTTGCACTCTTTGTGTTTTTTCTTTACAATGCATGGGTAGAGTTCGGATGACGAATGCTAGAGAGAGTCTTTGGACCACCGAAGAATTTATTATTTCAGGTAAAAGGATAGTATTCTGACGAGCCTCTGGAGAGTTCCTTAAATGGACGCCGAAGGAGCAAGCCCTTAGGGGTGAAACTCTCAGGCAAAAGGACAGGGGATTAGATAGTTTTTATATTTTCTAATTCCTCTTTTTCTGATAAAGGAGGATTTTTTTATGGACACTCTTTCCAATGTTTTAAGTCAGATCAATGATCTTGTCTGGGGATTGCCTTTGATTTGCTTGCTGCTGGGAACTGGTTTGTATTTTACTTTGCGTTTAGGTCTTTTACAATTTCGCCGGCTTCCGTTAGCGTTTAAACTGATGTTTAAAAAAGAGGATCATAAAGAAGGGGATGTTTCTAGTTTTCAGGCTCTTTGCACTGCCTTATCCAGCACGATCGGAACAGGGAATATCGTCGGGGTGGCAACGGCGATAATTGCCGGAGGGCCAGGTGCACTATTCTGGATGTGGATTTCTGCGTTTTTAGGAATGGCTACAAAATATTCTGAAGGACTTTTGGCTATTGTATATCGTCAACGTGATGAAAAAAGACAGATGTCTGGGGGTCCTATGTATTATTTAGAGAAAGGTTTAAAGAATAAAACCCTAGGGAAAATATTGGCGCGTTTATTTGCGGTCTTTGGTGTAGGTGTAGCTTTATTGGGGATCGGGACTTTTACTCAGGTTCGGTCGATTTCTGATGCAGCTCAGATGACTCTGAATATTCCGCCTGTTATAACAGGAATCTTTCTTGTAATTACTGTTGGTTTTATTACGATTGGAGGAATCAAACGGATTGCTTCAGTTTCAGAAGTCATAGTTCCATTTATGAGTGTTGCTTATATCGCGAGTGTCGCATTGATCATGATCACACATTATCAGGAGATTCCGGGAACGTTGGCACTCGTGCTTCAATCCGCATTTACTCCTTCGGCAGCTTTTGGCGGAAGTGTCGGAATTACGATGCAGATGGCTATGCGAAGTGGTATCAGTCGAGGGATTTTCAGTAATGAGTCTGGGCTGGGAAGCGCACCGATTGCTGCCGCAGCTGCTAAAACAGATTCTTGCGTAGAACAAGGCTTAGTTTCTATGACGGGAACTTTTATTGATACGATTTGTGTCTGTACAATGACAGGAATGGCCATTATTATTACACAGTCTTATTTACTTGGCGTAGAAGGATCGGCTATGACGACGATTGCCTTTCAAAATGGATTTCCTATTGGTGAGATTGGCGTTTATGTTGTGAATATTGGTTTATTGTTCTTTGCGTTCACAACTATCATCGGCTGGAACTATTATGGTGAAAAATGTATTCAGTATCTGTTGGGAGAAAAGGCAATTCTTCCTTATAAAATCCTTTTCATAGTTTTAATTGGGGTAGGACCTTTCATGTCCTTAGACTTTGTCTTCACTTTAGCGGATATCGTCAATGGATGTATGGCATTTCCGAACTTAATCGGTCTTGTTGCATTGCGTAAGGTTGTTTATCAAGAAACAAAAGCTTATTTTATGAATTATCGTTGTTTGAAAGATGCTCAAAAACTGGAAGTTCGATCAGTTTGATTTTACTAAAAATTTCACAAACAAATTGACATCCCCACGAGGATGGTCTAGTATATGTACGTACAAAAAACTTCAGGGTCGGGTGGAATTCCCAATCGGCGGTTATACTCCGCGAGCCTTTAGGCAGGAACCGGTGTGATTCCGGTAGCGACAGTTACAGTCTGGATGGAAGAAGATTTTTTGAAATCCTTTTTTATCGTTTTTGTATCCTGAGAGGTTTTGTGACAAACCTCTTTTTCTTTTTGAAAAAGGGGGACTGATCGATAAGGAGGTTAATGTATGTCAACAGAATCGATTGTCCAGTCTAAAACATCTCGTGTGCAATGGATCGCAAAAGTTTCGATTTTATCTGCCGTTGCGTTTCTATTGATGCTCTTTGAGATTCCGCTGCCGTTTTTTCCGCCTTTTTACAAGTTAGGCTTTGATGAAGTGGCCGTTATGATCGGCGGCTTTGCGATGGGGCCTTTGGCCGGAGCGGTGATTGAAACACTCAAAATAGTTTTGAATCTTTTATTTCAGGGAACAGACACTGCCTGTGTTGGAGAGATATCTAATTTATTGATTGGATTATCGTTGGTTATCCCTAGTTCTATTTATTATCAACGTCACAAGACAAGAAAGGGTGCGTTGGTATCTCTTGTAATTGGTACTCTTTCTTTAGCGGTGATTGGATCGCTATCGAATTACTTTATTGCGTTGCCGGCATATTCTTATTTTTACGGATTGCCTATGGATGCAATCGTTGGTATGGGTACGGCTTTGTTTCCGCTAGTTTCCAACACCTTTACATTTGTATTGTTTATGACACTGCCTTTCAATATTTTAAAAGGTGTTATCGTCGGTATTATTGTATTTGTGCTGTATAAACGAATCTCACCTCTTCTGCATCGTTGATTTTCTAGGGTGAGAGATGTTCTCCTGCAGGGTTTATCCCTGCTTTTTTGTTTGACAGAAAAAGTATTCCTTAGTATTATATTTAGGCACTGGAGAGTTGTCCGAGCGGTTTAAGGTGCAGTCTTGGAAAGGCTGTGTGGTTAACGCCACCAAGGGTTCGAATCCCTTACTCTCCGCCATGAGTAGATAAGTCCTTTATTGAAAGGACTTTTTTTATGGCGTGATTGTTGAGAATAGAAAGCCTTTTTGGATTTTGAATCTCTTAAAATAAGATTTGATTTATCGAAGAAAGGCTGATGAAGACAAAAATAGCGATGATTAAGAAGATCAAAATGCCAGACACGACTTTCCAATCTTTTTTTGAAACGGTATTATTTATATCTTTTTCTGCTTGTTTACAGAGATCGATATATGCAAGCTGTTGTTCTTTATATTTATCGATCCTTTCTTTTTTAGACTCTTCTATACGTTGTTGTTTTTCTTCTGCTGATTCTTGTTTTGAGAGAATCAAATCAATTTTATAATGTTTATGATTTAAGTTTTGTCTTTTGAAAGTCCGGTCTTCTTGCAGGCATTTGGTTTCTCCTCCATATACAATAACGGATAAGGTGTCAAATTGTTGGTTGGTGTAAAGAGAAAATAAGCCTGTAGACTTTGTTTTTTCAATCATACCAACAGGTTTATGTTCTAAAATGAGAAGGAGCTGATCATTTTGGTATTTTAAATCAAATTTCGATTTTTCGTATTTTTTCATAAAACGATAGATCGTTTGGCCTTGTTTTTTATGAGATAGAATACTCCTAGAATCCAAATAAAAATCTGGATTTTCATTCTCTTCTTGAAATAAGTCTAAAGATTCTAAATGGGAAAGATATTGATCCAGATTTTGAATGGAGTAACATATCTTGGAAGAAACTTCTTCTGGTTCTATATAATAAGATACTGGCTTGATAGTTTTTTGGGGAATTTTCTTAGGCTTTAAAAATTGAGCCATAAAGGGAGAATTTGTTTTATTAGTCATGGATTTGCCTCTTTTTCTAGCTTCATTATAGGAAAAGTAAAGTAGGGATTCAATCAAAAAGGGATTTCTGTAATTGTGTGAAAATATAGAATTTTCATGACTTTTACATAAAAGATGTTAGAATACTCTGTATGAAAGGAATGTGTGTGTATGCGAGACCCTTATGAAGTGTTAGGTGTATCCCGTGATGCTTCCGCAGATGAAATAAAATCCGCTTACCGGAAACTTGCCAAAAAATATCACCCGGATCTTCATCCTGGAGATGAAGAATGTGCTAAAAAGATGCAAGAAGTCAATGCGGCTTACGATCAAATCACAAATCCAGAAAAGTATCGTTCTACTTATTCACAATATCAACAAGGACAATCCAATCCTTATGGAAATGCATATCAAGACCCTTTTAGCTTCTTCTATGATCAGCAATCCAATCAGGGCCCTTTTCAGAACACGCATTTTTATTACTATGGGCCTTTTGGGTTTGGTTCATCCAATGGATCTACGCAACGAAGAAGCAGCGGTTCGTTTTTGCGAAACTTTATTATTTTGATTTTTATCATTAATATGCTTTCGTATTGTTCGCGCTGGTATTATCCTATGTATTATTATTCTGGGGATTCCAGATCGGCTGAACAGACACAGGAAGAACAAAGAAATCAGTGGAATACAGAAAACAGCGTGGAAGCCTAATCGGATTCCACGCGATTTTTAATTTCCTGTTTTAGATAATCCTTGTCTTGCTCTTTCTTTTTGGGAATAAAATTTTGTATGAAGACAAATCGGTCTTGGTTTTTCACATAAAAGAAACTGCAGATGGAGAAGATTCCGGCACCTATAAAATTGACGAACAGATCTTCCATGGTATCGATAAGACCGATATCAATATATCCTTTTTCAGAAACTACCTCTTTGTTCAATGTGACTTCATGAATATCTTCCATGGTAAAACCAGGAATTGATTCATCTACTCCGGCTGAATGAATGGTCGTGATCAACGTATCTTTTTGTGTATCCATTTCAAAGAATCGGTCCATAGAAAACTCAAAGAATTCCCAAAGGACGCCAATTGTCATTGAAAAGGTAAAAGAGACAATAGCCATATAGATTGGTGAAAGAGTAAATTGAATCTTTTGACTGCGGTTGAGTAAGTTGACTGTAGAGAATCCAACAGCGGCACATACAAACCCGTTGATTGTATGTAGAATTGTATCCCAATAAGGAATCGAAAAATAATAGTTGTCGATTTCACCTAGGATTTCAGCGGCATAGATAAAGACTAAGATCAAAATCTCTAAAAAAATAGGCAGTTCAACTTTAAAAGTCAATTGCACAAAGCTGGGAACTAGAAATAAGAGCAACGTCAAAATGCATGTAAAGATATTTTCGTAGTTTCCTAACATAATTTGACGAATTAAAACCAATATAACAAGGAACCGCAGAATAGAATAGACCAAAAAGGAAGATCGGTGTTCTCGAACTTCTATTTTTAAGGCAGCAAAAAGACTCCTGAAATAAGTTTTTATTTTATGCATGATGGAATCGACTCCTTAATGTATACATCAAGATTCCTCCGGCAATCGCAACATTGAGACTTTCAAATTGTTCCATTTCGATTTTAATCAGGTCATCACAAAGATCCAGAAGTTCTGGATGAACTCCTTGTCCCTCATTGCCTAAAACAATTCCATAGGGCTCTTGAACGCGTACTTGGCTTAGAGGTACAGATTTTTGATGTAGACAAGTGCCCAAAATTCTCATTCCTTTTTTTTGATGGGCGGATATCACATTCTGGAGATTGTCTCGTTGGATGGGAATATGGAAAATGGCACCTTGAGAAGCTTGTAAAACTTTTGGATTATAAAAATCAACTGTATGCTCTGAACAGTAGATCTTATCAATTCCAAATGAAAAAGCGGTGCGTATTAGGGTTCCGGCATTTCCAGGATCTTGGATATCGTCCAGAATTAAGACTGCATTTTCTTGCACAGGATCTTGTTTTGGTTTTTTACATAGTCCAATGATCTTGGCTTGAGAGTTTTGGTTTGATAGTTTTTGTAAGACGGGAGCAGAACAGAAGGTTGTCCGATCTTCAAAAAACGGATTCATTCCTTCTAATAAAAAGACTTCCATTAGGCATTGGGCACGTTCTGCTTCTTCAATCATATGTGCACCTTCTACAAGAAAGAGTCCAGTATGGTCTCTTTCTTTTTTTGTATGAAGTTTACAAAGCTGTTTTAAGTTTTTGTTCTGTGTTGAGTTGATGATTTTCATGGCTCTATTGTAGCATGCCTTTTGGAAAATGCCACGTTAACTAGGATGAGGTTCACGAAGGTAGAAAAACTGATCTCGGTACTGGCCGTGATATGTCCCGGGATACAAAGGCAGAGAAAAGAGAATGCGAAGCTAGTCAATAATACTTTTTCCCAAAAAACGAGATCCTTTTTCCAGCCAAAGTAGGTAAGCCATTCTAGAACAAAAGCACCTACACTTAGAATAGCAAGCCAAACATGAAGATCCTGAATCCAAACAGAAGATTGAGGCACATAAGGAATCGTGCAGGAAAGCACCATACTTATACAGATGATCTGATGAAGTCTCTTTTTAAAAGGAAATAATGTTTTTTGCCAACAACGTAAAGATAGATCATAAAAACCAAAAGCACTTATACAAGCCCATAAGATCAAATAGACCGGATGGCCAAGAGTATTTCCAATGTAACTGAGGTTATCATAAAAAACATCGATCCAACAAAAGGGCAGCAGGTTGATTAAAGGATTGAAGACACAAAAAATAAACAAATAGATCCATCTCTTAATACTCATGAAAAAATTTTATCGTTTTTTTGTTTTTTTGTCATTGTCTACCGTATCTAATAGTGAGGTTACAAAGAGGTGAAACACTATGCAAGAATGGGTCCGCGTCATTTCAAGAACATCTTCGGCCTTGGACGTTGTTTTAAATCGTCCAGATCAATTAGATGTCAATATTTTCAAGAAGATGGCAGCGGATGATTATTGCCTGAAATCGATGCTTCATGATCCAAAGCGGGCCTTGATTCGATATTCTACACAAGACCTGGTCACTTTATCCGATTTTTTAGACCAAGTATCCTTTGAAAATGAAGATGGATATCTTTTCTTAAAGAATCTTTTCGAATGTGCGATAGCAGTCAATCGCAACAAACCTGTCTTATTCGATCCATCATTTGTTTTTGTTTCAGGATACGGGGATGCCTTTTTCTTTTTGGTTGTACCTTTGCGTCTGGAAGAATGGATGTTTCAAAAAGTCCAGATTCAGGAATGGGTCCAGTATCTTCGTGATCATTTTAAGACGACGACAGATTATGAGATTCCGGGATTTCTGGTTCGGTTTTTACAGGCAAAAGAGTTCTCTTTGCCCAACCTGGTCTTAGGGTTAGATCAATTAAAACGAACCTTTCATCCGAAACGGTCCATATTTTTCTGGAATCATAAAAAAGAGATCTTTCGTTTAAAAGAGCCAGTTCGCATTTTATACGATTCATCTGTTTTATGGCAAGACGAACCATTATCATCTCAAGATCAGACGCAGTTGATTGGCCATACCATTGATCAAGGGGCTTGTTTAGAGTCTCTGCAAGATAACCAGCGCTTCGAATTGCGCTTCGAGACTACTTTGATCGGTCGCTCCATCGCATCGGATATACGATTACCTGACGACTCTATTTCCTTAAAGCATGCCGAGATTCTTTGTGAGAATGACCGATACTATATCAAAGATCTGAAAAGTAAAAACGGTACTTATCTGAATGACAAAAAAGTGATTCGAAAGATGCGCCTCAAGGATCAAATGGTTATTTCTTTTGGAAGTTGTAGTTTCCGCTTTCATCAAGAAGATGCCGGATCGTGATCGTTACCGACTCTGTAAACATCTGTCTGATAAAAACAATCTGAAAGTCGATCTGGTCGAAGATCAAATGACAGGGAAACGTTACATAAAAAAATCATTGGACCGCTTACAATGTTCTCCTCTTTTTTATCACCAGTTCAAGATGGAAATCGATGTATTGTCTCAAATTCAAACTCCGTATATTCCGCAACTAGTCGATGTATGGGAAAATGATCATTTGATTGCGCTGATAGAGACATGGTTTGAAGGAGAAGACTTAAAATCATGGGCTCGAGCACATCGAAAAAGTTTGCGACGATGTCGCAAACACTTCGTTTTGGAACTGATGGACCTCTTGGGAAAACTTCATGAACAGGGATTTCTTTATATTGATCTAAAGCCGGAAAACCTGATTGTCGTACAAGAGCATCTTTGTTTGATCGATTTTAACGCTTGTATTCCAACGGGTTCTCATCGGGCAAGTTTAGGAACACAAAGATATATGGCTCCAGAGCTTTTGGATTCACGAAGAAAGGAGGAATCAGCAGATATCTACACGATAGGAGCTGTGTTTAAGCAATTCTTTCCATTAGGGCTCATACGGTTCTGGCTGTGGAAATGCAGACGAAAGGATCCGTTGAAGAGGTATGCTTCTATTTCTGAGGCTCGACATGGATTGAATCGGCTGTTATGGGGAAAAAGAATCGGAATTTTAATGATTTCAATCATTCTGTCTGTTTTCTTCTCCATGTTTCGATCTTTTACACCCGCAGATGTTGTTCAAGAATATGAAAAGGAATTTCTGGAATTACGAGGATCGCGTCCTATCAAGGCACAGGAGCTTTTATCAAAGTGGATTATCGATCAACGTTTTGAAACAGATGTTTTGAAAGATGCAGATGTAGCTTCATTTTTTTTAGATCAAGGGATCTTGAGCGGAAATGAAAACATTATTCAGTATCTGATGGATCATGTGCCCCAAAGAACCTTGGAGTCTCTTTCATTAGAGTCGCAACTGGCTGTTTTACGCTTTCAGGATCCTTTGACATATCCCAATATACAAAAGCTTTTGAAACAAATTGTTCAGGAACCTTCCGGATTAAATCAAGCTTATCATTTTTTACAATTCGAACAAGTTTTATTGGATAAAGAGATCATATTAGAGAAAGAAGAACGAAATCTGGTTAATGATCTGATTTCCTCTTGGAATCAAGAATTAGTTTTAAAGGAAAAAGAGAGTTTCTTAGAACTGACACTTGTTCATACGGAGTACATCCTGTTTTTAAGAACGCGGAATATAAAAGATTTAGATGTACCAGAGCTGTGGCTGCAAGAGTTTCAGAATGAAGAGATCGTAGAGATCTTTAAGGATTTGGACAGGAGGACAGCATGAAAAAGATACTATGCTTATTGTTTTGTCTCGGCTTGGGAATGCCAATGTCAGTGCTGGCTCAAGAAGACAAGCCACCACCCGTGGAAGTGAAAGAGGAGCCTGTTTTATCGGTATGGTGTAATCAAAGAGAGGTGCTAGATCATCTTGATCTGTATGACGAGAGTGTTTTAGAAGTATATGTCGAAGAGGATGTCCAGTCAGTTTCGGTATGGATCGATGAAAACCCTTATCTCTTTGAGATCGTTGATGGAACTTTTGAGATCCCGGTGGGGCTGGATAATCAAAAGATACAAATCGAAGTTATCAACGTCTTGGAAGAAACCTTTACAAAAGAAATCCGAGTACATGCATTATCCAATCTGGAAGCTCAGTTACAATTGGAAAAAACATACACATTAAAAGATACACATCAGATTGAGTTTGGATCGGTTTGTTTAGACAAAGTACAGGCAAAAATCTATGTCAATGATGAACTTACGCAGACCATCGACTGTCAGGGAAAAAAACAAGTTTCATTCACTTTGTCAAGATCTGGAAAGATACAAGTGAAACTGGAATATTTAGATTGCAAAGAACCGGTATTGATCAATGGTTCAGAATCGCTCATGTTTTTCTTTTCGTGTGAACAGCCAAAGATTCAAATTCTTTCTCAAACCACGATATCTAATCAAGACATTCCTATACAATTTATCGGGCCAGATTTTATTGAGAGGGTAGAGGTTCGAGTGGACGATGGACAATCCGTTCATACGTATACAACTTTAGAAGATCTAACGCTATTAAAAAGAGAGGGAGAAGCAGTCACATATAGAATTACAGTGAATGGCAACGATTTGTTTGGTCGATTCTTTTCACACGATCAAATTGTAACGATCGATGCCAAGAAACCATATTTAACTGTATTACATGGTGATCAAATCTTGCATCCTGGTACTTTGAATCTGTTCTCTCAGCGCTCAAGTTTGAACATGGTTTGGGATGAGCCAACGTCGACGAAGGTTTTTGCCTGGGTACAAGGAAAGCAAATTGAAATCGAAAATTTGAATTCTCTTTGGACTTCTTGGCCTGATTTTTCCGCTTTTTCTGTGTTGATTCAAGGGCAAGATCCAGTGGGAAATGTTTCGAACTATACATTTGATCTTCAAGTGATACCTCCGGTTTTGCCTACAACTCCGAAAACTCCGATTCAGGATACAATGGAAGAGTTGAAGTCAGAAAAGCAATCCGATGAAAAAGAAGAAAAAGAAATAGAAACAGTCAATACAAGTTGGATACCTGGAAATATACAAGATATTCAAAAAGTGCATAGAACATGGAAAATCAATGATTCTCAACAAGTGATATTAGAAAAACAAGAAAAAGAGATCGAAGATCATACGCGACCGTTGATTCAAGTCCGTGCAGGAAAAGATTGCGATCTTGCGAAACTTCAACTGCATGATCGCGTTCTTATCACTTTAGTCAATACACAGTCGTATTCGCAAGATCGATTTGTCGAGATTGTGATTAATGGGAAAAAAGCAGACCTGGATCTTTTAAAAAAAGATGTCTTAGGGAATGAATTTCTTGAGTTTGTAATTGAAGATCCAACGACGACGATCGAAGCAAAGGCGATTGACAATTCAGATAACATCACGACATTTTATAAAACTTTAAAAGTTATGGAAGAAAGACCATTCTCATGGCTGCCCATAATCGGGATTGGAACAATCGTTCTTATCGGAGCTGTGGTTTTGATCATTTTAAGAAAACATGATAAGAATCAAGATTTTGAAGGATGATCGTTGTCTGTTTCAGGAAGTGGATGAGGAACTTGTATACGAAAATCTCAAATTTCAAAAAGAACGAGAATCGATCTATGTGGTTTTACCGGATCAAAAGATTCGATTATCAAAAAAAGGAGCTCGAATTCAGGCGGAAGACCAAGAATGGATGATCCAACTGGCACCCAATCCAAATATTTGGAAATTGCTTCCTGTTTTTAAAAAGATAACTTTTGGCAGGGATTCGACATGCGATGTTTCTTTATCAGATCCAACGATTTCTAAAATCCATTTTGTATTGAGTCAGGATCATTTCCAGGATCTAGGCAGTACCAATGGTACATATATCAATGGGATTCGGAAAAAAGAATGTCGATTGAAACCGGGAGATCATATTGTGTTTGGCAATCAGGAATTGTATTGGTTTGATGAAGTGATGGTCACTGGTTTTTCCTGCAAGGGACAAATATCTGTCATTTCTTCTTTTTCAAAACCAGACATTCCTCATTTATCTACGGGTCTTGTCCCTTTGGCAAAATGGGATGTCGTAGAAACGGAGTTGGAAAGTCCTCAGAGTGTGACTCCTATCAAAAAAACAAAATGGTTTCAAGCCGTAGGCTCTTCTTTTTTGATTTTGATTTCCGGTTTATGCAGTGCCATTGTGATTTGGTTATGGATGCCTGAGCAGAAATCTTCTATGAATATGCTTTTGTTGAATTCCCTTTCTATGGGATTGGCCTTTGCCGGCTATGGTTTATGGAATCGACATGTAACTTTTAAAGATCAGCAGACGGATATCAAAAAGCAAGAAACGAAGTATTTAACATACTTAGAACAATTTCGATCGCAGATTGTCATGCAAAAACAAAAGATTGAACATATCATTCAACAGCAACTCCATTTTTATCAACTTGATCTGTCGAATTTCCAAAATCAGGCAGATTGTGATTTTGAACTTTGGATTGGTTATTTGGATGTTCCATGGCTTAAAGTGATGTATCGAAAGCCAAATTATCTGCAGGCTGATGAACCATTGTATCAAAGGCAAGCAAACTTAGTAGAAAGTTTATTAACTCCTATCAAGGTGCCCAGGGTGCTTCATCAGAATGAGTCTGTCTGTATCCACCCTTTATCGGAAGAGATGATTGAGTCTTTCTTTCTGCAGTGGGTTTTGCGCGGCTATCGAAAGGGTCGTAAATGGATTTGGATTGATTCCAAAATGAATCCTCATCATCCCTTTTTGATGCATCCTGGTTGTCGTATCAGCGGTCATTCGACTTTGGTTCGGGACAAAAAAGAATGGGAGTCCTTACAACAAAAGATCGATCCTAAAGATGAATTCATTTTCTTGATTCGAGAATCGTTTGTTGACCTTAGTTCTATTTCACAAAAGATCTGTATCACTGATGTCATAAAGGATCCACAAAGAGTTCTATCTCCTGAACACATCGCTTGGACTCGGCCTTCAAGGAAACTGTATCGTGAGGTCTGCTTGTTGCAGAATCAAAAAGAATTGTCTCAATCTATTCTGCCGGCCTTTCAGAAAACAGAGAAAAGTCACAATCGTCCCGATTTGAATGTGATATTAGGAATGACGCAAGATCATGAAAAAGTGCATTTGGATCTAAGTGAAACTCAACATGGGCCTCATGGATTTATTGCGGGAATGACCGGAAGCGGAAAGAGTGAATTATTAACCAATCTTTTATTACAGTTGGTCTCTTTGAATACTCCAAATGAGCTTCAATATCTGCTGATTGATTTCAAAGGTGGAGCTTTTGGACAGGCGTTTTATGAGTTTTCTCACTGTAAAGGATATCTGACGAATTTAGAAGTTGAAGAAGCTGCACGCTTTGGAATCAGCCTTCAGGCATTTTTGAGACAGCGACAAAAGAGACTTCAGATCTTTGCGAAGGATCATCCGGGGATGAAGGTTCATATCGATGCTTATAATAAAGTTTTTTTTGATCATCCAATGCCCCATGTTTTGGTGGTAATTGATGAAATGGCACAGCTGAAGATGATCCTTCCGGATTTTATGAGTCAACTCAAAGAAATCGCCCGTATCGGCAGGTCATTAGGGATTCATTGTCTGATGTCAACTCAAAAACCTATGGGTGTGATCGATGATCAAATTTGGGCTAATACAGGTTTTCGAATTTGTTTGCAGGTAGGATCGAAAATGGATTCCTACGAAGTCCTTCATCATGAGAAAGCGCAAGATCTGAAACTGCCTGGAGAATTTATCTTACAAGTACAAAATGAGTCAACCGAATGGAGAGGGAGAAGCTTTTATCTTCAAGAAAAGATCTATCGGTTTGCGGACGGCTATCGCGAAGTGGATGCCAAAGGAAAAACGATTGGTCAGTACCATCAAGATCGATGCACTGTATTTGAACATATTGCATCGACTATACCAAAATCAGACTCACAAAGAGACTGGATCGTTTGTCCTCTGGATCAGAACGCTTTTGAAAATGAAGAAATTGCTTTGATTGATTACTGTGAGACTTGTTCAATGTCTGCATGGATCCCTAGACCGCAAACAATTACACTGGTTTATTCATCTTTCTTTTCAGAAACGAAAGAATGGTTACGCAATTTTTGCGGATGGGTGAAGGAACCTGTATTTGGGATGGAACCAATATACCTTTCATTTTGTGATCAAGTTTTAAGCATGCATGAAGTTTGCCGCATTCACAGTTTCCAAAGTCAGTCTCTATGGCTGATTCCTGGAAATCAATTGACATTTGATCAGTTACAGCCTCTTCAAAATGCGATGTGTACTTGGATCGTTCTATTGGATACATGGGATCAGAAAGCAAAATCCTGGCTCTCTTTGGCTCATCATAGAATCTGTATTTCTTATCGGTCGGTCGATGAGATTCGAGAATTTTTTGGGTGCTATGTTCAAGTTAATGTCTCTTGCACGCATGAGATAGGTTTAATCTTGGAAAAGAAACAATTGCATAAAATTCTATTTCATCATTTTGAAGGGAATAGGATCAAAAGTAAAAATTCAAGTTTTTCATTAAAGGCAGTTGAACATGATTTTTATTTAGGTTTTGATCCAGTTCAACAAAAAGAAGTATTTTGGACTCAACAAAGAAAACTGGTTTTTGCCTATGTGCAGCCATCTCTGCAAGAAATACTTGAAAAAGAATATATTTCACGACTTAAACAGATGAATCTTGTGATTCAAAAGAATTCTTTAAAACCAGCAGATGTCTATTTATTTAATTTGTTGTCTCCTGGATTAGATCCGCAAAATCCAGAGTTTCTTTCATTGATTTATGATGCGGATATCGTATGGATGGGAAATGGATTGCGAGAATATGTGTATTTATTGAAACGCTCCATGCCTTTGGGTTTGCCGACGAATCGTATTGTCTGGATTGGCAATGAAGTCTTTTATTTAGAAGAAAAAGAAGAGGAAGTATGAATGAGTTTTTGTTGCATATTCGAATATTCGATCAAAGAAAAATGCACCATGTTTGGATCCGGGATGTCGTATTGGTTCGAACTTTTTTAGAAGATATCTCTTTATCTTGGGATCTTCCCAAAACGGAGTTTGACCACTTCTTTTATCATTTAGAAAATCACAGAGTTTTGGATCCTGAGTTGTCTTTTGGAGACAATGCCGTTATATCCGGAGATCATTTTATTTTAGTATAGGAGTGAAAGTTTAATGAAAATAACAGTCAACATTGAAGAAGTGGCACAAGGAGCTGCTTATCTGAAACAAAAATCTTCTCAATATCAGCAGATGATCGAACAAATCTATGCACGTATGCACCAAATGCAGGCAGTTTGGCACGGAAGTGATCATCAAGCTTTCATCAATCAATTAGATCAATTTCGACCTCATTTACAAAAATTGACCAATGTAATTGATGAATATGCTCAATACTTGTCTCAAAGTGCTCGTCTATATCAACAAGTTCAGGAAGATCGTGTTGCCAAGGCGAGAACGTTGGCATAAAGGAGGTCACATATGTCATCTTTACATATTTCTTCTCAGGAAGTTTTTGATTATGCCAATCAGTTAAAAACAATGAATCAAAATGTTCAGGCTTTGTTTCACGATATCCAAAAACGCATGCATCAGATCGAATCGATTTGGCAATCGCCTGCTTCTATGCGATTGATGGAGCAGTTTCAACAATTGGATCCCGTATTTCGTTCTTATGTAGAAGCCTTGGATCAATATGCAATCTTTTTAGATCAAACAGCACAGACTTATCAGGAAAATGAACAGATTCTTTCGCAAGGGATCCAGGTATGAATCAAAGCTTGAAGTGGTATTACGAAGAATTAGCACAATATGTCTTATGGGCAAAGCAGCGAATGGAACTGGGGGCGGAGCCTAGAGAAGGTGTCGCCCTGGCTCTTCAATTTTCAAAATTGTATCAAATGATCCAACTTCAGATCCAGGAGCTGATCATTGATGTCGATTGATACAGGGATTTATCGTGATGTTGCCCTGGGCCTGGCTTGTCGCAGAAAGGCTTTTGTTGAGAGTGCAAATTATTCGATCGTTCAACGTCATTCCCAGATCCAGAGCCTCGTCAATGGCCTCGTGAATCATTTGAATCAAAGCGCCAATGTATATGAAGCAGCTGAAAACAATCTATGGAATAGCGGCTATATATCAACCTACATCCAAAATGGAACTGTGCAGACCACTCATTATGAAAACTGGAATGCGGTTGCGCATTTGATGAAACAAGATAAAAAAACACATTTATCAGCAAGTGCTTCTTGGGCGTATAAAGAAGCTGGTGCAACCTTTCATATGCGCTATGCGAGTGTCGCTGCCCGTGCCAAGATCGGCGACTTTCAAGTCAAAGGGTCTTGTGAGCTTGGGCTTTGGAAAGACAAACAGTGGGATCCGCGCCTGGAAATAAATGCTAAAGCGCAGGCTTCGTTGTTGTCTGCGCAAATCAGCGGCCGGGTTGGTACGAATAATGTGTATGCTACGGCAAGCGCTAAAGGATCGGCAGGGACAATCTATGCAGAAGCAACTTGTGTTTTGAACAAAAATGAACAGACTTTAGAAGCAGGCATCGGAGCAGCAGCACTTAAAGGGGAGGCGAGCTTGGCATTTAATTTTTTTGGAGCTCGCATCACTCTAACAGCGGAAGGTTCCTTAGGAAGTGCCGAAGCTAAACTTTCTTATCATCATAAGAATCGTGAATGGGAGTTTGGAACAAAATTGGGATTTATTGCGGGTCTAGGTTTTAAGATCAATGTCAGCTATTAAACAAAGAAAGGAGTACGATGCGCATGAAAGAGCTGATGCCGATTGGAACCGTAGTCACCTTAAAAAACGGTACAAAAAAATTGATGATCGTCGGTCGATTACAAGCACAAAAAGACTCGTCTAAAGTGTATGATTATGCCGCTTGTCTTTGGCCGGAAGGAACGTTGGATTCACAACATTTTTATCTTTTTGATCAGGAAGATGTCCATCTTCTGTATCATATTGGGCTACAGAATGTTGAAGAATTTCAGTTCCGCAGTGTTCTTGATGAAGAAATGAAGAAACTAAAAGAGGAAGGTCGTTATTGACCTTCCTCTTCTGCTAATTCAGGGTGATTGACGATATATTCTGGATTTGTGGAACGAATGCTGTCGAAGATCTCTTGATCATGGAATTCTAAATTATGCTTCTTCATATAGTAAACCAAACAATCGTTATCAATTTGATCACTGTTGCGTAATGTTAAGTTTTCCTGAATTTTCTCTTTGTTTTCGTCATAATCCTTGCTAACGAGGATGGCGACATAATATGGACCATCTTCCGATTCGTCGTCGGTCATGACTTCGTCGACGATTCCAGCTTCATCTTGCGAATAGAGGGTGTTGATGACATATGTTGGTAAAGTTTCTTCCATTAATGTCGATACGACGATTTCTTCGTTAGAGAAGTTAGCGGATTCTCTAGAATAAGTATCCCATACGGTTGCTTCATCTTTTCCGTCTTGAAGGGCGCTCAGAGCATTTTTGGCATCTTCTCGAGTGTCACATTCCAAGATTTTGGCAATCGTCGGTTTATAAGTTTTAGTAATTTCTTCTTTTGCATCCGTGAAATATTGATCGAGGAGCTTTTCTTGTTGGATTGTAGGGATGATCACTTTTTCGATGTAATCATCTTTGTCTTTATACCCTGCTTCTTTTAAGCTTTCCTCATAATTGTCCACACTGGAAGCATTGGACTCGTATTGTTCTTCTGCTTCTTTCTGGATTTCTTCGGTTCTTCCAATTTCTTCATCCATGATAGCTTGTCGAACTAATTCAATCGTCAAAGTTGAACCATTTGCATTTTTGACAAGATCATACTCATCACCACGAGTCACAGTGGTTTCACCTACCGTAAATAAAACATCGGAAGCATTATTGATGGTTGCGGAATTGCTGCAGCCTCCTATAAGCATACAGGTACATCCAATAACCAAAAGTCCCTTTACTTTATTCGCTTTCATCACTATCATCTCCTAACTGCTGGGCCAGATAGTCTTCCAGCTTATTCTGTGTTTCTTCATCTTCGAATTGGATATCTAGATCTTTAGCATACTCTTCGACGATACGATAACTTAATGTTGAATCAGCATTTAATACTGCAGAAAGAATGCTGTTTGAAACAGTTTCATTTTTAGAATCCCAAATGGATTGAATATCAGTTTCATCAACATGGACACGATATAAACTAGATAAGCCAGTATTTGAATCAGTAACTGTAATCCAGTCACTGGTTTCTCCTTTGTCCAGATCTAAAGCAGCTTGCACAACGGTAGCATCTAAAGAATTTGACGAGCTGCTGGATAAAGCTCCCGTGTCAATGTAGCCATAGAATCCTTCATTAGAAGCTGTTGAGGTATCTTCTGAATATGCTGTTGCGGCATCCGCAAAGCTTTCGCTTTCTAAAGCTTTATCGATGTTATCCTTTTTCTTTTGTTCATCCTCGGTCAAAGAAGTAGGATCGGTGACACTCATGGAGATGATGGAAATCGTACGCGGATTGTTTTCTTTTAAAGGCTCGGTACACTCTTCAAAATGATCTTCAATATAATCACGCTGTAACTGTGCTTCTTTGACGGTCATCAGACAATAATCATAAAGCTGCTCATACCCCTTATAACCATACATAGCCAACTCTTGAGCAATCGAAGCTTCATAATTTGTAGTGCCGGAGCTATTCGAGTTGATTGCATCTTCTAATTCTTTTGCATCCGTTTCCATGTCCTCGGTTGCTTCAATGCTTTGTTCCACGACCTGATTCCGATATAAATTATAGATTAGAGAACTGTCAAATGGTGTTGAATAATCGTATAGATCTTGAGCCGTGATGGACTTTTCATCGATGCTTGCCAGAACTTCCTGACCATCTGCAGATGCCTTGCTGACATTATATTTAGTCTCATCATAAATGAAGTAAGAAATAAATGCGATGATGATAACGGCGATCACGACAACAAACCAGTTGTTTCTTAAAAATTCATTCATGTCGATCCTCCTTAAAAATCTTTCTCATTATAGCCAATAACGACTTAAAATGCAATGAATCTTCCAATCGTCTGAATTGAGATTTAAGGACTTATTTGTTACACTAGTACAGGAAAAGAGGAAAGAGAAATGACAGAACTCGTTATTAAGGATTTACATGTATCTGTAGAAGATAAAGAAATATTAAAAGGATTGGATTTGGTGGTTCGTTCTAACGAATGTCATGCTTTGATGGGGCCAAACGGAAACGGAAAGAGTACTTTGTTGGCAGCCATCATGGGAAATCCAAAATATACGATTACGCAAGGATCGATTACATTAGATGGAAAAGATGTCTTGTCCATGGAGGTGGACGAAAGAAGCCGTGAAGGGTTGTTTTTAGGAATGCAGTACCCTAGCGAGATCAGCGGAGTAACCAACTCTGATTTTTTGCGGTCTTGCATCAATGCACGGCAAGAATCTCCTATTAGTTTGTTTCGCTTTATCAAAGAAATGGATAAAGCTATCCAAAAATTAGAAATGAAACCCGATCTGGCACATCGGTTTTTAAATGACGGATTCTCGGGCGGAGAAAAGAAACGGAATGAAATCGTTCAAATGATGATGTTGAAACCATCGATCGCTATGTTAGATGAAATTGATTCAGGTTTAGATGTCGATGCCCTAAAAATCGTAAGCGAAGCGATCCATGACTGTCAAAAGGAGACAGGAGCCGGTCTTCTTGTAGTTTCTCACTATGCTCGGTTTTATGAGTATTTGAATCCGACTCATGCACATGTTTTGATTGATGGAAAGATCGTTGTATCTGGCGGCAAGGAACTGATAGAAAAAATTGACAGCCAAGGGTATGAATGGCTGGAAAAAGAATACCAGGTCTCTGCTCGAAAACAAGAACAGACCTCTCGCCCTTCCAGTATCGGTCTTTGCGGAGCGAAGCGATGATCATGGAAAAGCGATATAGCCAGTCTTTTAAGGAGACTTTGCATCTGGGCCAGGAAGAAAAATTAGAGGTGCAAATCGATTCAGGGCAAACGGGTTCTTTATTTTTGTCCTTAGATGAAGGAAGCCAAACCAAACAAGTTCATATTGTTTTGGCACCATATGCCCAATGTGATCTAATGGTTTATCATGCACAAAAGTCCCCAATTGAATTTGAATGCCAAATTGAACTTCAAAAAGAGGCAAAATGCCAGATGGGTTTTTTAGATATGGAAGAGGCTGCCTTTGATTTAAATTTAAAGGTTACGCTTTCTCAAGAAGGAGCTTTTTTTGATCTTTTGAGCGGACAATTAGGACAATCTGATCTGCAAAAACACAATACGATCGAGGTTCTTCACTTGGCAAAACATACAACTGGATTGATGCGCAATTTTGCGGTTCTCCTAGACCGGGCAGATTATCAAATGGTTGCCACTGGAAACATTAAAAAGGGGTGTAAAGAAGCCGCATCTCATCAAACAACGCGCGTTTTGACTCTAGGAAAGGATCATAAGGCCAAAGTTATCCCTTTATTGTTGATTGATGAAAACGATGTCAAAGCCAGTCATGCGCAAACGATTGGACAGCCGGATGAGGATCAATTATATTACTTGCGCTCTCGCGGCTTAACACATAGACAATCGATGGGGCTGTTGAGCATCGGTTATTTACTTCCTGTCTTAGATAGAATTAAAGATCAGGAATTGAAAAAAGAACTTCAACAGACGATGGAAAGCAAGGTGGGACTGTATGAAGATCGATGAGTGTCGGAAAGATTTTCCAATTTTACAACGGACGATGAATCATCGTCCTTTAGTCTATCTTGATAATGGCGCAACGACTCTGAAACCGCAACCTGTCATCGATGCAGTTATGCATTATTATACGTATTTAGGTGCCAATGCTCATCGCGGGGATTACGAAATGAGTGCTCAGGTTGATGCGGCTTACGAAGGGACTCGAAAGAAGACCGCGGCCTTTCTGAATGCACGATATCCAGAAGAGATTATTTTTAATTCAGGAAGTTCTGAGGGGTTGAACCAAGTAGCTTTGATGTTGTCAAATCAGCGCCTTCAAGCAGGTGATGTGATTTTGAGCGATGAAAGTGAACACGCCAGCAGCGTGTTGCCTTGGATCCATGCGAGCCAAAGCCGGAAGACCAAAGTCGAATATATTCCTTTAGATGAAGAAGGAAAGATCACGATTGAAAACTTTAAAAAAGCTTTGCATGAAAAGGTCAAGGTGGTTTGTCTGGCACAAGTCTCCAATGTTTTAGGCTTTGAGGCACCTATCAAAGAAATCACTAAGCTGGCCCATGAACATGATGCACTTGTAGTTGTGGATGGGGCGCAAAGCACACCTCATATCCCAATTGATGTTCAAGATTTGGATGTGGACTTTTTTGCCTTCAGCGCACATAAGATGTGCGGACCTACAGGGGTGGGCGTACTTTACGGGAAAAAAGAATTATTGGATGCCTTGGATCCTGTTTACTACGGAGGCGAAAGCAATGCTCGTTTTGATCGCAGCGGAACATTGATCTTAAAAGAGACACCTTTAAAATATGAAAGCGGTACACAGCCAATTGAAGGTGTTCTTGGATTAGGTGCCGCCATCGATTATATTCAGTCAATTGGAAAAGATGTGATTCATGCCCATGAATGGGAATTGAAACAATACTTTTTAGAAAAAGCGAAGTCTTTAAAGACCATTCATTTTTATAATGAACATGCCCAAAGCGGAATTTGTACATTCAATGTTTTTGATAAAGGCCAAATGATCCCGGCGCAAGATGTGGCGAGCTTTCTGAATACGAAAGGGATTGCAGTTCGCTCTGGAACTCATTGTGCTAAGATGCTGGTCGATGTCCTGCAGGTTCCTGGAACTTGTCGTGCCAGTTTTTATATTTATAACACGAAAGAAGAAGTAGATCAGCTGGTGTCAGCTCTTCAGGAAGCCACACTGGAAAATTGTATTGGAATCTTTTTTTAAAGGGGGCTAAAACATGAGTGAAATTGATCCAAACTTGTTGCGAGATATTATTATGGATCATTATCAATATCCGCGAAATCATCATTTAAGCGATGAGCCATCGTACCAATCGAAACATATGGCTAGCGAATCTTGTATTGACGATATTACGGTACAAGTTAAATTCGATCAAGATCGTATTGAAGATGTGCGTTTTGACGGACAGGCTTGTACGATCTCTACGGCCAGCACTAGTATTATGAGTGAATTGGTTAAAGGAAAGACAAAGGAAGAGGCTGTTGAGATCATTCGGAATTATTTCTCGATGATCGATCAAAAAGAGTATGACGAAGATCTTTTGGAAGAAGCAATTGCCTTTCAAAATGTGGGTAAACAAGCCAATCGAATCAATTGCGCTACGATTGGCTGGAAAGCCTTACGTGATATGATCAAAGAAAGCGAAGGAAAGTAATGGAAGAAAAAAATCTAAAATTATCCAATGAATATGAATATGGCTTTCATGATGAAGACACCAGTGTTTTCAAAACACAAAAAGGATTGAATGAAGATGTGGTTCGAACGATAAGTTCTATTAAAAAAGAACCAGAATGGATGTTGGATCTTCGCTTAAAAGCATATCAATCCTTTGTAGAACAAAAAAATCCGAACTGGGGTCCAGATTTGAGTCATATTGATTTCGATGAATATACATATTATATCAAGCCAAGCGATAAACAAGAGAAATCCTGGGATGAAGTTCCTGATACGATTCGTAATACGTTTGATAAATTGGGAATACCGGAAGCAGAACAAAAATTTTTAGCGGGCGTCAGTACGCAATACGAGAGCGAAGTCGTATATCACAATATGTTGGATGAGGTTCAAAAGAAAGGTGTCTTATTTTTTGATACCGATACTGCCTTGCGAGAATGCCCGGAGCTCGTCAAAGAGTATTTTGGCAAGATCGTTCCGTATACAGATAATAAATATGCTGCTTTAAATACGGCGGTTTGGTCCGGGGGCTCTTTCATCTATGTTCCTAAAGGAGTGACTTTGGAAAAACCGTTGCAGTCATATTTCCGTATCAATTCCATGAGCATGGGACAGTTTGAAAGAACCTTGATCATCGTGGATGAGGGAGCCGATGTGCATTATGTTGAAGGGTGTACAGCTCCGATTTACTCCAAGGATTCTTTACATGCAGCAGTCGTAGAGATCTATGTACATAAAAATGCCCGCTGTCGCTATAGTACAGTTCAAAACTGGTCAAACAATATCATAAACTTGGTGACTAAACGCGCTATAGTTTATGAAAACGGACATATGGAATGGATAGATGGAAATATTGGTTCGCATATCAATATGAAATATCCTGCTTGTATCTTGGCAGAACCTTATGCAAAAGGAACGACCGTTTCGATTGCTGTTGGAAGTAAAGGACAGAAGCAAGATGCTGGAAGCAAAATGATCCATTTAGCGCCACACACCACGAGCAATATTATTTCCAAATCGGTGGCACGACAGGGCGGAGAAGTGAACTATCGCGGATGGGTCAAGCATTCTAAAAAAGCGGCCTATGCTAAAAGCAAAGTGGAATGCGATACTTTGATTCTGGATGAGATGTCTCGCAGCGATACGATTCCATTGAATTTCTCGGAAAATGATACCTCACAGATTGAGCATGAAGCGACCGTTTCAAATATCAGCGAGGAACAACTGTTCTATTTGATGAGCCGCGGTTTGACAAAATCACAGGCAACGGAAATGATCGTCATGGGCTTTTTAGAACCATTTACCAGAGAATTACCAATGGAATATGCTGTGGAACTTAACCAGATGTTGAAATTAGATATGAGTGATTCCATTGGATAGAGCACAGTGTATTCAAAATAGAAAGGCATTGACCCCCTTGCAAAGAAGACAAAAGGAAGAGGCAATTGTTACTCAACTTTTGCCTTTTTTAAAAGGGAATATCGGTCTTTATGTTCCAATTCAAGGTGAAGTGGATGTTTTCACTCCTTTACTTTCGTATCCAAATTTATATTTACCCAAAGTTACAGGTCCAGAGTCCATGAATTTTTGTCGGTATCAGGGGGAATTGGAAGAAGGAGCTTATCATGTTAAAGAACCTGCCGGACAGGCTTGTCGGCCAAAAGATTTGGATGTGATCATCGTTCCGATGACCGGCTTTTGCGGTTTTCATCGCAAAGGATATGGAAAAGGGTATTATGATCGGTTCTTAAAGCAGACAAAAGCCTTAAAAATCGGAGTGGCCTTTGATTGTCAAGAAATGATCTTTAAGAAAGAAGAACACGACGTGGATATGGATGTTTTGATCACGGAGACACAATGCAGGAGGAAATAAGATGCGAATTCTTTTTTATGGTGACAGCAATACATGGGGGTTTAACGCCCAAACTGGCATGCGGTTCGAAAACCGATTTACAGCGCTTTTACAAAAACGAATGCCTCACGATACAATTATTGAATGTGGCTTGTGCGGACGGACAATTTGCCATGATGATCCTTATGCCTTGGAACAAAGAAATGGCGCCAAGACGATCGCGATGGAATTAAAGACGCATGTTCCTCTCGATTTGGTCGTAATCATGTTAGGGACCAACGATGCCAAAAGACACTATGGAACCAATGCTTTATTTTCTGCAGAAAAGGGGATGGATATTCTTCTGCACGAGGCCTTGGATCTCAATAATTTTAAACACGCTGAAAAAATCCCTCGGTTTTTGGTGTTGTGTCCCCCGAAGATGCATCCGGATTATCAGAAAAATATTCGAACTTTGACAAATTTTGGTCAAGAGGGTTATCAGATGATTGAAACCATGGCTTTACAACTTCAACCTGTCTGTCAAAAATGGAAGGTAGATTTTAAGGAATTGGATAATATCATCGCCGGTTCATTTGATGGACTGCATCTAGATGAAACAGGACATCAAAAAATAGCCGAGCAATTGTTATTGATTTTGGAGGATTATCGATGAGTGCTCTAGAGAACGCAAAACGATTCTGGAAAGATTTTTCGAAACGTGAGCCAGAAATCAAAAAAGCTTTGATCAATGAAGATTATGAAAAATGCCAAGAATTGATCCTGGATCTGGATGAGTATGCTTATGCACATTTTGGCTGCCATTTCTTTGTGGATAATGCTTACTCTGATTTTGAAATGACATGGGATACAGGTCCGAATAAAACAACACAGTATCTCGCATCGATGGTTTGTGAAACGGCACCTGTATCGATTCAAAAATCTTGGATATTGCAGCCCTTTTTACCGCCTTTATCTCAAAAAGCAATCCAGGCACAGGTGCAGATTAAAGATGAGATCTATTCTTTAACGGATTTTCTTTTATTTTATGAACCTCAGGAAGCACAAAATACTTGGAAGTGCTGGATCTATTGTCCGGGCTTTTCTTTGATTCCTAATGCAGAGAATAAACGGGAAATGTCAATCTATCTACTTGAGATGGCTTTAGGACAGTGTGCTTATGAAGCGTATGTGGGTGAGGTGGATTCTTTGGATGCACCTGATCCTAATAGAGCATTCTGTAATCTGGTTGATGCGTATGAAACCTTTATGGATCAGGTAGAAAAAAAAGGCTGGAAGACCTATTCTTCTCCTTTGGATATCTACAGTGTTTATCAACCGATCAAAGAGATTGCGGATGATTCTTTTCGTAAAGATATGAAGTTTCTCTTTACGACCCATCCTTTATTTACGGAGGATACAATCGAAGGCAATAGCGATGTTTTAAAGGATTTGGAAGCAAAAGAGGGAGAATTTGGAACAATATACTATGGAAATCTTTTTGGATCACGAGAAGATGCTTTATTCCGTCAACAGCTTTCGATGCAGTTGGGAAAGGCATTTACACCTTATGCGAAAGTGATTGCAGGATCGATAGGAAAGAGTTTCTCTTATATTGATGTGATTGTTTTTGATCGCGAGCAATTCAATCTTGGGCTTCAGAAGATACAAAAAAAGCTCGACAAACAAGTCAAGCTCTATTATCAAAAATTTTAATCGTTGATATCAGCCAGCGAGTCAATCAAACGTTGTTTACGGATGCCGGTCAAAGGCTTGGTGGGATCTTCTAGAAAACGAGCCAGAATATCGGCATCTTTTAAACATTCACAAAGTGGAGAATCAAACTGATCTTTCCTGGAATGCTGTGCAATCGCAAAACAGATATCATCGATCTCAATTACTTTATAATTTTTTGCTTGGGCCAGATACTGATGGGCATACAGACTGGAGAGCCTGGCGTGCTCACTGTGTTTGCAGTTATCGATGTATTGTGCATAGTCATGAAACAAGGCTGCAATTTTTGCTCTTTCTAGAGGAATGCTTCGAGTGATAGCAAGAAGCGTTATACAAGTATCGACCATCGAGGTGTGGGTGATTGCAGCAATTCGTAAAGATTCATTGGCAATGCGGGCATATTGTTCATAGACGTATGCCTTGACAGTTTCATAACGATTCAGTTCCATATTTTTCATTATACTATAACTTAAAGAAAAAAAGCGCTTGTGTAGCGCTTTTTTTAGACAATTACGATCTAAGCGGCTTCGTCGACTACGGTTACATCGCTAGCTTGTTTTCCACGATCACTTTCAATGACGTTGTAAGTAACTGTCTGACCTTCGTCAAGAGTTTTAAATCCTTCAGCGTTGATTGATGAGTAATGAACAAAAACGTCTTTGCCATCTTCACCGGTGATGAATCCATACCCTTTTTCGGCATTAAACCATTTTACCTTACCTGTGTTCATGATGTCCTCCTGAATCACTATCTTCTGTTGTTAACTGGGGGTATGCCGTATTCATACTCGCAATCACTCAAGACGATATCGTGATTTACATTTTGATTGTAACACTCGTAGACCATTTTGTCCATTTTTTACCCGAAATCGATATCTTATACTAGTATATAAATTTTACGTTTTCTTTAAAGCGTTTTTACAAGATAAAGAAAATCAACGGATGTATTTTCTTTGTTTTTGATAACACAATATTTCAGTTTTGTTGTATCATAAAAGTAATGATAGAGAGGATAGTACTATGTTGATCAAGGATGAAATATTAAGACAAGTCGTGGCCCGAACATTGCGAATCAAAGAAGAGGAATTGACCCCGGAAGCGATGTTAGAATTGACACATTTGGATGCTCCGGATTATGAAATCAAAACTTTGGAAGGTTTGGAAACAGCAGAAAACCTGGAAGTTTTAAATGTATCGAATAACCAGTTGGAAACCTTGGAACCGATTCGTGATTTAAGAAATTTGGAAGTTTTGGATGTTTCTGGAAACCAGCTTCGTGATTTACAAGCATTGCATGGGCATCGTCAGTTAAAAAAATTGAATCTTTCGCGAAACAAGCTCTATACGATGGATATCAGCAGCGTGGCAGCTATGATTGATTTGGAATATTTAAATCTGGAACGTGCAAAAGTTGATAGCCTGGAATATTTGGAGCGTTGTAAAAAATTAAAAGAAGTTTACATCAATACAGAAAACGGCCCTTTTAGTTTTGCGATTCTAGGTTCATTGAAACAATTGAAGAAATTGCACATGGCCGGTATGCGTCTTTTCAACATTCAGGATCTATCCTATCTCGAAAACCTTGAAGAACTGGATTTATCAACGAATTTGATGAGTGATATCTCTCCATTGATGTTGATGACAAATCTAAAACGACTGAATTTAAGTAATTGTCCTTATATCCATAATTATGATGTATTAAAAGACTTCCCAAATCTTCGCTCGATCAATCTAGCTTATAACCAAGCTGATGATTTTCATTTTTTGAAAGATTTGGAGTTCTGTGAGTCTTTGCATTTGCAGCAGACAGGATTTACGGATTTGACACTTTTAAATAAGATGAAGAATCTGAAAAGACTTAACGTCTCGAAAAATGAGATTAAAAATATGAATCGCTTTAAGGCAATCGAAAACCTTGAAGTGTTCAAAGCTCAGTTCTGTCAGCTCGAGAGTATTGATTTCTTAAAGAAAGCTACGAAATTAGTATATTTGGACCTTTATACAAATCGTATCAAAGATATTTCTGTCTTGAAAAATATGAAAAATATGGTCTATCTTAATGCCGGGCGCAACGAAATCAAAGATATCAAATGTCTTAAAGACATGAAGCAGCTTCAGATTCTCTCTTTAGAAAACAATGATGTGAAAGATTTGACGCCTTTAAAAGATTTGGTGGATCTGTGCAATGTTGATCTTTACAATAATGTGATCTCCGATTTGAAACCATTGGAGAAATTGGGATTCATCTCGTATCTTCGTCTTGACCACAATGCGATCACTGATCTGGCCCCATTATCGAATCTAAAGTTCTTGCGTTCCTTGACTTTAAAAGCCAACTATATTACGGATGTGAATCCTTTAAAGAATCTGGAACTTCTGGAAGCTTTACGATTGGATGATAATCCAATTGAAGATACCAGTGTTTTAGAAAGCATGAAGTTTTATGATAAGTTTACCGATTGATCCCATGGATGCATGTGTGTTTCTCAGGCATTTCGGTATTATAATTATAGAACGTAAAATTATAAGTCAGAGATAATAAAACGATTCTCAGAATCAAAATTCATCATATGTATGAGCCAGGATGAAATCATTCTGGTTCTTTTTATTTTGAAAAAAAATAGAAGAATTTTAGAAAAAGATAAGAATTTTGATTTATTCTTTTTTTGATCCAAAATATGATAAAATTTATTCGAGGTTTTTATGGAACAAAGACAAAATTCGGATTGGGAAAGACTGCTAAAAAAACATTTTGGATTTAAAAAGATCTCTCTAAAAGAAGGGATCCACGATGTGATCGAATGGGCTGAATCGTGGACGCAGGATGAGTCTGTGACCAATACACCTTTACATAGAAAGAAGGGAACTGATGGAACAGACAAGTAAACTTTCGACAAGGGCTCGCTTTGCCCAAATTTTGCAGATTTTGCGAAAGCATCACATTCGTCAGGGGATGGATCCGGTCAAATTTCGTCGTATTTTGGAAGATCTAGGACCGACATTTGTGAAAATTGGTCAGATTATGTCTACTCGGCAAGACATGTTTTCAGAGCGCTATTGCCAAGAATTGATGAAACTTCGCAGCCAGGCAACACCAATGCCGTTTGAAGATGTCGAAAAAATGATTGAGAAGGCCTATGGAAAACCGATGAATCAGGTTTTTTCATCTTTTACAGTGATTCCTTTAGGTTCGGCATCGATTGCGCAAGTTCATGAGGCTGTTTTAAAAGATGGAACGCGTGTCGTGGCCAAAGTACAGCGTCCTTATATCTATGAGTGGATGGAAAGAGATGTTGGCCTCTTGCGGAAAGCTGTTAAAGTTTTGAATTTAAGCGAAATCGTCAGCAGTGTAGTTGATCTGGATATGGTCATTGATGAATTTTGGACGGCGGCTCAACAAGAGATGGATTTTACCAATGAAGCGAAGTTTGCCAAACGGTTTCGTAAGACATATGAAGATTGTGCCTTTATTGATGCACCGCGAATCATCGATCAGTATACGACCAAAGAAGTGTTGGTCATGGAATATATTGATGGAATCGAGATCAATAATATATCAGCTTTAAAGGATCAAGGATACGATATCAAGGAAATCGCCGATAAATTAGCGTATAACTATATTTCTCAAATCATTGAACACGGTTTCTTTCATGCCGATCCGCATTCAGGTAATATTCGAATCCGTGATGATAAGATCGTTTGGATCGATTTTGGCATGATGGGAATATTAGAGGATCGGGATCGTCAAATCCTTAAGGAGGCGATTCGCGGGTTGGCAACCAACGATGTCGGTAAGGTCGTAGATTCGATATTAGCAATTGGAGTCACGAAACAAGAGATCGATTATACCGCATTTACTAATACAATTGAGATGTTTATGTCACAGTATATGGATCAATCTTTTGCGAGCATGGATCTTGCGAAAATGGTACAAGATATTTTTACAATCTGTCATCAGTATAAGATTTCTTTGCCAAAGGGCATCTCGATGCTTGCCCGAAGTATGATGACGATGAACGGGACTTTACTGACTTTGGATCCTCACTCGAGCATGGCACAGATCGTTGCGAATCATAAAGCAACTTTGACCCAGTTAGATTTATCAAAAGAAGCTACACGTACTCTCAAGCGCAGTTTGGAAGCGTTATCGCGCTCAATTGATATACCAGTACAGGCTAGTGATGTATTAAAGCTATTTCAGCATGGCCAGATCAAAGTAAATCTGAACTTAATGGGCAGTGATGCTCCGATCGCTAAGATTGATCGAATGGTCAATCGCCTCATTGTATGCATTTTGATTGCGGCCTTGTTGCTGGGATCGTGTTTAGTCTGTACGACGGATATGGAACCTAAGATCCTAGGGATTCCTTTGATTGGATTTTTAATGTTGGTGGTTGCCCTTTTGATGGGAGTTTGGCTCTTTGTCAAAATGTTCTTTTTACATCGCAGAAATAAGGCGTTTTAATGAAAGGTAGATATGAAAAATAAAGTAATAACGATTTGCGTTGCATTGATCGTTGTGTTTTTGACCTTAGGATTGGATCAATGGACTAAATGGGCTGTTGAGCGATCTTTAGATCTTTACGAAAGAGTGGAGATCATCAAAAACTTTTTCACTGTGACGTATGTACAGAATACAGGAGCGGGTTTTAGTTTGTTTGAAGGCTTTGGCATCTGGTTTTTTGCGATCATCACTTTCATTGCTCTTGTGGTGGTTGTTTGGATGTTTATCAAAAGCAAAGATGCACGAACGCAGCTCTGTTTAGCACTGGTTTTTTCAGGTGCTTTGGGCAATTTGATCGATCGTCTATGTTTTGGCTATGTTCGGGATTTTCTCAGTTTTAATCTTTTAGGGTGGAATTTTCCGGTTTTCAATGTAGCTGACATCTGTATTACGGTCGGTTTTGCTTGTCTGATCGCTTGTGCGATCTGGGATGAAATACAGGAGAAAAAAAGATGCCGATAGAAAATATAGAACCCGTTATATCTGGGGAACGCTTAGATAAGACCGTGGCTCAGGCTTTAAATTTATCTCGTAGCCGTATCAAAGAACTTTTAGAAGATGATCGTATCTTGGTCAATGGATCAGTCGAAAAACCCAGTTATCAGGTACAGGAAGAAGACCAGATCCAAGTCGATCTTCCTGAAGCAGAAGAAGTAGAGATCTTACCCGAGCCGATGGATCTGGATATTGTGTATGAAGATCAAGATCTGGTTGTAGTCAACAAACCAAAAGGATTGGTCGTTCATCCGGCACCTGGGCATCATACAGGGACTTTGGTCAACGGATTGTTGGCGCATTGTCAGGATCTGAGCGGGATCAACGGAAAGTTGCGCCCGGGGATCGTTCATAGAATTGATAAAGACACAAGCGGTTTATTGATTATCTGCAAAAACGATCATTCTCATCACGAGATTGCCAAACAGCTGCAAGATAAAACGTGTCATCGTGAATATGTAGCTTTGGTCCATCATCCTTTTGATCATGACCATGGAACGATCAATGCACCCATTGGCCGAGACGAGAAGGACCGTCAGAAGATGGCGGTAACGGCAAAAAATTCTAAATCTGCCATCACACATTTTCGCGTTCTTAAGAATTATAAAGATTATGCTCTTGTTTCTTGTTTATTAGAAACTGGCAGAACGCATCAGATTCGTGTGCATATGCAATATATTGGGCATCCCGTCGTAGGAGATCCGAAATATGGATACCGAAAGACGATGGATACGCAAGGGCAACTGCTGCATGCAGCTCGCATTGAGTTTATTCATCCCTCTACACGTGAAAAAATAACGTTAGATGCCCCATTGGACCCTATTTTTGCCAAGGTAATAGAACAGTTAGACAAGGAGTAAATAGATGAAACGAAGTGATGTTTTAAGCTGGGATCAGTATTTTATGGCTATGGCTCATTTAAGTGCTAAAAGAAGCAAAGATCCAAACACTCAAGTAGGGGCTTGTATCGTCAATGCCCAAAAAAGAGTTGTCGGCCTAGGATATAACGGATTTCCTAAAGGATGCGATGATGATGAATTTCCTTGGGAAAGAGAAGGAGAGTTCTTAAATACAAAATATCCATATGTCGTGCATGCGGAGCTGAATGCGATTCTAAACAGTATTCAGTCTTTGAGCGGCTGTACGATCTATGTGTCTTTGTTTCCATGCAATGAATGTGCCAAAGCGATCATTCAGTCGGGAATCCGCTGCGTAGTCTATGAGAGCGATAAATATAATGGCACAGACGAGAACATCGCCAGCAAGAAGATGTTTCGCGATGCCGGTGTGGAACTGGTGCAATTGACGTATCAGACGCATGTGGATGTTCAAGTCAATCGTGGTGAAAAGCAGTCCTAAGGGGCTGTTTTTATTTGGACTGGATATCGATGACTGTGTGAGAATAAGGCAGGATCTGAAGTTGGATCGTATCGGATTTTTTCGTATCCGCAAAGAAAAGAGGATCCAATGCAAAGATATGTTGTTTTCCTTGGCTGTCGGTGCCAGATAGACAGAAAGTCATGGAAGAAACATCACTGGTCCATTGAACATGATCTAAATTCAGCGTTTGAGCAGAAAAAAGATAAGGAATCTCTATAGCGGGGATCAATACGCGATATATAAATAAAATGATACCCGTTCCAGTCAAGATGACGCTAGAGATACGGCAATAAAAGATCCATTTTGGCCGGGTCCACTCTATAGGCTTTGGTCTTTTCCATAAAAACCATGCCAAGATAATGGCATCCAAACAAAAGAGAAGAAAGAAAGGCAAGAAAAGATAGCGAGTATAAATTCCTCTTTGGGGTGTATCTAATAGGGAGAATGGATCTATTCCATATAGAATAAGTGAAACCGATGTGATCCCGATGGAAAACCACATCAAAAGGCGATGTCGTTTTGAAATGTTCATATTTAAAGTATATGCTCCATTGATCATTCGTGTGTTAAATGCTTGTAAAACGTAGTTTTTCTGTGTTTTTAAAATGCAGTTTTGCGACCTTTTCGAGTTCTTTTGATCCATATTGGTCCACAAAAGACTGAGCGCAACGATCTACTTTGGGGCCAGCCCCTTTTTCAAAATGAAAATCATAAGCTTCTTCCATTTTGTCCAAGCTTTCTAAAAACGCATTGCGGGCTAAGATGCTGGCACAGGCAACCGCCAAATATTTATTCTCAGCTTTTGTTTCAAAATGGATCCCGCGGATGATTTGAGGTTCGTTTTGCAGATAGCGATAGTAGCTTTTTTCCTGAACAAACTGATCGACAATGATCGTTTTTGGAAGGGCGTATCCTTTTTTTTGCAAATTGACATAAGCCTGGTTATGCAATCGACATTTGATATCAACCATATTGTGCGTTTTATGAACTAGATTGTATTTGGCATTTTGTACAACCAAGATGGAATGGGGGCAGACTTCCTTGATTTTAATGGCAAGTTTTCGGATTTTTGAATCAGTGATTTGTTTTGAGTCTTGAATCCCTAACGGCTTTAATTGATTGGCGCTTTCTAAATCGACGATACAGGCAGCCACTGTAACAGGGCCAAAATAATCTCCGGTTCCCACTTCATCACTGCCAGCTTGAGGATATTCGTTTTTCAAAGAATTGGTTTCGAGCCATCCTAAATCATTTCCTTGAAAGACAACTTTTAAGGAAGTATAAGCAGTGATCGTACAACTCTCGGTCTTGATTTGATAAAAGGTATAGTCAGGTTGCGAGAGCTTTAGAGTAAAAGGCTTCAGTTTTTCTTTGAGTTGTTCGATTTCTGGTCGAGTCATTGTTTTTGTTATTGTTGCCATAAAATCACCATCCTCAGTGTAACACAATCCGAACATTTGAAAAACTCCTCACATTTTTTGGGATATGTTAGAATACTGTATATGAGTTTGGATACGAGATATTTTTTGTACTATGACCTCGCTTTAATGGTGCTGGGATTCATAATCGTCTATGTTGCCTATCGGAAGGGTTTTGCCCGCCAGTTAGGGGATGTTTTGACTTTGATCGCTACTATGGTGATTTCTATCTTGGCAAGTCCTTTTCTTGCCAGCGAAATTCCATTGATGACTGCCAGTTCAGAGATCGAGATTATTAAACTTTTACAAAACTCGGCTTTACAGATCGTCAATACTTTTTTGTGGTTTTTGATCCTTTTCCTTGCCTTGCGAATTCTTTATCGCATCGTGGCTTTTTCTTTGCGATCAAAAAAGAAAACGGTCTTGTCGTTTACAAATCACCTTTTAGGTCTGGTGTTGGGAATCGTTAAGGTGTTCTTATTAGGAGCTGTACTTTCCTTGATTTTGCGATTTCCGTTGATACAATATGGGGATGTTTATTTGAATCAGTCGGTTTTACGTGCATGGGATCCGGCAATTGATTCAATGATTGATTATTGGGAAGGATGGATTCATCATGAAACAGAATGAACAAGCGTTTCGAAATGAATTGAATCATGCGATTGATTTTGACAAAGTCTTGTCTCAATTTGCGGCCAAAACCTCCTTTTCCTTGAGCCGCCAAAGGATTGAGCAAGCTTTGCCGAGTCAGGACTTGTTTATGATCAGGGAACAGCTGGATCTAGTTCGTGATTCAATCGAATTCTTTCGTGAGGGAAGTACACTTTCGCTGCAAGGATGCAGTGATATTGAAGAGAGTGTACGCAAATCAGAAAAACAAATGACTTTACAGCCCAAGGAATTAGCTGAAATTTCATTGTTTCTTTCAACATGCCATCGCGTAATCAATGCTTTACAAGACACAGATCTTGATAAATTGAAGGAATATTCGAATTCTATGGAACGTGTTCATGATTTGCAGATGGCTATTGATTCCTGTATCGATCTGTCGGGGGCGATCAAAGAAGATGCTTCGGCGGGATTGGTCCATTGCCGCAATCAGCTGATGGATATTCGCAAAGCACTCAACGAAAGAACACGTGATTTTATCAAAAAACACAGTTCTTCCTTGATGGAATCGCTGACGACATCGATCCAGGGACGAGTGTGCGTCCTTGTCAAAGCCAGTGATAAAAATGCTTTTGGCGGGATGATCCACGGGCAGTCTCAAAGCGGACTGGCGTTTTATGTGGAGCCGTCAAGCTTTGTCGCTTTCAACAACCAGATCCAAATGACATTATCCAAGATTGAAGCTGAAAAGGCGCGGATCTGTCAGGATCTGTCTTTACGGGTCAAAAAAAGATCACAGGCTCTTTTGGCCAATTTAGAAACGATGACACTTTTGGACATGGCTTTCGCCAAGGCAAAATGGTGCCTGGAAAAAGATGGGGTCGTTCCTCAGATCCAAAAAAGAGATCATACTTTGATCTTAGAAAATGCCGGCCATCCTTTGATCGATCCTAAGAAGGTTGTACGAAATACCTATCGCTTACAAAATGAACAAAAAGCTTTGATGATCACCGGTCCGAATATGGGCGGAAAGACCGTAACGTTAAAAACGATTGGACTTTTTGTGGCGTTGGCTCATGCCGGATTTCCGGTGGCAGCGCATCGCGCCTTGATCCCTTATTATGATTCAATGTGGTTTACGATCGGCGACCAGCAATCAATTGAAAATGACTTGTCCACATTTTCGAGTCATATTCAATCCTTATCCAAAATCTGTTCTCAAAGCAATCAGAATTCGTTTGTTTTATTAGATGAGATTGGAAACGGCACGGATCCACAAGAGGGAAGTGCTTTGGCTATAGCAATTCTGGATCATTTGATTCAGAAAGGATGCACGGTTTTGACCAGCACGCATTTTAATGCTTTGAAAAGCTATGGAAAGACCAATGCGGCGATTTTAGTCGCAAGCATGCAGTTTGATGAAAAGACATTAAAGGCAACTTATCACTATATTCCTGGTGTGTCGGGAGCCAGTTATGCGTTTTCTATTGCCCGTCAATATCATTTGGATGCGACTATTTTAGAAAAAGCGCAGGCCATCAAGGAGGCAAACAAAGATCAAAACAGCCAAGAGTTAGAAAAATTGGAACGTCTTCAAAATGAAGTGGAGCAAGAAAAAGAAAAATTTGATCAGTTGATTCAAAAGGCTCATCAGCTTCAAAGAGAGGCAGTTTCACAGAAACAAAAATGGGAGAAGGCTAAAAAGCGCTTTGATCAAGAGTATGAAAGTCGTCTAGAGACTTTGCTGCAAGAAAAAGAAGAGCAGATGGAAAAGCTATATGAAGAAATGCGACAAGCTCAACAGATCAAACCGCATCAAAGAGCAAAGTATTTACGAGATATGGATGCTTTGCGTTTAAATCAGGCAGAAGGTGATGAAACAGAATCATTTTCAGTCGGAGATTATGTGCAAATTGAAAACCTGTCTACACATGGAGAAATTATTGAATTACGAAAGAAAGAGGCAATGGTTTTGGCCAACGGAATGAAATTAAAGGTCAAAACCAACGGATTAAAGAAAATCAGGAGGCCCAAAGTCCAACAAATTCCTCAATCACACAGAGAACATACGGACAAGACTTTTTCTTCCGTGCCGCTAGAACTGAATATCATTGGCTGTCGAGTAGAAGAAGGATTAAGAGCTTTGGATCATTACTTGGATCAATGTGTGGCTCATCATGTAAAACAAGTTCGAATCATTCATGGAATGGGGACCGGAAGATTGCGCAACGCGGTGTTGGCGGATCTTAAAAAGCATCCGGCCGTGAAAAGTACAGCTTCTGGAGGACCGCGAGAAGGGGGCCTAGGGGCTACGATCGTAGAACTGAAATAAGAGGTGCTTATGGCGATATCGGAGTTATTGAAAAATAAATTAGCGCTTTTACCGGACCAGCCGGGTTGTTACATTATGAAGGATAAGAAGGGAAAGATCCTTTATGTGGGGAAGGCAAAAGTTTTAAAGAATCGGGTTCGAAGCTATTTTCATGGTGTCCACGATAATAAGACCACTCGTCTGGTTTCTAAGATCCATGATTTTGAATTTATCGTGACAGGTTCGGAAAAAGAGGCGTTATTGTTAGAAATCAATCTGATCAAAAAAAATCATCCGCCTTTTAATATCATGTTCATGGATGATAAAAGCTATCCGTACATCGTCATGTCAAAAGAGCCGTTTTTTACGGTTCGCATGACTCGTCAGATCAGGCGCAGTACAGATGAGGTCTTTGGCCCTTATCCAAGTGCACAATCGTGCTTTGATATCGTACGTTTGATCAATCGTATTTTTCCGGTCCGCAAATGTAAATCGATGCCGAAATCTCCTTGTTTGTATTATCATATGCATCAATGTTTAGGACCTTGTTTTCAAACGATCGATCTGAAACAAAATGAAGAGATGCGCAAACAGATTCGACGGTTTCTGCAAGGAGATCCAGGTTGGATCCGCAAACAGATCCAAGAAGAGATGGAAAGAGCTTCACAAACGATGGCTTTTGAGAGGGCTCAAGAATATTATGAAATCTTACAGTCAATCGATCATGTGATGGAAAAACAGACAATTGATCTTAAAGATCGAAAGGTGCGCGATGTTTTTGGCTTTTATGCAGATAAGGGGTATATATCTTTACAAGGATTCTTTCTTCGAAGCGGTCAAATTATCGAGCGAACTTTTACGATCCAGGAATTGTACGAAGAGCCAATGGATGCTTTTTTGAGCTTTATAGTTCAGTATTACCAGGAAAACATGATTCCAACAGAGATTTTAGTACCGGAGGGGACACCGGTCGAGGTTCTTGAAGATGTGCTAGATTGTCATGTACGAATTCCGCAGCGAGGCACGAAGCGTTCTTTGGTCGAGATGGTTTTAAAAAACGCGAAAGAGGCACATGATCAAAAATTTGAGTTGACTTTGCGCAAAGATCAAGATTTGCAGGCTGCTAATGCGAAGCTGAATTCTATATTTGATAAACCGATCCATACTGTGGAGATCTTTGATAACTCGCATATACAAGGCGCTTTTAATGTCAGCGGTCTGGTCGTTTATGAAGATGGGAAACCCGATAAAAGCCAATATCGTCATTATAAGCTGGATACCTATCGCAGCGATGTAGATAGTATGAAAGAAGTTTTATACCGAAGATATTTTCGCTTGCTGAGTGAAGAGAAATCGATGCCCGATCTATTGTTGGTTGATGGGGGCGCCCAACAAATACAGGCAGCAAAAGCAATCAAAGAAGGACTGGGACTGGACTTGTGCATTGCCGGATTGGTTAAGGATGAGCGTCATACAACGCGCGCTTTGATGAATGAGGATCTGCAAGAGATCCCATTAGATAAAAAGGAACCATTATTTTTTCTTTTGACAAGGATGCAGGATGAAGTTCATCGCTATGTTATTACCTATCATCGTAAGCTCCGATCACAATCGATGACCAGATCCGCTTTGGACATGGTAGAAGGAATTGGACCGAAGCGAAAAAAAGAACTGCTGCGAAAATTTAAATCCATGAAGCAGATCAAGGCGGCTTCCATTGAGGAACTGGAGACTGTCTTGCCGCGCCGAACCGCGCAAGCATTGTATGCACATCTGCACCCCGGGGAAAAATCGTGATATAATACCCGCGAGGTAATACCATGAAAGAAAAAAAGGTCTTAATGGTCCGAGTGGTTTTGATCTTAGTTTGTCTGGCAATTTTTGTAACCTGTTTTTGGGCGATGAACCAGACTTATGATCCTTTAGCTCGTTATCCTTATGCGACAGAAGAAAACCGAGAGACGATTCTTCAGCACTTAGACAGCGAAGATATCGAGTATATTATTTCAAACCAGATCCGGCCGGAGGAATTTTTAGAATTTATTGATGAACCAGGTTTTGATGTTCGTTATTGCCGCTTATATACGATTGCCAAGCAGACGCAAGATGAAAGCAATGCCTATATCGTGAATTTTGTAAATCGATATCGATCTCATTTCAGCATGAGTACTTTGGAAACTTTGCTACAACATTACTCTTATTTGGATCTGACGACTTTTTATGAAAATGAATTGGCCAGTCATGAGAATCTGGCTTTGATATCTGATCCGAGTTCTCCACTTATCGTGCTGAACGATTCTACTTCTGTTTATAAATATGTGCCGGATCATTTAACTTCCATCCAGGGAGTTTCTCTGAAAGAAGAAGCGGCTCAAGCTTTTCAAAATATGGAAGAGGCCTATCGTTCCATGATTGGACAAGATCAATCGTTGAGTTTGGAGAAGGGGTATATTCCTTATGATCAGATTTTTACAGAATATACTTCTTGGAATGCTTTGAATGCCCAGTATTGTGATGAGGTATTTTTACCGGCCGGCCAAAATGAGTTTCAGCTGGGCTATACTGTTGCCCTTACGGGATATAATGACTGGGTTCGTCAGTGCTTGGAAAAGGAAACCATCTATCGACAGAATCAGTATGATGAAATATTGGAAACTTATGATGAAACCATGATTCAAAAGATTACTTGGCTGGAAGATAATGCATATCGGTATGGTTTTGTGATTCGCTATCCGCAAGGGAAAGAAGAACAGACCGGGCAGTTGTACAACCCTTTTGTGTTGCGATATGTCGGGCAAGAGAACGCCAAAACTATGCGGGAATCAGATAGGGTCATGGAAGAAATGAAACTTGAGGAGTTAGAATGATGCAAATCGTGGTAGTGAGTGATACGCATTCTCGAAATGAGATTCTCGACATTTTAGAAGAAAGATACAAAGATGCTTATGCCTTTATTCATTGTGGAGACTTAGAAGATGATCCTCGTTATTATCCTCGCTGGCTGATTGTTCGGGGAAATAATGATTATTTTGGAAAGTTTCGGGAGGACTTGCGAATCAAAGTTGGATCTCATCGGATCTATGTGACTCATTCTCATCGTTGTTCGTATCTTTATAGAGAAAAGAATCTGGAGCGGCTTGCACAAGAGTATGGATGCGATATCGTATGTTATGGTCATACGCACATCTCGAAGGTTACGAATCAAAATGGGATTTTAATGGTCAATCCGGGATCTTGTTGGCTTCCGCGTGCTGGAAAAGAACCCAGTTACGCTTTGATCAACATTGAAGGGAGTCGTGTAGAGGCCAAAATCATTGAACAGAAAGACTGGGATTTTTGATAAAATTCATTGTTTCTGCTTTGATTTGTTGTATAATGAGCATTACAGATTTGAGGAGATAAGATATGAATGGGGAAGTTCTTTCTATAGTTGTATTTTTGGCTTTATTTGGATTTGGTATCTATGAGATGTATCGTGGAGTCAAGCAGCTTATGGAGCATAATAAGAATCGTAAAGAGTATATGGAAAATCATAATAAACCTTATGATTTTTTCGAGGAATATAAACTTTGGTTTACAATCTACAGTGGAGTTGCTGTATTCAGTATAGGAGCTTGTATCTATCAGGCAGTAAATTATCGGGACTGGATGTATGCCATGGGTTTTTTGGTGTTGGCTGCTTGTTGTGTCAGTTTTGCGATGGATTGTTTGGTTAAGCGAAGAGCTTGGTTTTATGAAGAGGGCTTCTTTTATGAAAAAAAATTTTATCGTTATCGCAGTGTTGCCCGAGTTTCTAAAACAACGGGGTTTAAACCGGGATATGATGTGAATTTCATGAAGGATCCGTCCATGATCGTCACGAAGAAAATGGCTTTTGAGATCCAAAAACGGATGGAAGCTTATAAAGCGAACAAAAAGAAAGGGAAATAAGATTTATGAGCAAAAAAGATAACAGTGCCCGAAAAACAGCAGCTCGTATCGTAATGGATGCCTTTATCAAGAGGAAAGCGACTTCTCCAGAAACGGCGATTCCAATCGAAAAATTCAAAGATGTAAAACTCTCTACATCTGTGATTTCCTATACGATCGCCAATTTTATGGAAGATGAAGTTGTTTATAAGACTGGGGATGACCGCTATTATTTTTCCATGGAGAACTGGAAAAAATTGGAAAAGAAGGTAACGCGTGGTTATTGGATCATGGTGGCAATTCCGATTATTTGCTTGGCAGGCGTTTTACTATTGCGGCATATTGGAGATATTATTGCTTGGTTCTAAAGATGGAAATTCCATCTTTTTTTATAAAATGGTTTTCTAGTATTGACACAAACATTATAATGTTCTATTTTATAGATAAGTTTTCGTATTTAAACAGATTTCAGAATTCGCAATTTGTTTGATTTTTTGTTAATATCATTCGATTTTATTTGTTGAAAAATACTTGATTTTGCGATATTTATCTGTTTTTGATCGATTTTGTAACCCCTTTAATTTCATTGACGAAATGTATAAAAAGGGGTATCATATTGTGTGTAAAATGTCAAAATGACGTGTGAAATTATGCCTGAAAGGCAGAAGGAGAAAATCATGAAGTATGTAGTTATGGTTAGTCATGGTGAGTTTGCGCCAGGTTTGCACAGCGCTGTCAAAATGATGACAGGAGATCGTGAAGATGTTTTGAGCACATCATTGAAGGATGGAATGAGCGCAGATGAATTCGCAGAAAACTTCCGCGAATTGGTATCGGGATTTCAAAGTGACGATGAAGTCATCTTATTGGCTGATATCTTGAGTGGTTCCCCTTTTACGAATGCTTTGAGTGTTTTGGATGAAAAAGGACTTTTGGCTAATACACTTGTTATTGCTGGTGTGAATATGCCATGTGCTGTTTCTGCAGTTTTAATGAAAGATAATATGGATAGAGAAACTTTGAAACAGACACTTCTAAGCGAAGGCCGTACTGGTCTTTGTGATTTCGCAACAGAATCAAACGATGATGATGACGATATCTAGTCGAGGATGTCGTATCATAAACTAAAGGAGGAGAAGTTAAAATGATTAGTTTTATTCGTGTGGATGACCGCATTATCCACGGACAGATCGTTACACGCTGGTCTAAAGAATATCCATGTGACGGTATCATCGCGGTCAATGACAAAGCAGCAAATACGCCTGTTTTGAAACAGTCTTTCAAGGCTAGTACAGATAAAAAAGTATTTATCTGGACAATGGAACATTTCTTGGAAAAAGCAGATACTGTTGTAAACAGTCCAAAGAAATACTTCCTGATCACAAAGAATCCTGTTGATATGAAGAAGATCCTTGTTGATCATGGATTTGTTCCAAATGATGTTAAGCGAGTTGTTGTAGGTCCATGTAATGACCGCCCAGGATCAATCAAATTAGGAAACAACCAGTCTTTGATCCAGGAAGAAGCTGACGCTTGCGAAGCGATGACAAATGCCGGATACGATGTTTATTTCGCATTGTTGAAAGAAACAGCTATCGGATCTTGGCCAAAATTCAGATCTAAATTTGGTTACTAATTGGGAGTAGTACCAAATATAGATATATAAGTAAAGGAGAGAAAATATGTCTTTATTTCAAGCAATCTTGATTGGTATTATGAGCTGTACAGCTGCTAGTACCATTGCTTGTTTAGGAACAACTGTTGGTAACTATACGTTAAACCGTCCGTTGGTTGCATCTCTCATCGTTGGTATCATCATGGGTGATGTCCAAGGTTGTATCCTGATTGGTATTCCAATGCAGGTAATGTGGATCGCATTAGTTACACCTGGTGGAACTGTTGCATCTGACTTACGTGCCGTTTCTTATATTGGTATCCCATTGGCTTATGTTGGTGCAAAAGCTGCTGGATGGGACTTCGGTGGAGCTGATGCTCAAGGATTAGCTTCTACTATTTCAGCCATGACTGGTGTAATCGGTATCTCATTGTTCTACGGAACAGCAATGTTCAACCTGATTTGGCAGCACTATGGATGGGCTCAATTGGATAAAGGAAACATCGAAGTTGTTGGTAAAGTCGACACAATCATGCCTTTAGTTTCTCACTTCGTATTGTCTTTCTTGCCAGTTACATTATTGTGCTACTACGGATCTACTGCTGTACAGGAGATCTTCAGCGTATTGAACACAGATATGTGGTATGTTAAAGCGTTGTTAGCTGTTGGTGCTGTATTACCTGCAGTTGGTATCGCTATCTTGTTAAAATCTGTAATTTCTAAACCAACTGACTTGATCTACTTCGTATTCGGTTTCGCAGCTGCTAAATCTATGGGTCTGACTTTGTTGGCCGCTACAGCAGTTGGTGCCGCATTCGCATTGATCAACTATCAGTTAACTATGATGAAAGCCGGAGGTGTTGCTACGGCAGCTGCTTCGGATGATGATGACGAGGAGGATATTTAATTATGAAAAAGATTTCTAAAAAGACATTAAATAAATCCTTCTGGCATTGGTGGTATGGAAACTTGACTTGCTTCTCTCAAGAACACATGCAGACATTTGGTTATATGTGGGCTATGTTGCCTATCATCAAAGAACTGTACAGTGATCGTAAAGAACAGCAAGAAAAGTTGACTACTTACTATCCATTCTTCAATACTGAACCTCAGATTGGTGCAATGGTAGTTGGTATTACAGCAGGTATGGAAGAAGCACGTGCTAACGGTGCTGAAGCTATCGATGATGAAATGATCAATGGTATCCGTGCAGGTCTAATGGGACCTTTGGCTGGTATCGGTGACTCTTTGATCGTTGGTACTTACATTCCTATCTTATTAGGTATCGCTGTTGGTTTGGCTGAAGGTGGATCTGCTATCGGTCCTATCTTCTATATTATCGTTTGGAATATCACTTCTACTTGGTTCCAGAAATTTGTCTTCGACAAAGGTTATGAACTGGGTGGATCTGCTGTTGAATTGATCGTTGGTCAGCAAGCAACTGCCTTCCGTGAATCTGTAATCGTTATGGGTCAGGTTATCGTTGGTGCTATGGCTGCTAGCTGGGTTAACGTATCTACAAGCGTTCAGATCGCTACTAACTCTGAAGGTGAACCAGTAATGTTGCAAGGTCAGTTAGACGGTGCATTCCCTGGTATCCTTACGATGTTGTTCGTATTGCTCGCTTGGTTCTTAATGGCTAAGAAGAACATGTCTCCTATCAAAGTGTTGTTACTGTATGTAGTTATCGCTATCGTTGGTAACATCATTGGTAGTGACATCTTGTTCGGATTCGGATCTTTGATCGGATAGTCATTTTTAACACAACATTTTCAAAATCATCCCTTTCTCCCAAGAGGGGTGATTTTGTTTATTCAGTTATGACAAGGAGCGCGATAACATGAAAAAAAAGGAACGAGAAGATTTAAAGAATGAGATCGCTTACCGTAATGTAATGACAAAGCGGTTGGGGCGTTCCTTGAAGATGTTCTTTTTTATTTTCTTATTATTTGCAGCGATAGCGGTCTGGGGATTTACCGGATGGACTGACAATTTTTTGATTGTTTCTGATTCTGTACGAAATGTATTGAAATGGATCGGTCTGGTTCTGGCTATTGTATTTGGTGTTTTGACTGTGATGTATTTTTTGAGCTTTAGAAACTCTAAAAAGTACACTCTGTCACTGATCGATAAACTGCAGAAGAAATAAAAAGCACGGATGTGCTTTTTTTTATATAATGAATAAAAACACCCAGATTCGATTGAATCTGGGTAAATTGTGCTATCTGTGATCCTGATTGTTTTTTGCTTTATTCATGGACCTTAAGAGAAGCTCCGGATCTATGAATGTTTTTTCCTTCTTTTCTTCTTCCAATAAAATGGTTTCATTATATTTATCAAAGTAATTTTGATACAGATCCATATTATCTTCAGCTGTGATCATGCCTCCAAACAAGGCGTCCGGATGATTCTGTAACAATTCTTCAGTTAAGGGCTTAGCTCCTGAACTTTCTTGCCAAGATCCATCAGGACCCACCACCCGATAATCCTTATTGATATGATCGTCTTCGCGTCCGTTAATGTATACGAATTTATCCATCATCATTGGGATGTACATCTCTTCCGGATACCATGAGAGTTTAAAGGTATTGGAGACATAGTCAAAATGCTCTGCCAAAATCTGACCGGTACGACCAGTCAACATAAACCATGGACTTCCAATCTGATAAGGTTCTGATAGATGTCTTTTGAATCCAAACTTCGCAAAGAAAGTGGCACTCGCTTTTGTCATTCCGCGAATGAATCGGCTTCTCGGGAAGGCGATCACGTTTGTAAAAGTATAATACTTGTCTGCTTTCTTTTTAAGTTCAGGGGTTTCCTGGTGAGCTACATAGTAGTAATCTTTCGTTGGATCCTTTTCAAGAAATTTTACAATATCTTCTCTTTTTTTTATCGGGATCATGCCATCGGTCAAGTTGATATAATAATCAAAATGATCATATTGTAAGGAATCCTTAATTTGAATAATAGTTCCTCTGGCTAGGGAAAGATCTCCTTCTTGCGCAAATTCCTGTGTTCTTGAAATATGAACGCGGGGATGATCGGCAAAGGTAAAGGACACTTTATCACGCAGATCATCGCTATTGATCATGATGAACGCATGATCATTCTGTTTTACCAATTGATTCAGGGTTTCTACAACTTCATCATAGTCTCGATCTGATTGAAGTAAATATGCGATTTTCATGTTTATTAACACCTCATTTTCTCGTATTATATCATAAAAAATAAGGAATAGAAATTGACAGAAACATTATAATGTTATAATCTTTGAATAGGAGGCTGTTATGGAAATCAGAGAAAGCAAATGGATTGAAAATTTTAAAGAAAATTGGATATCAGGTAACGAGATCAAGACATCTCAAAAGCTTTACAAAGATGCCAGAATGTTTTATGAATCGATCGATGAATCCCTGGATCCACAGACTGTGATGTACACAGTTTATTCTTGCGAACAAGGGGAAATTAAAACGGGGAACTTAAACTGGGGGCTGTCTGTATTAGAACCCGTAACTGTCAAAGGGGAATGCAATGTGACGCGAGGGCATTTTCATGAAGATTTGGATTGTGACGAAATTTATGTTTGTGCCCAAGGAGAAGGTTTTTTATTGTTAATGGATGCCGATGGAAAATGTACAGCAGAGATCATGAAGCCGGGGTCGATCCATCATATTGACGGACATCAGGCTCATCGTCTGGTTAATACAGGGGATACACAATTGGCCGTGATGTGTTGCTGGCCCAGTACGGCCGGACATGATTATGGGCGAGTAGAGGCGCTGCCATTTTCAGTTAGAGCGTTTAAATGTGATAATAAAATTATTTGGAAAGAAGGAGAATAACATGCACTATATTAATTTTGAATCAAAATATGATCGTTTTCCCACTACAAAAATATCTGGATTTCAAGCTTATCGCGGATATGATTCGATTTACGAGGAACTGTGTTCAAAATGCGGAGCGAACACGGTTTTGGTATTTGATTATTATCCAGGCGTAGATGAAAAAGAAGTGATGCAGTTGATCGATCGCTTTGATGCCAATATAAAAATTGCTACATATGATATCTTTAAAGAGTCAGCACAAATCAACGAGCAATTAAAATATCATATTACCGAAGATCGTGTTTTCGGGAAAATGTATTATGGTGATTTTATTGACTTGATCGATGAAGAGAAATTATCAAAAGCACAAGAACAAGTTCAAAATACAAGTGGTTTACGTATTGTTTATGGTGTCGCTGCTTCTTTGGTCGCAAAAGGAGATGTTTTAGTTTACTTTGATATGGCTCGTTGGGAAATTCAAATGCGCTTCCGTAAAGGAATGCCAAACTATAAAATGGATAATGCCGACGAGGACAATCTTAGAAAATTTAAACGTGGTTATTTCATTGAATGGCGTTTGGCAGATAAGCATAAAGCCCGTTTGTTTGATCAGTTTGACTACGTAGTCGACACAAATAAATCGAATGATCCCAAGATGATCAGTGGTGAAGCTTTTACTACTAGTTTAAAAGCTTTGGCACAGAAACCTTTCCGAACTATGCCTTATTTTGATCCCGGAGTATGGGGCGGTCAATGGATGAAGGAAGTCTGTCATTTAGATTGCGATCAGGATAATTTTGCTTGGAGTTTTGACGGTGTACCGGAAGAAAATAGCATCCTGTTTGATTATAATGGAGTTGTTGTTGAGTTGCCTTGTATGGATCTGGTTTTATATCAGCCTAAAGAACTTTTAGGAGAACAGATCTATGCTCGCTTTGGCGCTGAGTTTCCAATCCGTTTTGACTTCTTAGACACGATGGATGGGCAAAATCTTTCTTTGCAGGTGCATCCGGTTACGGAATATATCAAAAAGAACTTTGGGATGAATTATACTCAAGATGAAAGTTATTATATTTTGGATGCTCAAGAAAATGCCTGTGTATATTTAGGTTTACAAGAAGGAATTGATAAAAAGCAGATGATTGATGATCTGCGTGCAGCCCAAAAAGGGGAGATCATCTTTGATGCGGAGAAATATATCAATAAATGGCCAGCTAAAAAACATGATCATTTTTTGATTCCGGCAGGAACTTGTCATTGTTCGGGCAGCGGAGCGATGGTTTTGGAAATCAGTGCTACGCCATATATCTTTACATTTAAACTTTGGGACTGGGAACGCCTTGGTTTAGATGGTTTACCGCGCCCAGTTCATGTGGAACATGGTAAAGAAGTAATTCAATGGTATCGTACGACTCAGTGGGTTAAAGATAATTTAGTCAATGCGACTTACGAAGTGCAAGAAGAGGGAAATGATTGTCGTATTGAACATACTGGGTTACATGCTCTGGAATTTATTGAGACAAGACGATATACTACAGATAAGGTCACAGTCCATGATACGAAAGGAACTGTGAATATGTTGAATCTTGTCGATGGAAAAGAAGCTATCATCGAAAGTCCAGATCATTCGTTTGAACCATTTGTCGTTCATTATGCAGAGACATTTATTCTTCCGGCATGTATCGGCGCTTATACGATTCGGCCTTATGGAATGAGTGAAAACGAAGAGATCAAATTTATCAAAGCGTATGTACGATAGGAGGTGTTATAATGCAAATCGATACGCATCGAGGCGCACCCCCTTTATATCTCCAAGTCAAAAATGATTTGAAGCGAAAAATTGAAGAAGGGTTTTATCCAAGAGGATCGCTGATTCCACCAGAGCCACAGTTGGAAAAGATGTTTCATGTAAGCCGTATTACGATTCGTCAAGCTATATCCGAACTCGTTACAGAAGGATATCTCAATAAGAAACGCGGGAAAGGGACCAGTGTGACTTATAGTGATAAAATCAACGAAAACGCTTCGGCTATCCGCAGTTTTACAACAGAATTGGAACAACGAGGCATAACGCCGGGAACATCTCACGTTTCCATAGAATTAATGTCGGCTTCAAAGGAGATTCAGGATTTGCTTGAATTGGCACCGAAAGAAAAAGTCTATTGTTTGGTCCGAATTCGAACTGCGAATAAGACACCTGTCGTTTTATTTAAAACATATATACCGGGGCGTTATGATCTCTCATTAAATGCTGCCGACTATATGGGTTCTATGTATAGTCTCTTTGATCAAAGAGGCATCGGTCGACCGGTTACGATCAAAGAAACATTTTCTGCGATGTCATCATCAAAAGAAATTGCCAGAGCTTTGGAAATCTTGGAGCAAGAACCTGTCTTAAAACGTGTACGCCTGGCGTATGATGAACATAACCAGCCTATTGAATATACTATCTCTTATTATAATGGTGCTCGATACGAATACTCGATTGAATTGCATGACCGTTAAAAAAACAGCATACTGCTGTTTTTTTTTCTTATTCTGGATGATAATGGGCAACCAGATGCTTGTCACCGATGCTGTTGGAAACAATACAATGGATAGGATTTCCTCTAAGATCGTACCATCCATCAAAGATATAACCTTTTTTTCGAGCAGGCAGCAATGGTTGATCTTCATCTAAATAGGTATATACATGAGGATTTTTTCGTGAAGCGACACCGCCCTGGGCATCGTAATGGATCCGGTAGTAGACAAGATCCCATTTCGCATACAAGGTACAGGATTCCTTAATTTTTTGATTGAAGGCAAATGGTTTTGTATAGGCTTGATCATAGTACCATCCGTTAAATTCATAACCAAGACGAAGCGGATGTCGAAATGGCTTAAGAAATCCATCAGAACCGATGGTCTTGTCTTTGATTTGGCCGCCTCCATTGCTTTCAAAATGAATGCTGCAGAGTTCTCGATAATGCGCGACCAGAGTGATTTCTTCTGCTTGATTTTCCGGGATGACGTCTACTCGTTTGCCGTTGAGTGTCCAATAATCAAAAGCCATATTCTGCTTTCTAGCAGGATACAAACGCAGGACACCGGATTCTATGTTCAAATATTTTGGATTGAGACGAGAGTTCATTCCTCCCTGAAGTTCATAGTGGATCTTATACCATATGGGAATCCATTTATCATAGAGTGTCATAGTGGTCGGCAAGATTCCGCCGGGATTTAATCGTTTTGTACATGCTTCATCTATAAACCAGCCCATAAAGACATAGCCTCTTCGCTGTTCCTGTTGTGGATTTTCCATTTTCTTTTCCCTCATCCGTTGAATTCATAAACTAGGTTTGTTATAATAATCGTGCTGTCCTCGTAGCTCAGTTGGATAGAGCATGCGCCTTCTAAGCGCACGGTCGGGGGTTCGAATCCCTCCGAGGACGCCACTTTGATTTTGAATGTCTGATAAAACCTCTTAAATATGCTTTATATAAAGGATATTATGCAAGAGGTTTATTTTTTATTTCATCTTGCAACGCCAAATCAACGCCATTTTTGTTGAAAACACTATTTACAATGTCAATTTTGCTTTTTTCTCTAACGTGGGTATAAAGAGATAATGTTGTATCAGAACTTGAATGTCTCATTAGTTCTTGAGCAACTTTAATATCGACATCGTTAAAAACAAGTGTTGTAGCATATGTATGTCTTAATAAATGAAAGTGAAAGTCTATCCCCATGTGTTTGGTAATAGTTCTAACTGCGTTTCCTAAACTTGTGGGGTTTATATATTCGCCCTTTTCATTACATACTACTTTATCATAAGGATTGATTGAATACCAATATTCTAATATGGTTTTTAGTTGGTCTGGCAGAGGAATAATTGCTTTCGACTTTTTAGATTTCATTTCATGAGTTACGTTGTACTGAGATTCCTTCAGGCCCTTATAATTTAGCTTTTTGTTAACGTCAATGATATTTTTATCGAAATCAATATCAGATTTTTCTAATGCCAGAACTTCACTGATTCTTAATCCTGTATAGTAGCCAATCTGTATAGCCACGGCATATGCGTCATATCTGAATGTATTTCTGTTTTTTAATTTTTTTAGAAGTTCTTGATAGTCTTCATAGCTTATGGGTTCTTTGGGTTGACTTCTGTCTTCTCCTTTAACTTTAACGTATTCTAATGGATTAGAAGTTATGTATTCATTTCTAATCGCAAATACAAATGCTCCATGAAGTGCTTTACGAATACTCTTATTCATTTGCAATCCTTCATTTGCTCTGGAGTTAAAAAAGGTTTGTAAATCTTTATGTCTGATTTCCGTTATTACAAATTTACCAATCGAATTTTCAAAGTATTTTTTACACTTTTTCATGCCATATATCGTATTGTGTTGATAATCAATATTGGCGGTTCTGATAAACTCATCAAATACTTCATTCAAAGTTAAATGAATTTCTTTTTGGATATAACCTTTATCAATTAATTGCTTTCTAACTTCAGATTCATGGCGTTCAGCCTCTTTTTTTGTTTTGAATCCTCTTTTTGTGTATCTCTTTGGTATTCCTTTCTGCTTATACCTAAAATTCACTTCATAAATGCTCCCATGTTTTAATTTTCTTTTAGCGACTGCCATTTTTTTTGCCTCCTTTTTCTTGTTACAAGTTGATAGTCTGCTATAATAGGAGCGTAAACGCGTACGCCAATACAGTTTACGCTCTATGCCTTATGAATGTATCAATCATAGGGCATTTTTATTTGCCTACTTTTAATAACATCACCTCCCTAAATTAAAGAATCCTTATCATAATTTTTTAACTTTTTTATTAATTTAGATAATTCATCTATTTCTTCCTCTGTCAAATTTTCCTTGAATATTCGAAGTTCTAATTCATCAATTTTTTTATTTCTATATTGTTCATCAAACTCGTATTTTAAATGAGATTTAAACCCTTGTGCAGCTTCAGTTAATTCGAATAAAAGAATTTTTTCTTTGTCATAATCTAACATACTTCTATTTAAATCTTCATGATTTCCGTATGTTTCACCAATTGGATAAATAGATAAGTAATCATATAAAGAAGATAGTAATAAATCGTTATTCTCTAAAAGTAAATTTAATGCTTTCAGTTTACGATCAGAAAGTTTATTGTTTTTATAACATATTAACTTTTCAATGCTTTTAACGCTTAATCCTGTTTTTTCTGATATATCTTTAAGTGATACATCAATAGTCGATTCTTCAGAAACGCCCAATAAATAATCTATAGATATATCTAATTTCTTTGATAATTCAATTACGTTGTCTATTCTTGGGTTGTTATTTCCTCCTAGCATTCTACTAAACGATTGAAGCGACATATTCATTTGTTGAGCTAACCAACTTTTAGTTTGTTTCAATTCATTTAAACGCTTTTCGATTCTGTCTTTTCTTAATTCATTCATGTTAAACCTCCTAAATAATTTCAAAGCAAATAACAATATGGGTTAAGTGTGTTGATTCACATTATCACATGCGTATAATATTGTATGTGTTAATGTTGTTGTTGACTATTAACACATACAATATATCAAGAAGCTTTCTTAGTGTCAACAGCAACACGCAAGTTACGAAAGGAGACCAGCTATGAATCTGTCAAGAAAAAATAGCTGATTTTCAATAAATGTTTGTTTATCGTTGATTCCTTAAAATTGGGTATACGAAAAAC
>NZ_JACHHD010000007.1 GCF_014202635.1 Faecalicoccus acidiformans
ATACCTCGCTTTCTGATAGAATCGAACGTACCCATTCTATCAAGAGCGATGAGATTTTCGAGACCCCCACTTAAATTTAAAGCGATACAAGAAAAACACCCCAACCAATTTAAAGGCTAGGGTGTACCCCAAGATAATTTAATATATCAATATTATATTGGAAATATAAAAAATTATTATTGATTAGTATTTGTGTTGTTTTATTAGTTTTTATTTGTATTTGCTTTTTTCAAATTTCGAATCTTGATTTAATACGCATTGAAGATAATACATATAATTCTATATCAATTCTTATTGATTTATCTGTATCTCTTTTAACGCTGTTAGGAATTCTGTTTGCGGTTAAACAATTATGGGATTCGAAAAAATTAAATGAAAGTCAGTTTGTTATGGATTTAAATAATGAATTTATTTCTAATCCAAATATGCTAGAAATTGAAAGACAGTTAGAAAAGTATTTTATAGGGAAGAGCAGTTTTTATGATTTGAGTAAATTATGGGCATCCTCTACAAAAGAACGGCAAAATTTAATTTCTTACTTGGTCTACTTTGAAGGATTATCTGTTTCAGTACAAAGGAAAATAATTGGTATGGAATCAACGGATGATCTTTTTGCTTATCGCTTTTTCTTGGCTTTTCATAATCCTTTTTTACAACAGGAAGAACTTTTAGATTATATACATTACTATAGAGGTTGTTTTGTACTCTATTTTATGTTGTCCGAAGTATGGCTAAAGCGTTGGATACTATGGAAGAATAGATATCCGAATGATACTAAAAATGAGCCTGCCATTCCTTTGTTTAATTATTCTTTGTTAGATAATCAAAGTGTATGTGACTTTGTCGTACAAAATAAAAAAATCTCTAGGCGAAAGATAAAGAAAATAAAAAAGATGGCAGATTATATTCGAAAAAAGACAAATAAGGAAAAATCTCAACCTATAGAGGACTGAAATTATAGAATGACTCTAATTGTTCAAATCGAAAATAATGTATAGATATAGTTTCAATATTGAAACAATATCCCATATAATGTTTAAAAGAAAAATCAAACTGGCACGATTAAGAAGAGGCAACTCTAGCTGCAGAGCGTGCTGATATCTCACGCTATATACTAAGGAGATGCTTCTATATCTATAGGCATCTATGCAGCAGTTCTGCATACTGTCAATGGGATGGATAGAGATTTGCTGTTGATCGCAAAAGATGACGAGCTAGGCTGTAAGTTAAAAGATATTAAATAATTAAAAAAAGTAGGGGATAATATCGAACGAATCAATTGTATCAGAGTTGAAATTGATCAATGGCAACACCTGTCAATTTAAAGGGCAGGGTGTGCTCCCCGCTATAATTTAGAATATCAATATTCTTGCCGGTTATTCTTTTATACATTTTGTTTTTTTTATATTTATAGTAAAATACACGTGTGTAAGGGAGTTATATTTTGGTTATAGGTCTATTGGCGTTTGTTTTGTATTTTATTTATGATCTAAATGAAATTACACTTCAAAACAAGATCTTTCAAAAGTTCTTTTTTTTGGGCACTTTGATCTTGGCTTTGGAGACTTTTTGGATGGGATTTGCATGTGATGTATTGAACTGGATCTGGCTGGTACCTGCCATATTCTTTTTTGGCCTATTGATCTATACACTTTTTTTCGCCCTGCCTTTTGAAGCGACCTATGTAGATCCAGCCATCGGACGGAAAGTCTATTCGGGCGGTCTTTATGGACTGTGTCGTCATCCTGGGTTCTGGTGGCTTTTGTTTGCCTATGTATGCTTAGGTTTGGCTTGCGGATCTGAGATGATGCGGTTTGGATTGTTTTGTTCATTTTTGAATTTGTTATATATTGGGTTTCAGGATATGGTGATTTTTCCGCGAATCTTCGTGGATTATGGGGACTATAAGCGAAAAGTACCATTTTTGATTCCACGGAGGAAACATAATGCGATTTCAAGATAAATTAGGAATGGAATCTAAGGAATCTCTTTGGAATGAATACTGTGGATTTCTGAATCTGTCGGTTGCAGAGTTTATGAAGATCCAGAGGCGTCTGTTGATTGAACAGATGACATTATGGAGCAAAAGTCCTTTAGGGAAATCAATCTTAAAGGGCAAAGAACCGCAAACATTAGAGGAGTTTCGTCGTTTGATTCCTTTGACGACTTATGAAGATTATGCGGGAATGCTTTTGTCAAAGCAGGCCTCGCTGTTGCCGGCCGAACCATTATTATGGATCCAGACGACCTGGGAAGGCGGCGTTCATCCCTTAAAGGTAGCGCCTTATACAAAGGGCATGTTGGAGACGTTTCAAAAAAATGTCATGGCCTGTTTTATGTTGGCGACAGGAAAAGGCCGTCATGACTATAATATCGACATTGCGGATACAATGCTTTATGCCCTGGCACCGCTTCCGTATGCGTCGGGTTTGTTGCCGGTCTTATTTCAAAATGAGATCGATGTGCAGTTTTTACCACCCGTTAAACAAGCCGCTTCCATGTCTTTTAAAGACCGCAACATCTTAGGTTTTAAACAAGGCATGAAACAAGGTATCGACTACTTCTTTGGCTTGGGCAGTGTGACCTATTATATTTCGAAGAGTTTTTCGGCTTTGACGAATTCTTCTTCGCACTCTTCCTTAAAAAAAGCCATTGTGTCGATTTCGCCACAGATTTTGGCTCGTTATTTTGTGGCCAAGCGCAATTGCCGTAAAGAAAACCGAAATTTGATTCCGCGCGATCTCTTTCATTTAAAGGGAATGGTCGTGGCCGGAACAGACAATGCCTGTTATAAGAAGGATTTAGAAGAAATGTGGGGCGTATATCCGGTTGAGATCTTTGCGGGAACAGAACCCACTTTGATTGGAACGGAAACGTGGGCAAGAGACGGGCTGTATTTCTTTCCCGATGCCTGTTTCTATGAATTTATACCGGAACGCTATCGTTATGACAAGGAGCCCATGACTGTTTTGATGGATGAAGTCGAGGCGGGACAAACCTATGAAATCGTGCTGACGGTCTTTAAAGGAGGAGCCTTCTGCCGCTATCGTGTTGGTGATATGTATCGCTGTATCAGTACGTCAACCAATGCGGACGGAATTTCTTTGCCACGGTTTGTCTATGTGGATCGCGTACCGGAAGTGATCGATATTGCGGGATTTACGCGCATTACAAAAAATTCGATCGAAAATGCGATCCAGCTGTCGAAATTGCCGATTTCAGATTGGGTAGCCAAGAAAGAATTCAATGAGAATGAGCGCCCTTATATGCATATGTATGTGGAATTAGAGCGATCTTCGCTGTTGACGACAGCAGTTTCGAAACAGATCCTTCGTGATTGTTTAACGATTTATTTTAAATACCTTGATCATGACTATAAAGATCTTAAGACGATTCTGGGAATCGATCCTTTGGTGATTACGATCTTGCCTTGCGGTACATTTGAAAACTATCGCAAACAGTATCCTTCACCGATCGAAAATATGAATCCGGATCTAGCCAAGATCCAGGCGCTGCTTGCTTGTGGGGAGGTGCCGTATGAATGGTTATAGCATTGTCTCGCTGATCAGTCTGTGCTGTTATTTATTGATGTTTACAACATTTTTGGCGGCACGAAAAAGTCAGAGAATCGTACGGAGCTTTTTGGTTCTGTTAGCCTTTATGATCTTATGGAGCTGGGGTTCTTTGTTTATGCGTACGGAACAATTTCCTTCGCCCTATTTTTGGCACCAAGTATCCATATTCGGGTTGTTGATGTTGCCGGCAGGCTATTATTCATTTTTTGGCGATTTTGTCGGGGTCTATAATACACGACGCCGCTTGTTTTGGCGAATCGTGTTTTTGGCTTTATTTGTCGTAAACTATTTTACGGAATTTATGATTCCTTTGCCAGAAATCACGCATCAGGGTTCGGACGTGATCTTCCAGTATCATTATACGAATTGGATCTATCTGGTATTTTTCTTTATGCTTTTGGTGGCTGGCGATATTGCCTGGATGGTCATGGCAAAGCGTAGGAAAGATCCTCAGATCATGGTGACTTTGCGACCTTTGATATTAGGAATCTGCATCTTGTTTTTAGGACATTTTTTGTCGACGATCCCGTTCTTTTTAGGGGTGCCCATGGATATTGTTTCCGGCGTTGTGAATGCGATGTTTTTTATCTATGCCCTCTATAAGAAACAGATCTTTCGGGTGACAATGCTGATTTCAAAAGAGAACTGTTATTTGATCTCTTTGTTTTTTGGAATCTTGTTGTTGTCGAATGTAGGGCTGAGTTTACAGCGCTGGCTTTCTATATCCTATCATTTGGAACCCCATGAGATCTTAGTGATCGTCGGGATCGGAATGATCCTTTTGACGATCGTTTTATATTTGCTTTTGAATTCTTTTTTAAACAACTTCTTTCTTCAGGATGAACAGATGCAAAGCAGTGCATTAGCGGACTATTCATCTCAGGTTACACAGCTTTTGCGGGTTCGTGAAGTCTTTGAAACTTTAAATACCTTGGTTCAGAACACATTGAAGAATTGGAGCGTGATCGGGTTTTGTTTAGGACAAGATCAAATGATTCGAATGGCCTATTCTTCCAATCCGCTGGATGCCTTTGATCTGCACTTGGATAAAGAACATCCCTTGGTTCTGTATCTGAACGAAGTCAAAACGATCAGCCGATGGGAAGATTTCAAGAAGACGAGTTTGTATCGCGGCGTTTGGGAAAATGAAAAACAGATCTTTGCCTCAATGCATGTACAATTTGTGGCACCGCTTTTTTCCGAGAATCATTTGATTGGGATCTTATTTTTTAATTCCACCCAGAATCAAAAACCGCTACAAAAGGACTTTGCCTTTTTACAGTCCATTTTGGCTGTGACTTCGGTGGCATTGAACAATGCCCAAAAATACGAGCGCGCCTATATGGAAGCACGGATGGACGAAGACACCGGTGTTTATAACCGTAAGTATTTCCATGAACTGCTGGAAGAAAAATATAACGAATATAAAGATTCTTCTCTTGCGCTGGCGATAGCCAATCTCGATGATTTCCGTCTTTATAACCAGCTCTATGGCCAAAAAGAAGGGGACTTGGTTCTTCGGGTCGTGGCCCATCTTTTAAAAACCGCTGTGGCCGATCAAGGGTATGTGGCTCGTATTGCGGGAAAAGAATTTGGCGTGATCTTACCAGGTTATGATATTTTATCGGCAAAAACGCTTATGGAAAAGGTGTTGGAACAGCTTCAGTCAAAAGATGGTCTGATACCGTTTGTAGGCCACGTGACCTTTAGTGCCGGTGTGTGTGCCAGTCCGTATCTGGCGGGCAGCTGCCGTGAACTTTTATCCAATACAGAGATGGCCGTTTCTGGTGTGAAACGATCTGGAAAAAACGGCGTACAGATGTATTCAGAAGAGATCCGTACACGCATGACGACCAAGGCCGGGCATCACAGTCAATATGATATGTATGCTTCAACGATCTACGCTTTGACCGCGGCCATCGATGCCAAAGACCATTACACTTTTTCGCATTCCCAAAACGTGGCATATTATGCCAAGAGCCTGGCACATGAAATGCACCTTTCGGAAGAGCTGGAAAACATGGTCTATGAGGCCGGCTTGCTGCATGATATCGGGAAGATCGGAATTTCGGAATATATCTTGAATAAACCAGGACGCTTGAATTCAGAAGAATATGAAGAAATGAAACAACATGTAGAAAATGCAGTCGATATCATACGTCATCTGCCAGCCATGGAATATGTTGTGCCGGCAGTCATCTCACATCATGAAAGATACGACGGGACCGGTTATCCTCGCCGATTGAAGGGAGAAGATATCCCGCTTTTGGGAAGGATCCTTTGTGTTGTGGATTCTTTCGATGCGATGATTTCGAAACGTTCCTATAAAAAGGCCATGTCAGTTTATGAAGCATTGCAAATCTTGGATGAACAGGCCGGGCGTCAGTTTGATCCGCATTGTGTGGATGCGTTTATTCGCATGATACAGGAATCTCGTTTACAGATCCGTTATTCGAATCAGGATACCGAACGAGAGTGAGTCATTTTTTGGTCTTTTACTATGGTATAATAATAATGGAGTAAAAACATGGATGAAAAAGTATTGAAGAAAAGACTGCAGAGAATGATGGGCTTCGCCATTGGCGTTGGTTTTGCGCTGGTGATGGCAGGCTTTGTCTTTGTGAATATGATCTCTTCTACCTTGGAGAGTGCAACACAGGAAAATATGCAGGCAGAAACGGATGAATATGTCAAACGCCTCAATAAGCAGATCGATTCGGATTATCAGCTTTTGGATACGGCCGCCACATTGATCAGCGATTCCAATTTGGAAATGAATGATAATTTTGTGACGATCTTAGATGAAGCCAATCGTGACAATGACTTTTTGTCCATGTGTTATTTTTCTACTTCCGGACAAGGCTTTATCGTGACTTTGGGACACGATCCAAGTTGGAACGTCAATTTATCCGATTTGAACGATGAGATCCAGCGTGTCGTGCAAAAGTCTTTCCAGGGAGAAAACGGTCTATCCAATCTTTTTGTTGGAGATTATACACAGGAAAAAGTATTCCTTTACAGTGTTCCCGTGTATAAGGAAAATCAGATCGTGGGAGCTTTGGCCGCTACAGACCACGTGGAAATCTTTGGCGATATTTTAGATGGGGAAGGCGTTATGGGCGGAACCGGAAGAATTCATTTATTGAATTCCCAAGGCGATTTTTTGATTCGCTCAAGCGATCCGATCAATGACCATGATGTGGATTCCATCTTTGATCCGACATATGGCGAATTGCAATTCCATAAAGAAGAATATCAGGAAGCGATGGAGAAACAGGAATCACTTTACTTTTCCTTTGTCTATGATTCGATTCCCTATCGTATGTATTTAGCTCCTGTCGGCATCAACAACTGGTATATGTGCAGTGTCAACTCTGTCCAGCAAAGCAATGCCTTTGTGTATCAGATCGTGGAGATCCTGGCAATCTTCTTTTTGATCGTTGTCGGCTTAGTGGCCTTTATCTTGTTTTATGGATACCGGATGGTCGGCAAGCACAATCATCAGCTGTTCCAGTTGGCTTACTATGATCAATTGACAGGGTATTATAATTTCATCTATTTTCAACAATTGGCAAAAAAGCGCGTTTCGCTGCATCCTGACGGGTGCTTGACTTGTTTAAATGTCCGCCAGTTCAAATTCATCAATGAGATCTTTGGACGAGAAGCTGCCGATCGTTTCTTGAAACATATGGCCGATCAAATTGCCTCTTCTTTGAAAAAAGGAGAATTCTTCTGTCGGGAAAGTGCGGATTTCTTCTATCTGTATCTTTTTGACCGGGATGAAAATGTCCTTCAAAGACGCTTGCAGGAGATCTTGGATAAGATCACAAATTATGAAGAAGTTTCTGATCAGAATTATCGGATCATGATGAGCTGCGGGGCCGTGATCTCGGACCAAAGAAAGATGGTCTACAGCTTTGATCAGATGATGACACATGTGATGTATGCGCTGGATAAAGCGAAAGAAACGCACCAGAATACGATTTGGTTTTTTGATGCCAAACTCCATGAGCAAGAAGTCATGAACAATTATATCGAAGGCAATATGTATCAGGCTTTGGAAAATCAGGAATTCAAAGTGTATTTGCAGCCGAAGATGGATCTGGAGACTGGAAAGCTGGCAGGAGCCGAAGCTCTGGTTCGCTGGCAGCGTTCGGACGGATCGATCATTGTTCCGGGAGAGTTTATTCCTTTATTTGAAAACAATGGTTTTTGTGCCAAGTTGGATCTATATATGTTTGAGAAGGTTTGCGGCTGGATCCGATCTTGGCTGGATCAGAAAATCGAACCGGTGGAGATCTCCATCAATCAAACCAAACGAATTTTCTTCGATGGCCGCTATCTTCAAGATTTACAAGACATTTTAAAACGCTATCAGGTTCCGGCTTCTTTGATTACATTAGAGATCTTGGAAGGAACTGCTTTGGAGGATGTGGATCGTTTTAATGAGCGGATTCGACAATTGAAATCCTTGGGATTCCATATCTCTATGGATGATTTTGGAAGCGGATATTCCTCATTGAATACATTGAGTAAATTGGATATCGATGAATTGAAGATCGATCGCGGATTTTTGATGACAGTTTCTAGTCAGAGAAACAGCAAAGAAAAAGTGATCATGGAAACTGTGATCCAGCTTGCCAAGCGGCTGGAGCTTCGTACAGTCGCAGAAGGGGTCGAGACCCAGGAAGACGAGGCCTTGATCCGCGGCCTGCAATGTGATTACGGACAAGGATATCTATACAGCCGTCCATTACCGGCAGAAGACTTTACTACACTTTATCTAGAAAGTCGGGAGGGGAAAGCATGAAACGACTGCATATTGAATCGATCCTAAAAAATGCCAAAATGGGAATCTGGTCCATTCAGATCGATTTTCATGGACAAAATCATAAGATGTTTGCCGATCCGACCATGTGTCAGCTGATGGGGATTCCAGAAGATACCGATCCTATGCAGGTCTATGCTTTTTGGTGGCAAGGCGTTCATCCCTCTTATAGGGGCTATATTCAAGAAGCCATAGAAAATATACGCACAGGACAGGACATTGAAGTGGAGTATCCTTGGACTCATCCGCAACGGGGGTGCCGCTATGTTCGCTGCGCCGGACAGCTCGAGAATCAAAACGAGTCTTTTATGGAACTGCAGGGCTATCATCAAGACGTAACCGATCTGGTCAAGGAAAATACGCATTTGGGGGAAGCTTATCAGATTCTGGACTTTTTTAAATTCAAAAAGTATTCTTCCATAGTCATGCATGCTTATGATGCGATGTGCGAAGTGGATCCTCAGTCGTTAGCCTATTCTTTGATCTTTGGCCGTAAAAAAATACTTTCTCATATACCGGCTCAGGGCAATTTGATTCCTATGATCCAGGCGCATATGAGTGCTTGCGATCTCCAAGCTTTTCAATCATTTATCTCCAGCTGGGATCCTCAAAAGAAACAGCGCTCGATCGAACTGCGCATCGATTCCCAATGGATGCGAATCATTGGTTCGACTGCCCGCTTCAATCAAAAAGAGAGTTTGCTTTTGTGGTTTATTAATATCACGGAAGAAAAAGCCATGTCGAAAGTTCGCGAAGAAAAAGAAGCGCTATTGCGAATCTTGTCAGGATCTCATACGGATGTGTTAGATATTGATCCGGATCAGCAACAAGTGCATTTTATGGATGGAAAAGATCAAACGATTCAAGAGTTTGTGACTTCGCTTTATGAAAGATATTCTCAAAACGAAAGACAGAATCTTCAGGATTTCTTTTCGCTTTCGCATTTACAAACGATAATCTCTCAAGAAACGATTGAGAGCCAATTGGATGAGAAGAAAACGCCTTTTGGCTGGGATCGCATTACGCTGATGCCTTCTCATGAAGAGAAGGGGCATATCTTGGCGACGATTCAAGGAATGGATCCGGGTCATTTTGTGCAGATGATCATGTCTCGCTATATTGAAAATAACTATCAAATCTTATGTTATATCGATATGAAAAACGACTTGTTCATTCCTTTGCGTGTCAAGGGAATGCGCTTTGACAAGCGTCCTACGCAATCGTATGCAAAAACCGTGAGTCACTATATTGAACACTTCGTTGTACCGGAAGAGCAGGCTCTGGCCAAAAGAAATATGCTTCCAAAAAGGATCTTGACTTCACTGCAACGCGAAAAGATCTACTACTTTAGTTTAGGGATCAAAAATGATGAAGAGTACCGGCGGATGTTGTTTCAATACCATTATTTTGATCGCTCCCAAGATCTGGTGCTGTTGATGATATCGGATGTGACCGAACAATATTTGCAGGAAGAAGAAGAGAAAAGACAAATGGAATTGATTCGTATCCAAGCCAATACCGATCATTTGACAGGTCTTTCTAACCGCTATGCCTGCGAAACACAGATCAAGGAATATTTTGATCAAGATGGAAAAAAAGAACTTTCAGCCTTCTTGTTGATCGACTTGGATGATTTTAAAGAAGTCAATGATACATTCGGGCATATTGCCGGCGACAAGGCTTTGGTCGATATCGGGAATGCTTTGAAACAATATTTTCGAAGCACGGACATCATTTCCCGGTTCGGAGGCGATGAATTCGTTGTCTTTATGAAAAACATCAAGGAAGAAAATGTTCTCTTTAAGTTGATGGAGCGTCTTTTAAAACAACTTGTCTTTGTTTATGAGGATGCACAACATCGCATCGAACTCAAGGCATCCATTGGGGTCGCCATTGCGCCTAAAGACGGGCAACAGATCGAAGCCCTCTATCAAAAAGCAGACAAAGCATTGTATCGCATCAAAAATCAAGGCAAAAACAACTTTGCCCTTTATGATGCGTCCATTGATGAATAAAACGGATAGGGGCCGGAATAGAAATTTCGAAAACAATTTAAATAGTAAAAAAGCTCTATGATACTTTCTATAGAGCTTTTTTTTGGGCTTTCTCTGTCTGATTTCCAAGATATTTGAATGTCAGCAGCTGCATCCTGGATAAGTATGTGTTTTCATTGTTTTTTATCTGTGAAGCTTAATTGATATCTTTTCTTCTTGACAAGAACTTTTTGTGATATCTATAATATAACAGTGATATATAACACTGTTATAAAAAAGGAGGAGACTGCGATAGACGGCAATCGGACAACGTTACAACGTATACACCAAGCTGCGAAAACAGAATTTTTAGAGAAAGGCTATAAGGATGCTTCGTTACGAAACATTGTCAAAACAGCAGGAATGACCACCGGGGCATTTTATGGGTATTATAGAAGCAAAGAAGAATTGTTTGAAGCACTGGTAGGCAAGCATTATGATTATATTCTTACTTGTTTTAAGAAGGCACAACAGGAATTCTCTAAGATTCCCCATGAACAGCAACCGGAGGTTATGAGTGATATTTCTGGAAAATGCATGTTTGAGATGCTTCATTATGCTTACAGGCATCTGGAAGAATGTAAACTGATCCTTTGTTGTTCAGAAGGGACAAAGTTTTCTGGCCTTATTGATGAAATGGTGGAAATTGAAGTAGAAGCAACACATTCTTATCAAAAAGTTCTGGAAGAACTAGGGAGGCCTTCTCCAAAAATCGACCCTGTATTAGAGCATATTCTGATTACCGGCATGTTTCATACATTCTTTGAACTTGTAATTCATGAAATGCCATTGGAAAATGCAGAAAACTATGTCAAGGAAATGCGAATCTTTTATACAGCAGGATGGATGAAAATCATGGGGCAGTAGAGCCCTATAATTTTTACTTTATGAGTTAGTGCAAACTAACTGATAAAAATAGAATCTATCCGTTCTCTATTATCACAGATGAGATTTAAGCAAAGGAGGAAACAACATTGAAAAAACAATCCAATCTTTCACGCCTGTTATACATTGCGGGCAACCACAAATACTTGATCTATGCTTCATGGATACTTTCTGCAATCAGTGCTTTTATCGCTCTAGTGCCTTTCTACTATATCTGGAAAATCATCCAAGAAGTACTGGCGGCGGAACCAGATTTCACCAATGCACAGAACTTGACTCAAAATGGATGGATGGCGGTGATGTTTGCGGTCATTGCGGTATTGATCTATATAGGAGGTTTGATGTGCTCTCACAAAGGAGCGTTTCGTATTGCTACGAACCTGCGCTTGCAAATGATGAATCATATCGTTAAGCTCCCTCTTGGTTTTTCTGATCAGTTTGGTAGCGGCCGACTTCGTAAAATCGTCAATGAATCGAGTGCTGCTACTGAAACCTATCTGGCTCACCAGCTTCCGGATCGTGCCAACGCTATTGCGACTCCTTGCGGTTTGTTAGTGATGCTTCTTATTTTTGACTGGCGACTAGGGCTTTTGAGTCTTGTTCCGGTCATTCTTGGATTTCTGATTATGATGGCGATGACGGGAAAGCGGATGCAGGAAAAAATGAAAGAGTATCAAAATGCTCTTGATGATATGTCCAATGAAGCGGTGGAGTATGTACGAGGGATACCCGTTGTAAAAACCTTTGGACAGACCATCTTCTCTTTCAAAAAGTTCAAAGATTCCATTGACCGGTATAAAGTATGGGTGATTGCTTATACTAAGGAGCTTCGGGCACCTATGATGTTCTATACAACCGCAATTAATGGCGTGTTTGCCGCACTGATTGCCGGAGTACTGATTTTTACGCAAAACAGCATCACTAATGATTTTTTGCTGGATATCATATTCTATATAATCATTACTCCCGTTATCTCCGTCACGCTTACCCGTATTATGTTTCAAAGCGAAAATGCCATGATTGTGGATGATGCTCTGCAAAGAATTGACAGCGTACTAAATCTTAAGCCGCTGGCAGAATCTAATCATCCAGAACACCCTAGAGATGCTTCGGTACGGTTAAATCAGGTTCATTTTAGCTATGATGGTGAAAACGAGGCAATTGCCGGTATTTCTCTTACGATTCCGTCAGGACAGAAAGTTGCCTTTGTGGGGCCGTCAGGCGGAGGTAAAACCACGCTGGCCAATTTAATCTGTCGGTTCTTTGATCCGCAAAGCGGCAGTGTAGAAATAGGCGGTGTAAATGTGAAAAACATCTCGAAAGAAGAACTGATGAATACGGTTTCTTTTGTGTTTCAAAACAGTCGCCTGATCAAGGCTTCGATTTTGGAAAATGTGCGAATGGCTAAACCCGATGCAACCCGTAAAGAAATCATGGCTGCGCTTCATCAAGCACAATGCGATGATATTCTTGAAAAGTTGCCGCAAGGTGCAGATACGGTGATTGGTACAAAAGGTGTTTATCTTTCAGGAGGTGAGCAGCAGCGAATTGCTATTGCGCGTGTAATGCTGAAAAACTCACCTGTCATCATTCTTGACGAGGCTACCGCGTTTGCCGATCCGGATAATGAAACTCGCGTGCAAACAGCTTTTTCAAAACTATCTGAGGGGAAAACAGTAATTATGATTGCTCACAGGCTTTCCACAGTAACTGATGCCGATCAAATCTATGTGATCGAAAACGGTCGTGTTGCGGAAAGCGGCAAAAGTCAGGAATTATTGAAACAGGGCGGAATCTTCAGCCGGATGTATCAAGATTATCAGACTTCCGTTCAGTGGAAGGTCGCAAAGGAGGTGCAGTAAATTGATCAATAAACTTCAAAAACGATATGCTCTTTCTGAACAAGGGGCTAAGGATCTGGTGAAAGGTTGTTTAGCTTGTGTGCTTCAAAATCTTTCTTTTATGCTTCCGGTTGGACTTTTGTATTTTTTAGTAGCAGATCTAATGAAAGGCGGTATTCCCAGTGAAAAATATACCTTTTATATTGTTGGGTGTGTGGTTTGCCTTGGTCTGATTTTTCTTACCACCTATATTCAATATAATGCCACTTATTTTGCAACCTATAGAGAAAGCGGTGTAAGGAGGATCACATTGGCTGAACGGCTGAGGAAAATCCCGTTATCCTTCTTTGGAAAGAAAGATCTTGCGGATATCACCAGTACGATCATGGCGGATTGTACCTTCTTAGAGCAAAGTTTTTCTCATTTTATTCCGGAACTTGTCGGTTCTATTATTTCCACTGTTTTGGTTTCCATTGGTCTTTTGGTCACGGATTGGCGTATGGCGCTGTCCGCGCTGTGGGTCTTGCCGATCGCTTTTGCCATTGTAGGTTTCTCTGCCAAGATACAGGAACGTTTGAATCAAAAAGCAATGGATGTGAAGATGGCTTGTGCGGATGGCATTCAGGAGTGTATTGAGACCGTGCGCGATCTGAAAGCTAATAATGCTGAATGGGAATATCTGAAAGGGTTAGAAAAGAAAATCCGTGCCGTTGAGCATCGTTCAATTTTGAACGAATTTGGACTTGCTGCTTTTGTAGTCACTGCATCGCTGATTTTAAAATTAGGGATAGCGACAGTTGCTTTGGCAGGTTCCGTTTTACTGATAAAGGGCAGTGTAGATGTGTTGACATTCTTTATGTTCCTTCTTGTCGTATCCAGGCTTTATGACCCATTGCAGGGCGCACTGCAAAATTTGGCGGCAGTTATCAGCACCCGAACGAATATTGCTCGTATGAATGAGATTCTCTATCATCCAATCCAGCAAGGAGATGCCGAACTCTCTAACAAGGGATACACCATTACTTTTGACCATGTTGGCTTTGCTTACAACACGGGGGAAACCGTATTGAAAGATGTCAGCTTTATAGCCAAGCAAGGCGAAGTCACAGCTTTGGTAGGGCCATCAGGCGGAGGCAAAACGACGGTTTCTCGGCTGGCTGCAAGATTTTGGGATGTAAACCAGGGAAAGATAACGGTAGGCGGTATGGATATTTCTAAAATTGATCCGGAGACACTGCTTTCCTTGTTCTCCATTGTATTTCAAGATGTTACTCTCTTTAACAATACTATTATGGAGAATATACGTATTGGAAATAAAGATGCCAGCGATGAGCAAGTATTGGCAGCGGCAAAGCTTGCGAATGTAGATGAATTTGCCGAAAAACTGCCGGACGGATGGAATACCACTATTGGTGAAAACGGCTGTGAACTTTCTGGCGGTGAGCGGCAACGGATTTCTATCGCTCGAGCTTTTTTGAAAAATGCTCCGATTATCCTTTTGGATGAGGCCACGGCTTCTCTTGATGTGGAGAATGAAACTTTGATTCAAACGGCCCTTTCTCGTCTGATTGCGGATAAAACAGTACTGGTGATCGCTCACCGGATGCGCACTGTAGCTGGAGCAGATAAGATCGTAGTGCTCTCGGGAGGAAGTGTAGCAGAAGAAGGATCGCCAGAAAAATTGATGAAACAAAACGGCTTGTATGCTCGTATGGTGAAATTGCAGACAAAGAGCCAAAATTGGAAACTAGTGTAACTATCTTTTCTGGTATTATTTGTGAATGTTTATGGCTTTTGTTTGAGGGGGACGGCTGCGAAAAATAAATTGAAAACACTATGATGATTTTTATGAATCATGATGGTGTTTTTTTTGTAACGGTTTTATGCGCTTTGTATAATTTGCGCCAATTATTCATACTAACCGTGGGACATAAAGCGTTTCGGGCATGTTTTTAACTTTCCTCCAGGATTTTGATATAATGAAAATAACTATGAAAAAGCGATGGTTTCTACTGATCCTGGTCTTTTTTTTGGCGGTGAGCGGCTGTTCAGGCGGCTCGGAAGAGTCATATCCAAGCACCTATCCAGAAAGCGAAGGAGCCACTTTAGAACAAGTGCATTGGCCCGCCTTTCCTGGTGTCAACGTCTTGAGCGATGGTGTTGTCGAAATTGATTACTCTAATGTTTCGCAAGGCTATATCGGAGCTCGAAAATTGACCGATACCGGAAAATCAAAGATCCAGGTCTTAAAAGACGACAAAAAGTATAACTACGATATAACCGATTCTGCCTATATCGCATTTCCTTTACAGATGGGGAATGGGCTTTATACCTTTAAGATTCTTCAACAGATCGAAGGAACGCGCTATGCGATCAGCGCCAGTGTGCAAGTTGAAGTCTCTTTGGAAAAAGAATTGGACCCTTTCTTGTATCCGAATCAGGTGGTAAACTATGCGCCCGATTCAAAAGTGGTTGCGATCTCATTTGATCTGGTCAAAGACGATACCGATGATTTGACTAGACTGGCTCATCTGTTTCAGTATGTGGTCGATACCTTGGATTATGATGACGATAAAGCGGTAGAAGTCCAGGATGCTTATGTATTGCCAGATTTGGATGAAGCGATGGAATCTGGAAAGGGAATCTGTTTTGATTATGCTTCCTTGTTAGCGGCCCTATGCCGGATCCAGGGATTTCCCGCCCGTGTGATCGTAGGCTGGACCGATATTGAGTATCATGCCTGGGTTGAGATTTATTTAGAAGGCGAAGGGTGGATCAACCCTAAAATTTATTTTACAGAACACGACTGGTCATTGGTTGACCCGACATTTTCCGACGCCCGGAATACGGACTACGAAGGAAAATATGAAGAAGTCTATCGATATTAGGAGGTCAAGAAGATGAAAAAGCTCTCATTACAAGAAAAACAGATCTTTGCCGGAGAACTGGAAATGATCTTATCGAGCGGCCTAGGAATCGAAGAAGGGTTGCAGATCATTGCCCAGGAACTTCCGTCTCAGGCGTTAAAGGAAACGGTTCAGTCGATGATCGAAACTTTTGCCCAGGAAGGAACCTTTTATGCGGCTGTGCTTCAGACGCAGGCTTTTGATCCTTATATGGAACAAATGGTACGGATGGGAGAACTGAGCGGACATTTAGATGAAGTGCTCAAAGAACTGGTCAAATACTATCAAAGACAAAACGATATGCAGCGACAGCTCAAAGAAGCGGCTACCTATCCGTTTATCTTGCTTGTTATGATGTTTTTGATCGTTGGAATCATGGTTTTTAAAGTTCTGCCGATTTTTGAAGATGTTTTGGCCAGTACAGGAGCCATGCCTTCGGTTATGCGCTTTGGCATGTTGTTTGGCCAAATCAGTTTTGTGTTCTTATTTATAGTTTTGTTGCTCATTGTGATTTTCGCTATAGCGCTGATGATCAAAAAATCTTCCTTTCATTTTCTGATGTCATTTCCTTTGACCAGAAAGCTGTACAAAGATCTTTCTCTGGCTCGATTGACCTATGCTCTTTCTTTATTTGTATCCAGCGGATATCCAATCGAAGAAACTATCGGTCTTCTTGGAGAATTTGTGGATCATCCGGTTTTAAAGAAGAAGATAGAAGCCATTCACCAAGATGTGAAAGAAGGAAAATCCTTCGGGCAGGCTTTGTTGGATCATCAAGTCTATGAAGGCACGTATGCCAATATGCTGGCGATCGGGATCCATACGGGTAAACAAGACAGCGTCCTGCAAAGCTTAGGCAATTTATATGAACAAGAAGTAGAGGCTTCTACTTCTCGTTTCTTGAACATCATTGAACCCACGATCATCGCTTTGTTGTCGATCATTGTGGGAGTGATCCTATTATCGATCATGTTGCCGTTATTGGGAATTTTGTCGGCTTTAGGTTAAGATGAAAACTCTGGGAAAATGGTTGGGATCTTTGATCCTGTTTGCGGGAGCGCTTGTGTTTTTATGGAATGGTTTGATCGATGCCGGCCAAACAAGTGCCAGACAGGATACAGAGAGAATCACAAACGCGATTCGTAAGGCGGCCGTAGAATGTTACAGTGTGGAAGGAAAATATCCCAAAAATCTTGCTTACCTGCAAGACGAATATGGTTTGGTCTTGAATGAAGATGCCTATTTTATTACGTATCGGCTGGATGCCGAAAACATGATGCCGGATATTTATGTTTATCGAAAGGGGGATGCACATGAATAAGATGCGCAACATCTATGTGTTTTTCTCTTTGTCTTTGTTGTTTTTGTTTGCGGGCTGCGCCTTGATGCTGGTATATACGCAGATCGAAGGCTATCAGAATCTGCGCCAAGAAATCGAAAATGATTTTGAGACATATACCCCGCTTTCTTATCTTGCCAACAAGATCCATAGTTATGATGAAACATCTGCGATTTCAAGTATACAGATCGAAGGAATTTCTTGTTTGCGGCTGCAGGATGAACAAACCGATACTTTGATTTATGTGCAAGACGGAAAACTCAAAGAACTTTATACGATCCAGGGGACTGATTTTGATTTAGAAGCCGGAGAGGAACTGATGGATTGCGAGCATCTGGAAATTCATCTGGAACCTCATTTTATAGAATTAGAAGTCAATGATCAAAAATTGCAGATCCGGCTGCACAGTGAGGCCAGTGTATGAAACGAATGGATACTTCAAAGCCGTTTGCGTTCTTTTTAGAGTTTTTACTGGTGCTTTTCTTCTTTGCTCTTTCGGCCATGATCGTTTTACGAATCTATGCACAGGCGCAAACGATGCATACAAAAGATCAGCAGAGCCTGCAGGCTTTGGCTTATGCTCGCAATGCCATTGCCCGACCGGAGAACTTAGAACCGGGAAGCTATGGCTTGGATCCTGAAATGGAAAAAGAAGGAACATACTATCAAGTCGTGATCGAGCAAGACGAGGACGGTAAAGGAACGTACCAGATCTTACACGAGGATACGGTCCTCGTTTCTTTACGGTATTATGCAGGAGGCCAAGAAGAATGAAGGAAAGACGCACACTGAAACCTGGAACGGGCATCGCGACGATTCTTTTGATCTTTGTCGTATTGGCGATGACGATTCTGGCGGTATTAAGCTATCTGCATGCTTCGCAAAATCATCAAAGCGTTACTCGTCAAATCGAATATGCCCAAGCTTATTCGGAAGCCGAAGCCCAGGCTGCTTATCTGCAAGATCAAGTCAAACATGGTCATTTTGAAAATGTAGAATCTAATGAAGAAGGCTATACTTATTCTATTGAGATCATAAAAGGACAAAACCTTTTTGTGCAATTAGACAAACAAGGCAATGCTCTGATCTGGAAAACGATCGATGAAACGGAGGAATCCTAATGGATGTTCGAGAAATATTAAAAGACGCCGTCCGACAAAACGCATCCGACATCTTTTTTGTGGCCGGCTCGCCCTATGCTTTTAAGATCCAAAAAGACGTAATTAAACAAAGTGAACAACGCCTGATGCCCGAAGATATGAAAGATATCATTCGGCAGTTATATGCCCTGGCCCCCTATTGTGATTATGAGAATTTTGCCCGCGATGGAGACGATGACTATTCTTTTTCGCTTCCTTCAGTAGGCAGATTTCGTGTCAATGTGTATCGTCAAAGAAATTCCGAAGCTGCAGTCTTGCGCGTCGTTAAATTTGAATTGCCGGATCCTTCTTTATTGAAGATCCCGGAAGCTGTTTTGAATCTGTCTCAGGAAACAAAAGGCATGATCTTGGTTTCGGGACCGGCAGGCAGCGGAAAGTCGACGACCTTAGCTTGCATCATTGATCGCATCAATGAAAGCCGACCGGCTCATATCATCACGATCGAAGACCCGATTGAATATCTTCATTCGCATAAAAAAGCCATTGTTTCGCAGCGCGAAGTCTATCATGACACCAAAGATTATCTTTCCGCTTTACGGGCCGCATTGCGCGAAACGCCGGAAGTGATCTTGTTGGGGGAAATGCGTGATGAAGAGACGATCTCTACGGCCATCACCGCTGCAGAAACGGGCCATCTGTTGATGTCGACCTTGCATACCGTCGGGGCCGTGAATACAATTGACCGTATCTTGGATACGTTTGGTGAGAAGCAGTTGCAAGTTCGAGCCCAGCTTTCGATGGTCTTGAATACCGTGATCAGCGAACAGCTGGTTCCTACGATCGATGGCGGAGTCACTCCGGTATTTGAAATCATGAAGATGACTCCGGCAATCCGCTCTCAGATTCGTGAAGGAAAGACTCACCAAATTGAAAATACGATGACTTCATCCAAAGCCTTAGGCATGGTGACAATGGATGATGCTTTGTATGATCTCTATAAAAAACAGATCATTACGGCCCAGACTGCAATCTTATACAGCTTGCATCCGGAGACCATGAAACTGCGTTGTCCGGTAAAGGGGTTTTGATCCGATGATCCGGCAAGCGACCCTGAAAGATCTGGATGCGATCTCAGAAGTAGAAAATATTTGTTTTCCGCCTACGCAGGCATGTACGAAAGAACAGTTTGAAAAGCGTTTGACGTATTACCCGAATCATTTTTGGCTCTTGGAACAAGAAGGAAAGATCATTGCCTTTGCGGATGGTTTTTGTACCGATCAAGAAGAATTGACCGATGAGATGTACGAAGAGGCTTCTCTTCATAATGAAAAAGGGGCCTATCAGATGATCTTTGGATTGAATACTTTGCCAAACTATCGTAAAAAAGGATATGCTTCCCAACTGATCGAGACTATAATAAAACAGTCAAAAGCCGAGGGAAGAAAAGGTGTGGTCTTGACTTGTCTGGAAGAAAAGATCCCTTTTTATGAACATCTGGGATTCGAAAACCAAGGGATTTCTTCTTCGGTTCATGGCGATGTTTGTTGGTATCAAATGATTAGGAGGATGTAAACGATGACGTACATAGAGATATTGGAAAAAGCCAGAAAGAATATGAGCAACCTTTGCCGCTCTTGTCCCGTGTGTGATGGCAAAGCTTGTCGAAATACAGTTCCCGGGCCAGGAGCCAAAGGCAGTGGAACCGTGGCGATTCGAAATTACGAAGCTTGGAAACAGATCCATCTTGTCTTAGATACGATCAGCGAGAATAAACCTGTTGAAACAAAGACGACTTTGTTTGGCAAAGAATTTCGACTCCCGGTTTTTGCGGGTCCTGTCGGCGCAGTCGATATGCATTATGGGGATGCCTATGTCGATCTGACGTATAACGAAATCTTGGTCAAAGCTTGTAAAGAAGCAGGGATCTTGGCTTTTACCGGCGACGGGATGAACCCGGAGATCATGAAAGTGGCAACCCAGAATATCAAAGCCAACGAGGGAATCGGCATCCCGACCATCAAACCGTGGACGCAGGAAACGGTCATGGAAAAGCTGGCTTTGGCCAAAGAAAGCGGAGCGCTTGCGGTTGCGATGGATATTGATGCGGCAGGACTTCCTTTCTTAAAAGGATTTGTACCGCCGGCCGGAAGAAAAAGCATTTTGGAATTAAAAGAAATTGCCCAGGCTTGCGGCGTACCGTTCATCTTAAAAGGAATCCTCAGTGTCAAAGGGGCCCTCAAGGCCAAAGAAGCGGGAGCCAGCGCGATTGTCGTCAGCAATCATGGCGGCCGCGTTTTAGATGATACGCCCACAACAGCCGAAGTCTTGGAAGAAATCGTCCAGGCGGTCGGAGAGGATCTGACGATCCTGGTGGACGGCGGTATTCGTACCGGCCAGGATGTCTTCAAAGCCCTGGCTTTAGGAGCAGACGGCGTATTGATTGCCCGACCTTTTGTGAATATGATCTATGGAGCTGAAGCCGAAGGGGTAGATGCTTTGGTGCAAAAGATCCAGGATGAGCTGATTGATACGATGGAAATGTGTGGTGCCGCTACGATCGATGAGATCACCCGAGATATGATTCGTTAAGGAATAGAGTTTGAACGATTAAGATCGTTCAGGCTCTTTTTTTTGAAAAGTTTGATTCTGTGGTTTAGACAACCGATTTCTCCGATTCAAAAGCCTATACTGGCACTATGGTAAAGGAGAACTATCATGAAAAAAGAATTGAATCTAAACCAAAAAGTATTTGAACTTTGTGAAACTTATCCAGAGCTCATTGAGATCCTATCGAATGTAGGATTTACAGAAATTACAAAAAAGAATGCCTTACAGACAGTGGGCAAATGGATGACGATCCCTAAAGCGGCCAAACTTCGAGGGATCGATATGGCAGATATTGTGGCTGCTTTAGAAGAAGCGGGCTTTAGCGTCGAAGAGCCGGTCGATCGCGTGACTTTGTTGAAGAGTTATCTGGAGCGATTGAATCATGGAGAAAACCTGGAAAATGTTCGAGCCGATTTTGTACAGGATTTTGAAGGGGTGGATGCCTCGGAGATCTTACAAGCGGAAGAAGAGATGGTCTTAGAGGGAATGCCTTATCAGGAAGTCCAAAAATTGTGCGATGTTCATTCGGCTTTGTTCCATGGATCTACAAGAGAAGAACAAGTCTATAAAGCAGAACTGGCTGTAGAGGATTCTCTTCGTCGCCAAGGCGCTTCTGTCTTTGTGGCCATCCCCGGCCATCCGTTATCGACTTTAACGCTAGAAAATGAAATCTTGGCGATGTTGATCGATGAGGCCCAGCATCATTGTGAGGACGATCAAAAAACCGATGAACTCTTTGACAAGATCCGGGAGGTTTCCATCCATTATGCCAAAAAAGGGGACTTGATCTATCCGCTTTTAAAAGAAAGATACGGGATCTCTGGACCGGCTGATGTGATGTGGGCAGTAGATGATGAGATCCGAGATACGTTTCAAGCTTTAGCGCAAGAGATAAAGCGGAACAAATCATGGAAAGAACGCTATCTTGTCAATCTAGAAAGAGCCGAGGAAATGATCTACAAAGAAACCAATATTCTGTTTCCGTTATGTGCCCAAACTTTCACGAAAAAAGACTGGGAAGAACTGTATTGGGATTCGTTGGGGTATGAGCCTTGTCTGATGGATGAGATCCCGGTGTGGGAAGATGCAAAACCAAGAAAAACAGAAACAAAGATCAAAGGACATGATATCGTTTTGCCGACCGGAAAACTCACGGTGGAACAACTGAGAGCTTTATTGAACACGATCCCTATGGAGATCAGCTTTGTGGATGAGAATGATATCAATCGTTATTTCAATGAGGGATATAAATTATTCAAACGACCGAATATGGCATTAGGCCGTACAGTCACAAGCTGTCATCCGCCGCAGATTGCTCAGATGGTCCAACAGATCTTAGAAGACTTCAAAACAGGGCAGCAAGACTCTGTCGAGGTGTGGATGGAAAAGCGCGGAAAGCTTGTCCTGGTTCGCTATATGGCTGTTCGTGATGAAGAGGGAAACTACTTGGGAACGGCAGAGTTTGTCCAGGATATGGAAGCCGTTCGAAAAAAATTTTTGTAGACAAATGCGATAAATATGCGCCAGATTCTATCATAGGGATCTGGCTTTATTGCATCTCTGAAAAAAATTGTATATAATAGCCGCGATTTAAAAAGAAAGAATAAAGGATGTTAAAAGGAAGTAAACATTTACGAATCGCGGGAATGTTAGAAATCGTGATCGGGGTCTTGATGTTGTTGTTCACATGGACCTTGGTCGGAGCAGGAGATTTTTCTGCTGTATTAAATGAAGGTGCTGTATCGAATGCGTTGATGTCCATCGTGATCTTGTATGGTTTTCATATCTTTGAGATCTTGGCAGGGATCATCGGAATCGTCTGCGCCAACAAAAAGTCAGCTTTGACTTTGGTGTTAGGATTGGCACTTTTCTTCATCAATCTGTGGGAGTTCTTCTCTTATGGCACGGATGTGATGCAGATTGTGATGCATGCCATTACATTGATCGTTTCATACTATTATCTACATAACGCCTATCGTAATTTCAAAGGTTAGAAAGAAACATCGATCCTTCAATGAGGTCGGTGTTTTTTTTGTCTCTCTAAATTTTAAAGAGAACTTTTTGGGACATGTTATATGGTATACTATCTATAACATGAAAAGATAAAAAACCTCCTGCTTATAGATGAAACAAGTCTTGTTCGCGGAAACCAACATTATAGAGCGATTTACATATTATAGGACTATTAGAGCTCATAAAAAGCCAGGTCCACAGGGAAATGTTCGCGATCGAGAAGTGGTTTTCTATAAGAGAGGAGGGGAATTTACGCCAAGAGCGAGCATTCTCTGATATTGTACGATCACATGTTTAATCGTTGAAAAGAGGAGATGATAAAATGAAAAATGACATTGTGATGTTCAAAAACGGAGAACTGGAATTAGAAGTAAATGTAACACCAGAAAAAGAAACTGTATGGCTCACTCAAGATCAAATGTCTTCATTGTTTGATACTGCCAGATCGTCAATTGCTTACCATATTAATAACATTTTTAAAGAAAGGGAGCTACAAAGAGACACTTCTGTCGAAATTTTCGACAGAAGTCTAGGTAAAGCATCCCGTCCGCCAATGTACTACAATCTTGATGTCATTATTTCTGTAGGATATCGAGTTAAATCACAAAGAGGCATCGCATTTAGAAAATGGGCCACCTCGATCTTAAAAGACTACATGATCAAGGGGTATGCCGTTAATGAGAAGCGATTAGAAATTCTAAATAAGACGATTGAGATCCAGTCAAGGATGCTGGCTACGGCATATGAACTTGATGAAAAAGAATTATTGGATGTCATTGAAGCGTATCAAAATGCTTTGTCCCTGCTCGATGACTACGATCATGGATCGATATCGAAACCAAAAGGAAAGAAATCTGTTTATCGCCTGACTTATGAAGAATGCCGCGAACTGATTGACAAGATGAAATTTGAGTCGGCTGTTTTTGGTGTCGAAAAAGAAGAAGGAAAGCTCAATGGTATTTTGGCGGCCGTCTATCAAAATGTATTTGGTCAAGAACTTTATCCAAGTATTGAGGAAAAAGCTGCTAATCTTCTCTATTTCCTTATCAAGGATCATCCTTTTGCCGATGGCTGTAAACGCATTGGTGCCACGATCTTTTTGGAGTTTTTGAATAAGAATCATCATTTGATCATTGACGGCAAGAAGATCATTTCAGATAGTGCCCTAGTGGCAATCACTTTGATGATCGCCGAATCAAGGCCTGAAGAAAAAGAAACCATGGTCAAACTGGTGATGAATTTCCTATCAAAATAAAAAAACTATTGACTTAAAGTTAACTTTAGGTGCTATCCTATAGCTAAGTAAGGAGGAATGACAATGGCAAAGAGTCTAGTCGCTTATTTTAGTGCAAGCGGGACAACCGAAAGAGTCGCATCCAAATTGGCTTATGCGATCCAGGCGGACCTGTTTGAAATCAAACCCGTTCAACCTTATTCCAGTGTTGATCTAGATTGGAATGATACATTGAGTCGAAGTACGCAAGAAATGAAAGATCCTGAATGCCGTCCGGCAATCCGTAATACGGTACAACATATGGAACAGTACGATGTCGTCTTTGTCGGTTTCCCGATTTGGTGGTATCGCGAACCTTCGATCATCGATACATTTATGGAAAGCTATGATTTCGGAGGAAAGACAGTGGTTCCGTTTGCGACCTCCGGAGGAAGCGAAATGGGAAATTCCTCGGAGAACATGCAAAGGCTGGCACCGGGATCCAAAGTCGTCATGGGCATGCGCTTCAGCGATTCGGTTTCTGAGAAAAGATTGCTTTCTTGGGCTTCGCAGTGGTTATAAAACATCAACAAGGCTTGGATAACAAGCTTTGTTTTTCTTAGGAAGGATGATGAGAAATGAGAATAGAAAATCAACAAATGGATGAAGAAAGAGCCTGTTATGGTTCGAGAAATCTGATGGTGAAAAACTGTCGGTTTGATGGGCCGGCCGACGGCGAAAGCGCCTTTAAAGAGTGTGAAAATATTGATGTCCAGGATACGTATCTGAATCTTCGCTATCCCTTTTGGCACGATCACGGTTTGAAGATCACGCATTGTGAAATGACCCCGAATTGTCGGGCTGCCTTATGGTATTCGGATCATATCGAGATCACGGACACCAAGATGCATGGCATCAAAGCTTTGCGAGAATGCGATGATGTCGTGATCCAAGATTGCGAGATTAATTCGCCGGAATTTGGCTGGATGACCCGCAATATTCAGATGAAAGATTCAAATGCCGTCAGTGAATACTTTATGATGCGGGCGCAAAACCTTCGTTTTGAAAACGTGCATTTCCAAGGGAAATACTCTTTTCAATACATGAACAATGCTTATTTTGATCATTGTGTATTCGATACCAAGGATGCCTTCTGGCACTCCAAAGATGTATGGGTCAAAAACTCGGTGTTAAAAGGCGAATACTTGGCATGGTATTCCGAAGGTCTGGTGCTGGAAAACTGTACGATCATCGGGACCCAGCCGCTTTGTTACTGCAGGGATCTGAAACTGATCCAATGTGAAATGATCGATACCGATCTGGCATTTGAGCGCTCGATCGTAAATGCTGTGATCACTACGGAAGTTGAAAGTATCAAGAATCCTTATGCCGGCCAGATCCTGGTGCCTTCGGTCAAAGAGATCATCATGGACGATCCTGAAGCACAGGGTGTTATTATTCAAGGACGAAAAAACTCAGTCTGATCATTGTCAGGCTGAGTTTTTCTTAGAAAGTATCGGTGTAGGTGAAAGTGAAGGAATCGCCGTCTTCAATGGTCAGTTCGCTGGCCGCCGGACACATGCCCGCTTCTACACAGGCTTGGTTGGTGTCGGATTCAAACAGCCACCAGGGACCTTTGTTCCAGTCTTCTGTGGCAACACCGCAGATGGAGAGAATGGTTTTTCCGTATTCTCCCTCTTCCATTACGACCTCCAAGGAGTCGGCTTCTTCTAAAAAGTCAGAAAGTGTTGAAACTCCTTTTTCGATTGTCAGATCATCATCAAAAAGTGTTTCACCTTCGACCTCATTGATCACCGTGATATGCAAGGTAACGGCATCCGATGAAGATGATTCAGGTTTTTGTGTCGCACTGCAGCCAATCAGGCAAAGGCTCAGACAAAGCATTAAAAGTTTTTTCATAGATCAAGTTTCCTTTCTATCGCACAAAGTGCTTTTTTTGTCGGGTGATATAAAAACAAACAAATCATGGCGGACAAAGCGCCCTGGATCAGCACAATATTGAGAAGACCAAAAACCACCGCTCCTGAAACGGCGATCTTTCTGGGGAAAACGACCGAAAAGATCAACACGGTAAAGGTGATGCATTCCAAATAAAGAATGAAAGAAAACGAAGTGAAGACCACAAATTCAATGGCACCGATGATGGCTGTGACACAAAGTTCTTTAACTGTCATAAGACCTCGATAAGAAAGGGATCTCCTCGATTGCTTCGGCTTGATTTTCGTAAAGGGCCATCATGAAGAATAAATTGGATAGACGATTGAAGTAATCCCATAAGATCCCGGGGGCGTTTCTTTCTTTTTGGATGCGATGCATATGACGGATCACCTTTTTGGTTTGTGATCGTAAAACATGCAGCTTGCAGGCACCTATGGATCCTTGCGACAGTACAAATTGACGGCAGGGGATCGCATAGTGTTCTTCTATCGTTTTCAGTTTTTCCAGATCTTGCGGCGCGATGGCAAAATGTCCTCATATGGATCCGTTGGCGTGATAGACTTGTTCACAAAGAAGGAGCAAGTCTTCTTTATGAATGTGCCGGATCGCATGGATTGCTTCTCCGATCTGGCTGGCCAGCAGATCCGTTTCAATTTCATAATCACACAATGATCCATCCTCTTTTAAAAAAGGGTAAGCTTCTGAAATGTTGACCGCCTCCTTTTTGGATAGGATTTCATTCTATCAAAAAAAGGAATCAAAGAATATAGGATCGGTTTGAAAATTTCCCAAAAACATCAAAAGAGGAACGAATCGATTCAATGATCTTTTCGAGCTCAAAGGATGTTTGCGTCTTGGTCCTATGGTATAATAACGGAGCAGGTGATCAAAAATGGAACGAGATAAGATATCGATTCAGGGAGCTCGCGAGAACAACCTGAAAAATATAGATTTAGAGATTCCCAGAAACAAGCTGGTCATTATGACCGGAGTTTCCGGAAGTGGGAAGACCAGCCTTGCCTTCGATACCATTTATGCCGAAGGACAGCGCCGTTATATGGAATCGTTGTCGGCTTATGCGCGCCAATTTTTAGGAAACAGTGAAAAACCGGACGTCGATCAGATCGAAGGGCTCTCGCCGGCCATTGCGATCGATCAGAAGACCACCAGCAACAATCCGCGCAGTACTGTCGGAACTGTAACCGAAATCTATGATTATTTGCGCTTGTTGTATGCACGGATCGGAGTTCCGTATTGTCCGCACCACAACGAACCTATCGCTGGTTCTACGATCAAAGAAATGATCGATCGAATCATGGAATTAGAAGATGGAACCCGGTGTACGATTCTCTCTCCGGTGATTTCCGGAAAGAAAGGAACTCATAAAGAACTGTTAGAAAGATTGACTAAGGAAGGATACGTTCGTATTCGCTTGGATGGACAGATCGTTTACTTGGAAGATGTGGAACCTTTGGAGAAGAATAAGAAACACAGCATAGATGTTGTTGTGGACCGCATTGTCAAGGGGCAGGATCGATCGCGTTTTCACGACTCATTAGAAACGGCATTAAAACTTTCCGATGGATTGGCTATTCTTTTGACAAAGGAAGAAGAGATTCTTTTTTCCAGCAATTATGCTTGTAAGATCTGCGGATTCAGCGTTCCGAAACTGGAACCCAAACTGTTTAGTTTTAATGCGCCTTTTGGGGCATGTCCGACATGCAAGGGGTTAGGAATCACACAAAAAGTAGATGTTCGTCTGCTGATTCCGGATCCGTCTTTGTCAATTGCCCAAGGAGGCATTCGCTATTATAAGAATATCGTCAATACGGAAAACTTAGAATGGCAGAGAATGAAGGCACTGATCGATTATTATCAAATCGATATGGATACGCCGATCAAGGATCTGCCTAAAAAACAGCTTCATTATATTTTATATGGTTCAGATGTTCCGATTGCTTACCAGCTTCATTCTCGAGGCGGGATCCACCAGGCCAAGGTCGAGATCATTGAAGGGGTAGCGCCTTTGATTGAAAGACGGTACATGGAGACGACCTCGGCAATGTCCAGAGATTGGTATGGAAGCTTTATTGCCGACGCTCCCTGCCCGACTTGCCATGGGGCGCGCTTGAACGAACAGGCCTTAAGTGTACGTGTCGGGCAAAAGAACATTTATGAATGGACACAGATGTCGATCAAAGAAGCGCTTGTTTTTATGGATGAGCTTTCACTGACTCCGATGCAGGAAAAAATCGCTCATTTGATCGTAAAGGAAATCAAAAACCGCTTGGAATTTTTGAATCATGTAGGTCTCAATTATCTGACGTTGGATCGTCTGGCTTCGACACTTTCTGGAGGAGAAGCACAGCGCATTCGTTTGGCGACTCAAATCGGGTCTAAACTGACCGGCGTCATGTATGTCTTAGATGAACCAAGTATTGGACTGCATCAAAGAGATAATGACCGTCTGATCTCAGCGTTAAAGGATATGCGCGATTTGGGCAATACTTTGATCGTTGTAGAACACGATGAAGATACGATGCGAGCCAGTGATTACATCGTGGACGTCGGTCCGGGAGCCGGGATCCATGGAGGACAAATCGTGGCTGTCGGGACTCCGGAACAGATCATGAACAATCCAGATTCCATTACCGGAGCTTATTTGAGCGGGCGCCAAAGAATCGAAGTGCCTTCAAAGCGTCGAAAAGGCAATGGAAAGAAACTGCGTATCGTTAAGGCCAGTCAAAACAATCTGAAAAATATTACCGTAGATTTTAAGCTTGGGACTTTTACAGTGGTGACTGGAGTCTCTGGATCCGGAAAGTCGTCTTTGGTGACAGAGGTGTTGACACATGGGGTGCAAAATGCTCTGGGACGTTTACGTATCAAGCCGGGTGCCTGCAAGCAAATTCGGGGATTGGAACATATCGATAAGATCGTAGAGATTTCTCAAGATCCGATCGGACGTACACCACGAAGCAATCCAGCGACATATACGGGTGTTTTTGATGATATCCGAGAACTTTTTGCGCAAACCCGAGAGGCTAAGATGTTAGGTTACGATAAAGGGCGCTTTTCTTTCAATGTCAAAGGGGGGCGCTGTGACGCTTGCCAGGGTGACGGGATCTTGCGGATCTCGATGCATTTTTTGCCCGACGTCTATGTTCCTTGCGATCAATGCAATGGAAAACGATACAATGATGAGACGCTGCAAGTTCTCTATAAAGGAAAAAACATTGCGGACGTCTTAGATATGACAGTCGAAGAAGCACTGGATTTCTTTTCGAACATTTCGAAGATTCGTCATAAACTGCAGACGCTTTATGATGTTGGTCTTTCCTATATCAAATTAGGCCAGAGTGCGACTACGTTATCGGGCGGAGAGGCCCAACGTGTCAAATTAGCCAGCGAACTGCAGAAAAAGGCGACAGGCAAGACATTGTTTGTGCTGGACGAACCAACGACGGGGCTGCATAGCGATGATGTGAAAAAACTGATCGAAGTGTTGCAGCGGTTAGTCGATCATGGAGATACCGTGATCGTGATCGAGCATAATCTGGATGTGATCAAATGTGCAGATCAAATCATAGATTTAGGACCGGAAGGCGGCCAGGATGGCGGGCAAGTTCTGATTACCGGAACTCCGGAACAAGTGGCGGCCTGTCCGGATAGTTATACAGGGCAATATTTAAAGCCTTTATTGGAAAGGGAGTGAATTCATGACAATGCACGAAACAGCTTCAACGATCAGCTTGCGCGATCTGGTGGCACAATTCAACTGGGAAAGAGTTACGGGCGATGACTCTACCTTGGAGCGGTTATTAGAAACGGCAGCCACCAATCGGCCGGGTTTGGAACTCTCAGGATACTTTCCAAATACGGCCTCGAAACGACTTGCGATTTTGGGCGATAAAGAAATCGGCTATATCCAACAAGAGATGGATGAAGTTTCGCAAAGACGTAGTTTTGAATTCATCACCGGAGAAGATACACCAGCCATCGTTATTTGTCATGGACATGAATGTCCTTTGATCTTAGCAGAAATTGCACAGCGAAAGAATTTTCCGATCTTTAAGACGCCGGTAGAAACAGCCCATACGGTCGTGAATGTGACCAACTTCCTGGATGAAAAACTGGCGCATTCAATCATTATCCATGGCGAACTGATGCGGATCCATGGTGTGGGTGTCATGATCACAGGGAATTCCGGGATGGGAAAAAGCGAAATTGCACTGGAGTTGATCCAAAAAGGACATCAGCTGGTTGCTGACGATCGCATTGACTGTTATCGCATCCATAATCAATTGATTGGCCGGACGCCGAAAATGCTGGAAGGCTTTATGGAGTTGCGTGGAGTCGGTATCATCAACATCGGCCGCATGTATGGAGTCGGCTCGTTTGCACACCAGACTCAGATTGATTTTCAAATCGAATTGGTGCCTTTTGACGGAAACGAAGAATATGACCGCGTCGGTATCGAAGAAAAAGAATACTCCGAAATCATGGGGCTTAAGATCTTAAAGATGCGTATCCCTGTCAGCGGCGGACGCCCTATGTCTACGATCATTGAAGCGGCAGTTACGAACTTCTTGTTGTTGCAGGAAGGTTTTGATTCTGCCAAAGAATTTGAAGAGATGGTCTTAAAGGCCATTGCCGTAAATAAAACAGAGGAAGAAAACGATGGAACTGTTTCCCAATAGTCGCGTGATCTTGTCTTTAGGCGGACTGCATATCACCTGGTATGCGGTTTTGATCTTGACAGGCGTTGTAATTGCTTATCTGTTGGCACAAAAGTCGATGAAAAAATGGGGATATAGTTCTTCGGTTCTGGAAGACTATGTGATCCCTATGATGGTGCTTTCCATTTTGGGAGCACGATTGTACTATGTGATCTTTGAGTGGGAGTTTTATGCCGCGCATCCGGATCAGATCATTGCTATCTGGAACGGAGGACTAGCCATCTATGGCGGCTTGATTGTCGGAGTGCTTTACAGTATCTGGTATTTTCGTAAAAATCGGATCTCGGTGCTTCGCATGTTTGACTGTATTATGCCTGGTGTCATGGTTGCTCAGGCGTTTGGACGCTGGGGCAATTTTATGAATCAGGAGGCTTTTGGAAAGATCGTTTCCGAAAGTTATTATGATGTATTTCCTGCGTTCATCAAAGACCAGATGTGGATCCAGGGTGCCTATCGCGAACCGACTTTTTTGTATGAAAGCGTGGGAAACCTGTTGGGATTTGCCTTTATCACTTTGATTTTCCGCAAGAAATTCTACCGTCATCGAGGAGATTGCGGATTTATGTATTGCGTATGGTATGGCTTGTTGCGATTCTTTGTGGAAGGGTTGCGTACCGACTCTTTGATGATCGGCTCTTTACGGGTTTCGCAGCTCGTTTCTTTAGCCTTGGTCCTTGTCGGTGTTTTAGGATTGAGCGGCCTTCTTCATAAATGGTTTCACTGGTATCAGAAACCGGTGCTGCTTTTTGATTTGGATGGAACCCTGCAGGATTCGCGCGAGCTGGTTTTTGAGACCGTTCGTCAAGTCTTTGCGAAGATGAAGCCGGAAAAACAGCTGAGCCAAGATGAGTTATATGCGTTTTTTGGACCGACGCTGGAAGTTTCTTTCGGAAAGTATTTTGCGCAAGAACAGATCCCGGAGGCCATTGAGCTTTATCAAAAGATCAATTTTGATCTGCATGATTCTTTGTTGAAGCCGATCCCGCACGCCTTTGAAACCATATCGGCATTAAAAGAAGAAGGATATTTGATGGCGATCGTTTCGAACAAACGAACACCGGCAGCTTTACACGGGCTGCAGATCGTGCATTTGGATGCTTATTTTGATATTGTTTTGGGAGCGGAAAAACTGCCAGAACCTAAGCCGAGTGCATCTGGCTTGATAGAAGCATGTAATTTGTTGAATACTGGACATGATGATGTGATCTACATCGGAGATAATGCGACTGATATTCTATGCGCCAAAAATATGGCTGCTTTTTCAGTCGGGTTTACGGAAGATCCTCGTCAAAAAGAAGCAATGGAAAAAGAACACCCTTGCAGGGTGATTCAAGATCTAAGAGAACTCTTGGAATTGTGTAAGGAGGAACGAGCATGGAGCGACAATACGATTTGGTAATCATTGGAGCTGGCCCGGCCGGGATGGCAGCCAGTGTTTATGGTTCTCGTGCCGGATTGAAGACTTTGTTGTTGGATAATGGGGCACCGGGCGGAAAACTGATCAAGACACATAAGATCTCTAATTACCCTGGTGTAAAGGAATTGAGCGGTGTTGAGCTTGCGACGAGTATGTTTGAACAGTCAACATCTTTTGGAGCCGAATACGCCTATGGTGACGTAGAAAAAGTGGATGCGGATAAAAAAGTGACATTGAGCGACGGAACGGTCATTGAGGCAAAAGCGGTGATCGTTGCGACCGGGACCAAAGAGCGGCTGTTGAAGATCCCTGGAGAACAAGAAAATATCGGACGAGGGGTTTCATTTTGTGCGGTATGCGACGGAGCCTTCTTTAAGAATAAAGATGTGGTCGTGATCGGCGGCGGCAATTCTGCTTTAGAAGAAAGTCTCTTTTTAACACAGTTTGCCAATAAGGTGACGATCGTGATCCGCCGTGATGTTTTCCGTGCAGAAAAGAAGATCCAGGAGCAGATCCAGGCCAACGATAAAATCGAAGTGATTGTAAAACATATCCCGAAAGAAATCTTGGCCGAAAATGGAAAAGTATCGGGAATCGTTTTTGAAAACGTGGAGACCAAAGAGCCGATGACACTTTCTTGCCAGGGAATCTTCCCTTATGTAGGGCAAGATCCGAATACAGTTTGTTTGGAAGGATTGGGTGTTTTGGATGACAAAGGATATGTCATCGTTGATGATTCTTGCCAGACAAAGATCCCGGGCCTTTATGCAGCCGGGGATGTGATCCAAAAAGAGCTGCGGCAAGTGGTGACGGCGACCAATGACGGAGCCATAGCGGCACAGCATGCCTTTCATCAAATTACGGGAATCTAAAGTTTATGAAAATATAACCTGGCGAAAATCTGCTGGGTTTTTCTTATAGTTCCACAAGATTTAGAATAAACACTGCGAACTAAAATAGGATGATCCTGTTTTTCGACTTAGAATTTGAAGTGTAAAGGCTTTCATTTTTATGAAAAAAATGATTTAATAAAGACGTAACTTTTATCTTATTTTATCGAGGTGAATCATATGAACGCAATGGAAGCTATCTACAAAGCAATGGATGCCTATTATGACATCACAGGGCTGCACAGTTATTTCGTTCAGAATGAGAGCGATATCATCAGTGCCAGCGCAAAAGAAAAGAATTTTTTCTGTAAATGTCTAAAGACCAGTACGCGCGCCTTGAAGCATTGTGATGACTGCACAGTGGAAAACTATACGCAGGCATTACAGTCTATGAAGGTGCAAACGTATTCTTGTCATGCGGGAATCGTGAAATGGTCTGTTCCGGTGGATGTCAATGGATTGACGGGTGTCATCGTTTCCGAGGGTGTCATCTCTAAACAGCAGATCAAGGAAAGCGATGACTGGATCGGTTATCTTGCCGAGAAATATAATGTATCGAGAACGATCTTATTGGAAAACTACCACCAGATCAAAGAGATGACCGAAGAGCAGGTAAACTGCAGCATCCAGCTGCTGGAAGATATCTTATCTTATTATGCATCGGTAGTAAGCGAAGACTAGTTCTTCGCTTTTTTTAAGGCAAGAAAAAAAGCGGAAGATCATTCCGCCTGCAGATATCGATCCAGATCTTCGTGATGATCTTTCAGATCCTGATATCCGGTTTTATAAAGGGATTCTAATTTCACGACATCTTGCTCCAAACGTCCCACACCATGCGTATCGCTGGGGTATAAAACAAAGAGTTGTCCTTCCTTTTCTAATTCTTCCATTTTTTGAAATTGTTCATTGTATCGGATATGACGATTCTTTAGGGCGTCTACGACATAAGGATAGTCCTTATACATTTTTTCTGCCAAAGCCATAAATTTATTGGAAGATTTTCGGTAGCCTTGAGGTTTTGTGGAAATGATGACGATTTTATCATAGCCTTTTTTCATCATAAACTCATATGGAATGGAGTCGGCCAAGCCTCCATCCAGCATTTCATGGCCGCCGAAGGAAACGATTTTGGAGATGAAAGGCAAAGAGGCGCTGGCTCGAATATATTCGATATTTTCCTGGATATGAGGAATGGGAATATAAAGAGCTTCGCCATTCTGACAGTCAAAACAAACCGTATAAAGTCGAGTTTTAGAATTGTTGAAAGTTTTATAATCGAAGGGATCGATTACATTTGGGATTTCATCATAAATGAATTGGGCATTGAAAAGATCCCCGGTCTGAATCAAGGATTTAAAAGAGAAACTGCGTTTATCGACCAGGTAATGTGCCCCGATTCGAATCGCTCGGCCTCTTTGTTTGCTGATGTAGCTGGTCGCATGACAAGCGCCGGCGCTGACTCCGATCACGCCGTCAAACTGAATCTGCTGATCTAATAAGTAGTCGATCACACCGCAAGTATAGGCACCGCGCATGCCGCCGCCTTCTAATACCAATGCTGTTTTCATTTCACATTCCCCCCTTATAGAAACATTATTATACTGCGAATTTGAGGGATGTCAAAAGTCTTACTGTTCGTTTGAAAAGGGAATGTGTATAATGAAGAAGAAAGAGAAGTGATACTTATGAAACTGATTTTGGCAATCATGTCCAACGATGACAGTCCTACAGTGAGCACCCAATTGAATAAAGCCGGTTATCAGGTAACGAAGCTGGCAACAACAGGAGGTTTTTTGCGTGCGGGGAATACGACTTTGATCTGTGGTTGTGAGGATGATGCGGTCCAGCGGGCTTTGCAGATCATAGAAAAACACTCAAGCAAGCGAACAGAAATCATTCCCAATACGGCCAGTTATGATATCTCGCATTTTTCCAGTTTTCCTTTAGAAGTGCAAGTGGGCGGTGCGGTTATCTTCGTACTGGATGTTGAACAGTTCTATAAAGTATAAAAACAGGCGCCAGCTAATTGCTGGCGCTGATGCGTTTCTGGATCATTTTTTGAATTTCTTTAGCTTCCTGGGTGTCTTTGTGGTACAGATCTGTATTGAACCCGGTCTTGATCTTTGAGATATAGATAGCACGAATCGATCCGTCTTTTAATGTGATCTTGATTCCCACATAGAATCGCGGCTCCAAAGCACCGCTTAGGAAGGTTGTTCCTCCAAGAACTTGATGAGAAAAAGGAATGGATTTTCCATGGAAGCTGGCTTCTTCGTTGAGTACAGCAGCCTTTTCAATGTCTTCGTAAGAAACTTCTCCTATTGTTCCCATCAAAATATCCAGTTTTTTGTTGTCGTCATCAAATCTGACGGATTGAAATTGTTTCAACATGGAAATCACCTCGTTTCTTTCATCTTTATTATACCTATTAGATAATTTTTTCACAAGTAATGCGATATTAAGATTCTGTAAATAAGGAACTCGATATAAGTTAGAGCACACTCACTAAATAAGATTGTTTTTCTTTAAATAAAGGGTTAAACTAAGAATAGTTCTTAGATGAGGAGATAAGATGTATAAGATTTCAAAACAGAGAGAATGGATCTATACGTATATGCTGGAACATCCGGGGCAGCATTTCAGCGCGGAAGATATCTTTGCCGGACTGAATGAGATGGGAAAAACTGTTTCACTGGCTACGGTCTACCGCAATTTGAAAATTTTACAGAATGAGCATCGGATCGGAAGCTTGATGTTGACCAGCGGAAAACAAGTGTTCGACCAAACTTGCCGGCCGCACGATCATCTGATCTGTACGCATTGCCACCGCGTCTATGATGTGGATATGACGTATGATCGGTCTCTGGAAAGAAAAGCCGAAAATCAGCTTCAGCTTCCCATTGAATCCCATTCTTTGATCTTGTATGGAATCTGTGCAGATTGTCTTAAAGAAAGGTAAGGTAAAGAACAATGGAATTAAAAGGATCAAAAACAGAACAAAATTTACAGACGGCATTTGCCGGAGAAAGCCAGGCTCGCAACAAATACACATATTTTGCTAATGTGGCCCGTAAAGAAGGAATGAACCAGATCGCAGAGATCTTTGAAGAAACAGCTCGCAACGAACAAGAACATGCTCGTTTATGGTTTGAAGCTTTAGGCGGTATCGGAAATACGGATGCAAACTTAAAAGCCGCTGCCGAAGGGGAAAACTACGAATGGACAACGATGTATAAAGAGTTTGCAGAAACAGCTCGTGAAGAAGGATTCACAAAGATCGCTTTCCAGATGGATAAAGTGGCAGAAATCGAAAAACAACATGAAGAACGTTATTTAAAACTGCTTTCAAATGTGGAAAATGGAAAAGTATTTGCCGGAGAAGAAAGCGATACTTGGATCTGTGGAATCTGTGGATTCCAGTATACTGGAGCCAATGCGCCAAAAGCTTGCCCGGTTTGTGGATATCCGCAGTCTGTATTCCGCAAGATCGCTAAAAACTATTAATACGATAAGCTCAGTTCGCTGAGCTTTTTTTGTTTGGAATGTTGTATACTATAAACAAGTAGAATTTTGAGGTGATCGTATGTCGATTCTATCTTTTCTGCTGATCTTGGCTGTGGCTTTTTTGGCAGGAGTCGAAGGTATCTTGGATGAATTTCAGTTCCATCAGCCTTTAGTGGCTTGTACCTTGATCGGTTTGGTCAGCGGACATCTTTCTGAAGGGATCCTTTTGGGCGGATATTTACAAATGATGGCATTAGGCTGGGCCAATGTCGGTGCCGCGGTAGCTCCTGATATCGCTTTAGCTTCTGTTGCCAGCGGGATTTTGATGGTCCAGGGACTTTCATCCTCAGTGGCTCCGGATCTAGTGATTTCCGGCGCTATCGGGATTGCGATTCCGCTTTCTGTGATTGGTCTCTTTTTGACAAAAATTTGTCGAACCCGAGCAATTTCTCTTGTCAAGAATATGGATGCGGCAGCACAAGAAGGCAATATGCATAAAATGGAATTTTGGCATCGATGCGGGATCGTTATGCAGGGTTGTCGTGTTATGATCCCTGCTTTGGTTTTATTGCTGATTCCTACCAGCTGGATCGCAATCGGATTGGAAAGCCTTCCGTTATGGATCTTAGAAGGACTGCGGGCAGCTAGAGGTTTGATCCCGGCTTTAGGATTTGCAATCGTAATCAATGTTTTGGCTTCAAAAGAGACTTGGGTCTTTTTTGCCCTCGGTTTTTGTCTGGCATGCATTCAGTCTTTATCCTTGGTGGCCTTATCGGTTTTGGGAGCAGGAATGATGCTGATTTATATGATTTTGAAAAAAGGCGAATCCAGTGGGCCGGCAATTGAATTAGGCGATATTTTGGACTCGCCAAAAGATAGATAGTCTTTCGGATTTCGTGTTAAAATAAAAAAAGAGGCGAGGAGAATACAGATGAAAATTTTAGTGATTGGAAAAGGTGGACGCGAGCACGCGTTGGCATATGCTTGTCACAAAAGCAAACTTTGTGATGAATTGTATATGGCGCCGGGGAATCCGGGGATGGCCAAGATCGGGACTTGTGTTGATGTATCTGATAGCGATATCGAAGGTTTGGTTTCTTTTGCGAAAGAAAAACAAATTGATTTGAGTATCGTAGGGCCGGAGGCCACTTTATCTTTAGGTGTTGTCGATGCGTTTCAAAAAGCCGGATTAAAGATCTTTGGACCTACAAAGGCAGCTGCCCAAGTCGAATCCAGTAAAGATTTTGCCAAGAACATTATGGCGAAATATGGGATACCAACGGCGGCTTATCAAACTTTTGATGATTTGGAAAAGGCCACTGCTTATGTAAAGGAAAAAGGGGCACCGATCGTCATTAAAGAAGATGGCTTGAAAGCTGGAAAAGGGGTTACGGTCGCGCAAGAGCTCTCGGAAGCCTTGGAAGCTTTGGAAGCTGCATTTTGCCAGGAAGGAAATAAAGTTGTAATCGAAGAATGTTTGGTTGGCTTTGAATTTTCTTTGATTTGTTTAGTGCATAACGAACAAGTGATCCCGTTAGAGATCGCACAAGATCATAAACCTGTTTTCGATGGAGATAAAGGGCCTAATACCGGCGGGATGGGATCTTACAGTCCGGTAAAGAAGATCACGCCAGAAATCGTAGAAAATGCGATGGAAACGATTATGAAGCCGATGGCCAAGGCGATGGTTCAGGAGGGCGTTTCGTTCACGGGCTTCCTGTATGGAGGTTTGATGTTGACGCAGGATGGTGTCAAAGTAATCGAATTCAATGCTCGTTTCGGAGATCCGGAAGCTGAGGTTGTACTGCCGCGTCTAGAAAGCGATTTTGTCCAGGCGATTTTAGATGTAATGGAAAACAAACCAGTTCATCTGACTTGGTCTTCAAAAGTCAGCCATGGGGTTGTTTTGGCCAGCACAAATTATCCGGCTAGTTCGACTAAAGGAGCCGTGATCCAAAACACGGATAATCTGGATGCCTTGGTTTTCCATATGGGTACAAAAATGGAAAAGGATCAACTAGTGACCGATGGGGGTCGTGTCTTGATGGTTGTAACTTTGGAAGATACTTTAGAAGAGGCATATGCCCATACATATAAAGAAGTAGAAAAGATCGAATGTACAGATCTCTTCTATCGTCATGACATTGGAAAGAAGGATATGGATCATGAGTAAGTCAGATTTAGAAATTGCCCAAGAATGTGTCTTGGAACCCATTGAGAAAGTTGCGGCAAAAATCGGTATTCCAGCAGACTCTTTGGAGCTGTATGGAAAATATAAGGCGAAACTGTCTTTTGACTATATCAAAGAATTAGAAAATCGCAGTATGGGGAAACTGGTCCTTGTGACTGCCATCAATCCGACTAAAGCCGGGGAAGGAAAGAGTACCACAACCGTTGGCTTGGGGGATGCGTTGAATCAAATCGGGAAAAAAACCATGATGGCACTTCGGGAACCAAGCTTGGGTCCGGTCTTTGGCTTAAAAGGCGGAGCGGCCGGCGGAGGTTATGCACAAGTAGTACCGATGGAAGACATCAATCTTCACTTCACGGGGGATATGCATGCGATCACAACTGCCAACAACTTGGTTTGTGCCATGATCGATAATCATATTCATCAGGGCAACGAACTGAATATCGATCCCGAAAAGATCACCTTTAAACGCTGTTTAGATATGAACGACCGTACGCTTCGTGATATCACGATCGGGCAAGGCTCCAAAGCCAATGGGGTAGAGCGAAAAGATGGTTTCAATATCACGGTTGCCAGCGAGGTCATGGCGGCTTTATGTCTGGCCGATGATCTGATGGATCTTAAACGTCGTTTTGGCGAGATGCTGGTTGCCTATACATACAATGATGAACCGGTATATATCAAAGATTTGAAATGCGAAGGGGCCATGGCCATGGTCATGAAAGATGCGATCTTGCCTAATATCGTTCAAACTTTGGAACACAATCCTGTCTTGATACACGGGGGACCGTTTGCGAACATTGCGCACGGATGCAACTCTGTGATTGCGACCAAAGCCAGCCTTCATTTAGCGGATTATACGGTGACAGAAGCTGGATTTGGGGCCGACTTGGGAGCAGAGAAATTCTTAGATATCAAATGTCGCCTGGCGCATCTGCATCCGAATGCCGTCGTGATCGTGGCGACCGTTCGTGCCTTGAAGCAGCATGGCGGAGTTGCCTTTGAAGATCTGAAAGAAGAAAATGTGGATGCTTTGTTGAAGGGGTGCGAAAACTTGGCGAAGCACATCGATACGATTCAGCAGTTTGGACTTCCTTATGTGATTGCGATCAATCAGTTTGTCAGCGATACCGATCGTGAAATCGAGGCCTTGGAGAACTGGTGCCAGGGACATGGTCATCCAATGTCTTTGTCTACTGTTTGGGCCAATGGCGGAAAGGGTGCAATTGATCTAGCTGAAAAAGTGGTGGCGCTTTGTGAAAAAGAAAACCATTATGCGCCTTTATACGATGTAGATAAAACGATCGAAGAAAAGATCGAAACGATTGCGAAAAAGGTATATGGGGCTGATGGTGTTCAATTTACTCCAGAAGCAAAAGAACAGATTGAAATATTCAATAAGAATGGATGGGGTAAATTGCCGATTTGTATGGCGAAAACCCAGATGTCTTTGAGTGATGATGGCTCGATCATGGGACGTCCGCAAGGATTTACGATCACGGTTCGTGAACTTCGCCCAAGCTTAGGCGCCGGATTTATTGTCGCGTTAACGGGGAAAGTATTAACGATGCCAGGTCTTCCAAAACATCCAAGTGCTTTAGATATGGATATTGATGAAGACGGAAAAATCAAAGGCTTATTCTAGAGGATCGAAAGATCCTCTTTTTTAATAAAAAAAGTTAGGCTTGTGCCTAACAAATGCGAGGAAGGGGCTGCCCGGATAATTTTCTTAGCATGCGGGTTGCGCCTATTTTTGTTTTGAGAGTCAGTTTTTGCGGATGTTCTTTTGTGATCTTGCCAATGATGGATGCTTGAGGGCCTAAAGCGCTGCAAAGGGCATCGGCCTGATGCTGGTCGATGATTGCCAGCATTCTTCCTTCGCAAGCCAGATAAAGAGGATCAAAACCCAATAGATCACAAAGGGTTTGCACATCGGAATCAATGGGTAATTTCTTTTCATCAAGTTCCATACCCCATGAAGAATGCTCGATCAATTCCAGGCATGTGGTTGCGACTCCTCCGCGGGTGGGATCTCTTAAAATGCGCAGGCCAGAAAAAGAGAAGGCAATACGGGCCTGATCGATCAAAAGAGCACAGTCGGAGGTCAAGTTTCCTTCCAGCTGAATATCTTCGCGAGCCATAAAGACACTGGCACCATGGCGAGCCATGCTTCCGGAAAGAATGACGGCATCTCCTTCCTGGTACTTATAATCGAGATCTTTGATCTTGGTTCCTATCCCTGCTGTATTGATCCAGATTTGGTGCCCCTTTTGATGTTCGATCACTTTTGTGTCTCCGGTTACGATGGAAACATCGGCTTGTTGGGCACTCTCTTTCATGGAATTTAAGATCGTTTGCAGATCAGCAACAGGGAATCCTTCTTCCAGAATCAGAGAACAGGAAAGATAACGCGGCAACCCCCCAGCCATACAAATATCATTGACCGTGCCGCAGACGGCCAGCTTTCCGATATCGCCACCGGGAAATTTCCACGGATCTACGACAAAACTATCGGTGGAAAAGACGATGTCCTGATCAAAATGTTCTAAAACAGCCGCATCTTTGAGCTCGTTCAAACTGGGGTTTTGAAATCGAGATACGATTTCTTGTTCGATCAGTCGGGAAGTCAACAAACCTCCGCTGCCATGATCTAATGTAATGTTGTTTTTCATAGGATCACTCCTCGTATGTATAAGCGGCTGCACAGGCGCCTTCGCTGGAGACCATGCAAGGGCCGACAGGATCTTGCGGGGTGCAGACGGTTTGAAATAAAGGACACTGTGAAGGGGCTTTTTCTCCACAGAGAATTGCGGCGCATTGACAATTTTCAGGTTCCTTGTTTTCTAAGCCAGGAAGATGAAAATGCTGACGAGCATCGAAATCCTGATATTTTTCTTTGAGGCGATAGCCGCTATCTGGCAAGGTTCCCAAGCCTCGCCAAAGGGAATCTTCAACTTCAAAGACGTCTTCGATTTGGGCTTGGGCTATCGTATTGCCTTCCTGTTGTACGAGTCGGTCATAGGTGTTTAGAATTTTCGGATCTTCTTGATTGATCATTTGGATCAAAGCTTCGATGGAAACGAGAATGTCTTCCGGTTCGAAACCGCTGATCACACCGGGCCGATGGTATCTGCAAGGCAGAAATTCAAATCCTTTTTCACCTATGATCACAGCGACATGACCGGGGCAAAGAAATCCGTCGATCTGTGTTTTTTCTTTTTCCAACAAGGCACAGATGGCCGGTTGAGTTCGTTTTAACAGACTGTAAAAATAAAAGTTTTTGAGTTGGCTTCGTCGGGCCTCCTGGATCAGAACCGCACTGCCGGGAGCTGTTGTTTCAAATCCTACCCCTATAAACAAGATGATTTTATCGGGGTTGTTTTGCGCGATTTGGATGGCATCCATAGGCGAGAGACAAAGGCGAACATTGGGGCGGGCTCGAAGTGTCTCGCTTTGACTGCCGGGAATTCGCAACAGATCACCATAGCTGCAAATGAGCAAATGGGGATCCTTGCTTAGCTCTAAAATCATGTCGATGGCGCTGGAAGGGGTGACACAAACGGGACAGCCAGGGCCGGAAATCAGTTTGACTTCTTTTGGCAGTACATTTTTGATACCGCTTTTGGCGATGGCCATCGTGTGTGTCCCGCAGATCTCCATCAAGGTGATAGGGCGTTTTGGTTTACTGAACCGCATGAAAGATCTCCTGATACAGTTCTCGGGTTTCTTGTGCTTTTTGCGCATCGATCTTCTCAATCGCAAATCCGGCATGAACCATCACATCATCTCCTGGCTGGCAGTCGGGCAAAAAGTCGATCCGTATCTTTTGGGAAATGCCGTTGGCAGTTCCGATTGCGGTTTTTCCTTCAATTTTTTGAATGGTCAAAGGAATGGCTAAACACATATTCTCACATCCTTTTTTGGGCAATGGCAAGCTGTCCCAAGGCGATGCCTTCATCAGTGCAGCTGATTCTTCTATGCCAGTATACACGATAACCGTGCTTTTTTAATCCGTTAATGATTCCTTTTAATAAAATCTGATTTTGAAAACATCCTCCGCTTAAGATTACAGGAAGATGATGGGGATTCAATTGGCAAGTTTGTTCGATTGCCATCTGGATCAAGGTGTTATGGATCTTTTGTGCTTTATATTCTTTCGGATCGGCATCTTCCAGGCAAGTTTTGAGCATCAAGGTCCAATCAAAAAAACGGACATTGTTTTTTGTTTGGTAAGCGGTGGGATACGTCTTGGAGGTCGGCTTTGCCAGATTTTCCAAAGCCACAGGGGCTTGTCCATCATAAGTTTGATGCGTTTGTTTGGTGATCAAACTATAAAACCCATCCAGCAACCGACCCATTCCGCTGGAAAAAACGGAAGAATGTTTCCATATTTTTTTTAAGTTTTTCTGTTTGTCGGGATCTAAAAGCGAAATCTCTTTGCCGGCTTGCCAACACATGGCCAAAGCGATGCGTGCAATCTCATGGATTGCCTTTTCACCCCCCAGCAAAGCGATGGGCAAGATGGATCCGCAACGCTGATAGGAGCATTGGTCTCCAATCAAAAATTCACTCCCCCAGATTGTCTGGTCTTCGCCTAAGCCTGTTCCGTCCCAGATGATGCCAAAGCAGGTTTCGTGGAGTTGATTATCTTCCATACAGGAGGCCATGTGTGCATGGTGATGCTGAATAGAGATAAGGGGCAGGCCTAAACTTTGTCCATATTGTGTGGAAGCATAGTCCGGATGCCGATCGCATGCCACTACAGCCGGAGTAATGGAAAAAAGGCGTTCCATCGTTTTGAGGGCTTTATGATAATGGGCCAGGGTCTCCAAGTTTTCCATGTTTCCAATATAAGGACTCAAAAAGGCCTGGTGGTCTTTTCCTAAGGCGAAGCTGCCTTTTTGGTGGGCACCCAGAGCCAAGATGCCGGTGACGTCTTCTTGTGTTGGCAAAGGAAGAGGAACATAGCCGCGGCTGCGGCGAATAAAATAAGGCTCTTGGCTGACAATGCGCATCAAGGAATCGTCACAGCGATTCTCGATGGGGCGATCATGTAACAAAAAGGCGTCGGCGATATCTTTCAGCTTTTCTTTGGCTTCGACATTGTCGATCAAAACTGGCATATCCTGCAGGTTGGCGCTGGTCATGACTAATGCGGTGCATGTTTGCAGCAGCAGTATATGCAATGGGCTGTAGGGTAAAAAAATGCCGAGTTCTTTAGTATGCGAAAGCTCCTGGTAAGCTTGAGGATCGCGCTTTTTGCAGAGTACGATGGGTCGCTCTTTCGAGGAAAGGAACTGTTCTTCCTTTGCGTTTAAAACCACAAATTCTTTGGCAGTCTCTATGTCCTTGACCATGATCGCAAGGGGTTTGGCTTCTCTTTGTTTGCGTTGACGCAGACGCCGGATGGCTTTTGGGTCTCTGGCATCACAGGCGAGATGAATCCCCCCAATGCCTTTGACGGCAACGATCTTTCCGTGCTGCAGATCCCAAAGGGCATTATCCAAGGGGTCTTTGAACGTTGCGCTTCCTATATATTCAAGCTGAGGCCCGCAGTGCTTACAGGCGTTAGGTTGAGCATGATATCGCCGATTTGTGATGTCGTTATATTCTTTTTCACAATCTGGGCATAAGGAAAATGCAGACATCGTGGTGTTTTGACGATCGTAAGGAATATCTTGAATGATCGTATAACGAGGTCCGCAGTTCGTACAGTTGATAAAAGGGTATCGGTATCTTCGATCTTGGGGATCGAGCAGTTCGCGCATACAGTCTTGGCAAGGAGCAATATCGGGAGCAATCAGGGTTTTGTGGCTTCCTTTATGGCTTTCTAGAATCTGAAATGAGGAATAGTTTTGAACCGGCCCTTCTTGTGCTGTGATTTTTTGAATCTGTGCCAGGGCCGGTGCCTGGTGCTTTAAATCATGCAAAAAAGCATGGACTTCTGCTTGAGGTCCTTCAACATGGATTTCTACCCCTTCTCCTGAGTTAAAACATGTGCCGGTAAGATGATGTGTTTTTGCCAGGCGGTGGACAAAGGGACGAAATCCCACACCTTGGACGATACCGTATACATGGATCTGAATATGGATCATAATAGAGAATCGATCTTTTCTTTTAAAAATGCGCAAAGCAAGTCGATCCCGGATTGATCTTTTGTGCTGACGACAAAAGAAGGGGCTCCCGGATTGACGCCTTGATAATCTCTTTGTACCCGCTCGATGTCAAAATCAAAATAAGGCAAGATATCCGCTTTGTTCAAGATAAGACAATCGGTTTGGGTGAACATTAAAGGGTATTTGACAACTTTATCATCTCCTTCGGGAATGCTTAAAATTGTCATGCGCATTGTTTCTCCAATATCGAATTCGGCCGGGCAGACCAGGTTGCCGATGTTTTCGACAAAGAGGATGTCGATCTGATCCAAGTCAAATTCAGGCAAGATCTTTTGAATGCTCATGGCTTCGATATGGCAGGCGCCATCGGTATTGAGTTCCACACTGGGAATGCCTAGATCATGGATGGTTTTGGCATCGATGCTGGTGGTGATATCGCCTTCGATTACGCCGATAGAATATTCTTTTCGCAGGGACTGGATCATCTCTTTGAGAAGGCTTGTTTTTCCGGCTCCGGGGGAGCCCATGATGTTGATCAGAATCGTATGGTGTTCTTTTAAGGTCGCTTTTACCTGGCTGGATACATCTTCATTCCAATCTAAGATCTGATGATATACTTTGATTTCCATTTATTCTACCTCGATACTTTCTATCATACATTCATTCCCGGATAGTCTCTTGAGATCGGTGCTGTGACAAAAAGGACATTCAATGTGAAGCCGGTCGATCTCGGCTTCTTTCTGGCATGTGTTACAGCGGATCTTTAAAGGGATCATTCGGGCGTTGATTTTCACGTTTTGGGCAATTGTCCCCTGGCTGATCACGTCCATATACATCTGGATGCATTCGGGCACAAAACCGCAAAAAGGACCTAAGGCCAAGTTGATCGCTTTGATTTTTTGGACCGGGCGATTTTTGGCAAGATCCAAAGTTTCTTTTAAAATGTGGGTGGTGATTTCCATCTCATGCATAGTGACATTATACCGCGGGAAAAGATAAAAATGAATGGAAACCCCTTTCAAATAGGAATATAATGAAAACGATTAAGACTATGGGGGGATGTCTCTTGTTTTTGATACCCGTATTGGCTGGCATACCCTTAGTGGGGGCGGCTCTTATTTTTTTGATACAGGATGCCCGCTTGCGTGGCTTTGTGATCTATGGAACGGTGGCCTTGATGATGTTGGCTTGTTTAGGCTTGACGGGTGCCTGGATCCTGGATGGAAGCACGCCTTGGCTTTTATATACACATACCGAACTCATGGATCATCTCATGCAGGGAATAGAGATCTTATTGATGGTTTTTATCATCTATATGAGTTTCAAATATAAAAGACGATGGGTTTCGATTCTTTCAATTTTACAAACAGGTTTGGCTTTCTGGGTCGAGTATTCGTACCCTCTTCAGGAAGCGACCCATACTCAAGTAGATTCCCTGGCTTTATTGATGTGTGTGATTTGTGCCTTCATAGGCGGCCTGATCGGAATCTATTCTGTAGGTTATATGAAGAGTTATCATGAAAAACATCGGGGTGTGATCGATCGCAGCTCGACTTTTCTGGCGCTGTTGTTTGTATTTATGTCGGCTATGTTTGGGTTGGTTCTTTCTTCGAATTTGATCTGGATGTATTTCTTCTGGGAAGTGACCAGTGTGATCTCTTTTCTTTTGATCGGTTATACAAGAACAGAAGAAGCGATTGAAAATAGTTTTCGGGCTTTGTGGATGAATCTTCTTGGCGGTTTTGGCTTTGCGGTTGCGATCTGGCTTTGTGCGATGTGGAACCACAGTGTTCAGATGGATCAAATCGTTTCCAGTGCCAATCCGATGATCATTGGGATGCTTTGCCTGGCGGGCTTGACCAAAAGTGCCCAGTTGCCATTTTCCACCTGGTTATTTGGGGCCATGGTGGCGCCTACACCGTCCAGTGCGCTTTTGCATAGTGCGACCATGGTCAAAGCGGGTGTTTATTTGCTGATTCGTCTGGCTCCGGCTTTGAATGGTACGATTTGTGGAACGATCGTGAGCTTTATTGGCGGTTTTACCTTTATCATGACTTCTTTAATGGCGATTGCCCAAAATGATGCGAAAAAAGTGCTGGCTTTTTCTACGATTTCCAATTTAGGCTTGATTGTTGCCTGCGCCGGCATTGGGGTAGAGCAGACGGTCTGGGCAGCGATCTTTTTGATGATCTTTCACTCTTCAAGCAAGTCGATGTTGTTTGAAGCGGTGGGAGCGACGGAAAACAGTATCGGATCTCGGGACATTGAAAGGATGCATGGCTTGATCCTGCGGCTGCCCAAATTAGCTTATGTGATGGGGATCGGAATTGCCGGAATGTATTTGGCGCCCTTTGGCATGCTGATCAGTAAATGGGTGGCCTTAAAAGCATTCGTAGATTCCGGGAATGTTCTTTTAGTGATTTGTATCGCGTTCGGTAGTGCTTCTACCATGTTTTATTGGACAAAATGGTTAGGAAAGCTGATTGCGATGCATAAACCGCATACTCCGGATCCGGATATTACGCGAAAAGATGAATATTTTTCAATGGCGGTTTTATGTGTGATTACAATTTTGTTATGTCTTTTATTCCCGCTTTTGGCAGGGTATGTCGTCAATCCGATCGTCCTTTCTTTGTTCGGGGCTACCACCGATGTTTTGTCGATGAGTGAACTGACTACGATGGTGATCATGGTCTGCAGCGTATTGATCGTTCCGGCCATGATGTTCTTGATCACGCGGATGGCGCCGCGAGATATCGTTCCGATTTATATGAATGGGATCAATGTAGGAGATAATTCTCATTTTATTGACAGTTTTGGAGAAGAAAAGAAACTTCATCTGTCCAACTGGTATTTACGGTTTGATTTTGGCAGACGGCGGCTGTTGAAGCCGTCTCAGATCGTAGCGGCCAGTGTGCTGATCGTGACTTTTGCGATTCTGTTAGGGGGTGTTTTGGCATGAGTCGAACCATCTCTTTGATTCTTTATCTTGTATTGGCTCCTTTTATCGGTGCTTTGTTGGATGGAGTGGATCGCAAGATCACAGCGCGCATGCAAGGAAGAAAGGGCCCTAGCCTGTTTCAACCGTTCTATGATCTGGTGAAATTGTTTTCTAAGCAGATGATTGCGGTCAACAGTGTGCAGCTCTTGTTGAATTGCAGCTATCTGGTTTTCTTGGCTATAGCGGGCGGAATGGTCTTTTTTGGGACGGATATCTTGATGTCTTTATTTATTCTTTCGACTGCCGATATGTTCTTGATTTTGGCTGCCAGCTCTGACTCGTCGCCTTATTCGAATATTGGGGCCAGCCGGGAGATGCTGCAGATGATGAGTTATGAACCGATGACTTTATTGATTGCGGTAGGATTTTATCTTGCCACAGGATCTTTCCGGGTGGATGAGATCATACTCCAGTCATCGGCTGCGATTTGGATGATGCCGGGTCTTTTCGTGGGCTTTATCTTGATCATGGCTATCAAATTGCGTAAATCTCCGTTTGACCTATCTACCAGTCATCATGCGCATCAGGAGGTTGTCAAAGGAATCACCACGGAAATGAGCGGTCCCACTTTGGCGATCATGGAAATTGGTGAATACTATGAAAAGATGTTGTTGTTGGCAATCGTAGGGCTTTTCTTCATCCATGATACGGCATGGAGCTGGATAATAGGAATCGTGGCTTGTTTGGGTGTTTATTTTATTGAGATCTTGATCGATAATGTCTGTGCGCGCGTCAATTGGAAAAAACTGATTGAAATCTGTTGGCTGATCACTTTGCTTTGTGGCGGGATCAATATACTGATCCTGATGTTGATCTAAAAAAGGGGGTTGTATCTATGAGTCGATTAAAAAAATCTCCTTGGATGCTGCATTACGATGCCAGCAGCTGCAATGGCTGTGATATTGAAGTGTTAGCTTGTACGATGCCTCGTTTTGATATAGAGCGCTTTGGCATCATCAATACCGGCAATCCGTTTCATGCCGATATTTTACTGATCACTGGCGGTGTCAATGCACAGAGTGCCCAAGTGGTTAAACAGATTTATTCACAGATGCCCAATCCCAAAGTGGTCGTAGCGGTAGGTATCTGTGCTTGTACAGGCGGTGTCTTCAAAGATTGTTACAATATTTTAGGTGGAGTGGATCAAGTGATTCCTGTGGATGTGTATGTGCCAGGGTGCGCAGCTCGTCCTCAGTCCATCATCGATGGAGTTTTGAAAGCGGTGGAGATCTTAGAAAAGAAACAGGAGGCTCGAGAACATGCGTGATCGAATCTTAACGTTAGGGAAAGCGGAATTATATGCTGCGACCGTACAAAAAAAGATGAAGGGATGGCGTTTGGCTCAAATTTGTGCTACGACGGTATCGGATGGATTTGAGATGAACTATACTTTTGTCAAGGATCAAGATATGGATACGATTCGAGTGCATCTGGATCGTCATGAATCGATTTCTTCCATCACGCAGATCTATCCTTGTGCATTTATTCAGGAAAATGAAGCTGCCGAATTGTTTGGAGTATTGATCAATAACATTACGATGGATTATAAACACAAGTTATATCGAATCGATGTGGAGGCTCCTTTTGGCCCTAAGGAGGAAAACTGATGGCAAAACGAAGTGTCATTCCTTTTGGACCCCAGCATCCGGTCTTGCCCGAGCCCATTCATTTGGATTTGGTTTTAGAGGATGAGGTGGTTGTCGAAGCCATTCCGAATATAGGTTTTGTACATCGTGGTTTGGAAAAGCTGGTGGACTCCCGTGACTATAAACAGTATGTCTATGTGGCGGAAAGAATTTGCGGTATCTGTAGTTTTGGACATGGCATGGGATATTGTGAGAGCGTGGAAAGAGCCATGGGCATCGATATTCCAGCTCGTGCAAAGTATCTGCGCACATTGTGGATGGAACTGAGCCGGATCCATTCTCATCTATTGTGGTTAGGCTTGTTGGCGGATGCCTTGGGATTTGAATCCTTATTTATGCAAAGCTGGCGTTTACGGGAAAAGATCTTGGATATCTTCGATATGACGACTGGCGGAAGAATCATCTTCTCGGTCAATCAAATCGGGGGCGTCTTAAAGGATGTAGAGCCTGTGATGTTAAAAGAGATCCAAAAAACGATCACAGAGTTAGAATCTGAAGTGAAACCGATCATTCGCACATTCCTGGAAGATCGGTTGGTCAATATGCGTTTGCGCGGGCTGGGCGTCCTTTCTAAAGAACAGGCGTATACGGCTGGAGCTGTAGGGCCGATGCTGAGGGCCAGCGGAGTCGCTTATGATTCGCGAGAAACAGGATATGCGGCTTATGCAGATCTGAGTTTTGGACCAATCACAGCTATAGAAGGGGACTCTTATGCGCGTGTCAAGGTCCGCTTGGCAGAGATTTTACAATCTTTTGAGATCTTGCAGGAATTATTGGGAAAGATTCCTTCGGGCGAGATTGCGATCCCGGTAAAAGGAAATCCTAAAGGAGAATGTTTTGTTCGTATTGAGCAGCCGCGAGGAGAAGCGATTTACTATACGAAAGGAAATGGAACAAAATATTTAGACCGTTTCCGTTTGCGTACGCCGACAACAGCTAATATTCCTCCCATGTTGGATCTTTTAAAAGGATGTCAGTTGTCCGATGTGGCCTTGTTGATCTTGACGATCGATCCGTGCATCAGCTGTACAGAGAGGTAATCGTATGGCAAGAAAAGAAAAGTTGTTTGTATTCACACCGCAGATTCTGAAGAACTTAGTTTCGAAGCCGGTCACCGAAGCTTATCCTTTTGAAGAAGCCCATTATACGGATCGGATGCGAGGTCATATCGAAATTGATATCGAGCAATGTATTTCGTGCACGCTTTGTGCTCAAAATTGTCCGCCTAGAGCCATCAAAGTGGATAGAGGAAAAGGGACGTGGGAAATCAACCGTTTTGACTGTGTGCAGTGTGGAAACTGTGTTCAGGTTTGTCCCAAAAAATGTCTGCATATGAAAAAAGGATACACGCAGCCGGAAACACAAAAATCGGTCGAAGTATACACTCGTACGATTCAAAAGAAAAAGTTTCCTAAAGCTTCCTCAGACTGTGTTTATTGCACACTGTGTGCCAAGAAATGCCCTCGAGATGCGATTACAGTAGATCGTTCTCAAAAGCTTTGGAGCTTGAATCAAGATTTGTGTGTCAGTTGTGGGCTCTGTGCGAAAAATTGTCCCAAAAAATGCATTGAAATGATAGAAATCAATGATGAGGAAGCAGTATAGGCACTGTTTCCTTTTTTTAAGCAAGCTTGCAAAAGCATAATAAGTATGCCATAATATGAAAGCACAAATGCAGAAGTGGTGGAACGGCAGACACGCTGTCTTCAGGCGGCAGTGCGAGCAATCGCGTGAGAGTTCAAATCTCTTCTTCTGCACCAAAGTCTATAAAGTCCTTTATATAAAGGACTTTTTCTTTGTTTTGATGAAAAAATGGCCAGTTGGTGACAGTTTGGTGACAGTAAGCCATCTCTAAACAAAATTCTTTTTTCTTATTTTCGGTTTTAATAATCTTCATAATACTTCACCCTCTATCGAACATTTTTTATCTATACGGCAAAGTCGGATACTAACTATATCGTTAAACTATCCGACTTTTTTTATTGTCCCCATCAATATATGAGACCTGGATAAATCTTCTAATTCATTGAGATAGGTTCATATTCATGGGGTATATAGGCTGGGTTATCGGTTTAATTCTGAAAAATGGAGATATCACGAATATAAAGATAAACATTAGAATCTTTCTTTGTAAGGATAATTCTTGGATTTATTAATATTTGCGACAAATTCCGCTTCTTGTTTTGTAGCATAAAGTCTGTTTTCTCGAAGTCGCGTACCTCCAGATTCCTCAGTAAATTTTAATGTATACATGCGAGTTGAAGCCGTAACTCGGACAACTTTTGCTTCCTTGATGAAGATTTGATTGGCGATAATATAGACGATATCTCCAACATTATATTTTGTTTTCATAATTCTATTTTACTGTTTTAGCTCTTAATTTGCATGAAAAAAGGAAGGTGTTTCGCCTTCCTTAACTTTTACTTAAAAGTTATTCCATAATATTTAGTGCCGCATTCGGTTCGATAAATATCAACATAATATCCACCATGTGATGCTTGTCCAGAAAGCAGCGCATCCATAATTACTTGTTGAGCATACGCTTCGGCATCAGCTCTATTAGCCCAGAATCCTGCCGGAATCGTATCGTCACAAGCTGGGACATCCGGTTCTACAGGTTGTGTAGGTTCTGTTGTGGTTGTTCCTCCTGGATTGGTTTGCCCGCTGTTTCCCGTGTTTGGATTTGAAGACTGATTTCCATTCCCTTGTTGTTGCTGCCAGGCTTCTAAAGCACCTGCCGGAGTACTTCCTTCTCCGGGTTGGATTCCTAATCCGCCAGCATCAATGGAGAAAGAATTTCCATTTTCATCTATACCTTCAAAACTATTTGTATCCTTATTATAAGTTCCTTTGACATGACCTTCGTCATCCAACAGATTTTTATTTACAAATTCACGATACTCCTTATAATCCATCCCTAAAGATTCCATACTGATATTGCCTGTATTTGTAAAAGCGTCTCGATTAAAATACTTATCGTCATCTTCTACTTTTTTAAAGGATGTTGTACCGTTAATTTTATCTTCTTTGATATCGGCATAAGCTGTCTTTAACTCTTCGTTCAAATCTTCAACCTGAACATCGATATCGCCGGACTTTGCCTTTTCCAATGTATCCTTGCTCAATGGAACATTGCCATCCACCATAGGAGTCAGTTTGGTTCCATTCTTGATATCTTCTTGTGTTACTACTTTAATCTTACATTCTTTCTCTGTAGAATTATCAAATTCATCCGTTCCTACAATTGTATTTGTTTGAGTTTCTGCCTTCGAAATATCCGTTTCTTCTTTGGATTCTACTGTGACTTTTGATTTATCTTCAGCAAGATAATAGCGAGATAGGTCGAATCCTTCTGCGTTTTGTTCTACAGTGATTGTATCTCGGAAGCCAACAAATTCTGGAGCTTTAGAATCTGTAACTTTGATTTCGACATCTTCTGTCTTATCTCCATAGGTAATAGTAACGGTATATGTTCCTGCTTCCAAATAAGTTTCATCTTTGGAAGTAACTTCTCCAGATTCTTCGTTATATGAATATTTGTCAGTATCTGTCATCAAATTGGATGTGATTTTGATGTCATCCACCAGTTCAGCATCCATTTTTTCTGTATCCAATAAAGATTCCTTTGTCAAAGAAACTTTATCTCCAGCCTCTATTTCTTGAGTTTTTACCACAATTGAAGGTTGAGAAGTTATTGCATATACAATGGCTAAGCAGACAACTATAGCAGCCACTGTACCAACAACAATTTTTTTGTTTTGATACCATTTCATTATTTTTTTCCTCCTTTTTAAATCGCGAGAGCATTTAAAACATGCCTGTATCTCCGAATCCACCACCAAACATATTATTATCAAAAAAATTATTTAAACTATCTTCAGCGAAACTTGCGGCATTCTCAGCCTGATGCATGGCTTCATTTGCACAGTTCTCTGTAAATCTGTTTAATGATTCTAATTCATTTGTTTGTTGTTCTTGTTCAATGTTTTGTTGAAATAAACGATGTAAAAAATCAAACATATCTATATTTCCTCCTTTTTATTATATCAACTTTATATGTTTTAAGCAGCGTAATTCCATCAGAATGATACATTTTCAAAGTAAACACTTTATAGATTTTTTTGTGGTATAATATTATCACGTAAATCAGATGGAAGTTCCTCTTTATGGAGGTTGTTTGTACAAAAAAATTGGTGACACTTTTGGTGACAGCAATCCAAAAACTAGGTGATATTTTATGGAAAATAGCCCAAATTTTTATAAAAAATCCCCACTTTTTCAATAAAACGGACCCATTTTAGGGAATGTGAGGGTTCTCTTCTTCTGCACCATAGAACATAAAAGCCGATAAAATTCGGCTTTTTTTGGTGTTTAAAAGTATTTAGTGTCAATTTTGGGGACAGATACAGGAATCCATTCAAAATTAAAAGGACTAACCCCTGTAGAATACAGGAATCAATCCCTTCAAATTTAGAATAGATAAGTGTCCAAATAATTGGGTTCACTTCATTGATGCCGAGGTATGTTTTTTTCTTTATTCAATATAACGAGGTGTGATGATCATGGTGTAAGCCAAAATCAAAGCCAAGGTATCAAAGAGAGCTCCCAACAAAGAAATCAAGATCCACGGAGAATGTTGGTCAGATAAAATGGGAAGTCCAATCAGAATGAAAACTCCTCCATAAATGATCCAACACTTTCCTAAAGCACGATTATATCCTTTGATATCTTTGACTTTAGGCGCTTTATCATTGGCCCAAAATCCCATTGGTTTTTTCTGCCGTAAACAAAAGATGCCTGTTCCTATAAAGAAAACTCCGCAAAGGCACCATATACAAAACGCAATCTTCAATGCCATACTATTTCCTCGATTCCATTTTACGGCTTTGTATTAGAATTTCAATTTATTTTTATAGGGAAACATAGGGTGACTCTGGATCAAGCAAAACAATGCCAGGAGCGCATACAAAAGATTTGATACACACTCAATGAACTGTTGGTCGGCTTTTTAACTAGATCTTGTATATTGAAGCGAATAAAATTAAAAGTTTATAATATTGATTGAAAAAAATTTATAAATCTCAATACTTTTTAACTTCAATATTAAAAACTTTTATACTATAATGAAATCATGAAGGAGGACATTTATGAACAAATTAATAAACAGGCCTCAATATTTGGAACAGCTAATCGGACACAAAGATGTTGATTTAGTGAAAATCGTGACGGGAATTCGTCGTTGTGGAAAAAGTTCGCTATTGGACCTTTTTCATCAATATTTATTGAAACAAGGCATCGATGAAAAGCATATCATTCATATGAATCTTGAATCTTTGAAGTATAGAAATTTAATAGACTACATAGCTCTTTATGAATATGTCTCTGAAAGAATCCCTGAAAAGGGAAAGATATATCTTATTTTTGACGAATTACAGAATGTGGAACATTGGGAAAAGGCAATCGAGTCTTTTCGTCTGGATTTTGATGTTGATATCTATATCACTGGTTCAAATGCCTATTTACTTTCTACAGAATTTTCAACGCTTTTGTCAGGAAGGTATGTCGAGATTCGAATGCTTCCATTGTCCTTTGTAGAATTTCTGAATTTCAATACATGGGAAGAAGCTACATCTATCGATGAAAAATTCCAGAAATATATGCAATTTGGCGGAATGCCTATATTAAGTGAATATAACTTTAATGAAGCCCGTTGCAATCAGGCTTTAGAAGGGATCTATTCTACAGTCATATTACGAGATATATTGCAGAGAAATAATAAGATTGACCAAAACACACTGCATCGAATTGCGATGTTTCTTTGCTCGAATATCGGAAGCATAACCTCACCCAACAACGTCGGAAATGTTTTATCAAGTGATAGGGCTATAAAAGATGATAAAAAACAACATCTGGCAAGAAATACCGTGGAAAAATATATTTCTTTACTTAAAAATGCTTTTTTATTTTTCTCTGTAAGCCGTTATGATATAAAAGGAAAACAACTTCTAAAGACATTGGAAAAAGATTATATTGTTGACCTTGGATTCCGCAATATGTTGCTGGGGTATCGTGATGTGGACAGAGGACATTTGTTAGAAAATGTTGTATTCTTGGAATTGATCCGCAGAGACTATCATGTATATATAGGAAAGGTGGATTCGACGGAAGTCGATTTCATTGCCGAAAAACCAAATGAAAAGATATATATACAGGTGACTGAATCCATGAACTCTGAAGAGGTACGAAATCGAGAACTGCGTCCACTGAAAGCGATCAATGATAATTATGAAAAGATAGTTTTGTCCACAGATAGAAGTTTTGTAACTTCCGATGAAGGAATCAAAATATTGAATATCATAGATTGGTTAATGGAAAAAGCTTAGACAGTTCTTTTAAGGCTTTGTATAGGAATTTCAATTGACTTTTATAGGGAAACAAGGTATTTTGATACCGATGACTTTGGATGAACAAAAACAACAGGAGCGCACACAAAAAACCCGACACACACTCAATGAACTGCTGGTCGGGCTTTTTAACTATATCTTGTATATTGAAGCGAACAACTTGAAACAAAAAGGCGTCGAATTATCGATCAACGAAGTGCATATTCTGGAGAGTATCGAACGAGCCAGTTCCAATACGATGAGTCATATGGCGCGTCGGCTGATGATCACTTCAGGTACTTTGACCACCAATATTTCTCGCCTGGAGAAAAAAGGCTATGTGGAACGATATCAAGATGAAAAGGATCGCCGCATTGTCCGTATTCGAAATACGCCCAAGGCTTTGGATGTCTTAAAGATCCATGATGAATTTCATAAGAATATGATCGATAAGGCAATCGGAGATCTGGGATTGGATGAAAACGAAGTCTTGAACGAGGCGCTGGAAAACATCTTAGAATACTTTAGCGACGAGTATTCGGATCAGACAAAAGGAGCTTAACATTCTGCCGTTTTGGCAGAATTTTTTATTTTTCAAAAATCTCAAAAACGTGTATATATTTTGTTTTAAAAATCTCAAAAAGGTGTTATTATGAGTGTGTAAAAATCTCAAAAAGGTGAAACATGAAAAGGAAAATCTATGATCAATTATTGAAATGGAAGAAAAATAATGGACAAACAGCTTTATTGATTGAAGGAGCCAGACGTGTCGGAAAATCCTATATTGCACAAGAGTTGGCTAAGAATGAATACAAAAGTTATATATTGTTGGATTTTAGTATTGTATCAGATTCAATCAAAGAGTTGTTTATGAATTATATCAATGACCTTGACAGTTTTTTTCTGTATTTATCCACATTGACTTCCGTTAAGTTGTATGAAAGGAAATCGCTGATCATATTTGATGAGGTTCAATTCTTTCCTAAGGCCAGGCAAGCTATCAAACACTTGGTGGCTGATGGAAGATATGATTATTTGGAAACCGGCTCACTGATATCCATTAAAGAAAATGTACAGGATATCCTTATCCCTTCTGAAGAAGAAAAAGTAAAAATGTTTCCTATGGATTTTGAGGAATTTTGTCTTGCGACAAACAATGAAGGAATATATGCGGAAATTGAACGGTGTTTTCTGAACATGAAACCTATGGGTGTATTGCACAAAAAGGCCATGGATCTTTTTCGGTTGTATATGATCGTGGGAGGGATGCCAAAAGTCGTTTCGACCTATATTGAGACAAGAGATTTCGATCAAGTGGATAGGCAAAAAAGACTGATCCTGTCTTTATATAAAGATGATATCAATAAGAGCAAATATCATCGTTTGTATATAAAATCTATTTTTGATGAAATTCCGGCACAATTATCTAAGCAAGAAAAGAAATTTACATTTGCGGCATCCGGCGGCAAGTACAGGGATTTAATTGAGCCATTTGAATGGTTAAAAGATTCAATGATGGTCAATGTTTGTTATAAGACAACGGAACCCAATATTGGTTTAAAAATTAATATGGATAAAGTAACGCTCAAATGTTTTATGGGAGATACCGGGTTGTTGATTAGTCATGCCTTTGATGAAAAAGGGATAGTCACAAATGAAATTTATCAGAAACTTCTGACAAATAAATTAGAAGTGAATAAAGGGATGCTTATGGAGAATATAGTTTCGCAGATGTTAGTAAGTGGAGGGAATCGATTATATTATTATCAAAGTTCCTCAATTCATGCGCAGGATCGGATGGAAATTGATTTTTTGATCGCAAAGGATAAAATCAGCAATAGACACAATATATCTCCAATCGAGGTAAAGTCTGGGAAGTATAATGCCTTTACTTCCATTGATAAATTCACTCATAAGTATAAACAATACATTGATCAAGTTTACATTCTGACAAAAGATGATTTACATATAACGAATGACAAAATCTTCTTGCCGTTGTACATGGCTGGGTTGCTATAGCTGGAATTGATCAAAAATATCAAAATTATGAAAAACTATCGATACAAGGGAAAAGATTTCCTGATGAAACAGGCAAGCCTTCTCACGCTCTAAAAAGTGATGAGGGGGCTTGCTTTTTATTATGCAACGATAAAAAAATATAAATTTTGACATTCAAACTATTTACTTTGATATTCAAAATAACTATAATGGTCTCGTTAATTACTTTGACATTCAAAGTAAGGGAGGAAAAATTATGTTTGAAGAAATCAAAAAAGTATTAGTAGATGCGATCAACGTAGATGAAGAAGAAATTAAACCAGAGGCAAAGCTTAACGATGATTTAGGAATCGATTCTTTGGCAGCTGTTGAATTGGCCTTAGAATTGGAAAATGAATTTGATATCCGTATTGAAGATGAAGAACTGGCAAAATTGGAAACGGTTCAAGATGTCATGGATATCATTGCCGCGAAGACAAAATAGATAAACAGATATAACTTCAGAAACAACGTATGAGCTGAGAGACCCTTGGCTCATTTTCAATAAACAAGGAGCGATGGTTATGGAAACAAAACAGATCAAAGAAATATTAGAGATCTTTGAAGCGAGCGGACTTTCTCATATGGAACTTGAGGAAGGCAATCTGAAGATCAAAATGGAAAAACCAGTGGGAGAGATCGTGGTACAGCCGACCCCAAGACCTGTTGTTCAAGAAGAAGAGATCAAAGAAGAACCGATGACGACCATCGATTCGCCATTAGTAGGAACGTTCTATCGGGCAAAGTCCCCGCAAGCCAAGCCGTATGTAGAACTTGGCGATTATGTACATGTCAATGACGTGGTCTGTATGGTAGAAGCCATGAAAACAATGAATGAGATTCATTCCGATAAAGAAGGCATTGTGACACAGATTCTTGTCGAAGATAAAGAAATGGTGGAATATGGCCAGCCTTTAATTATTTTAGGAGAGAAAAAATGATTCGCCGTCTTTTGATTGCCAATCGTTCCGAGATTGCGGTACGCATCCTTCGGGCATGCAAGGAAATGGGCATCGAAAGCGTCGTGGCCTATTCACAAGCCGACGCAGATTCCTTAGCGGTGCAGCTGGCCGATGATTCCATCTGTATCGGCCCTGCCAGTGCCAAGGATAGTTATCTGAATATGCATGCGATCTTGCAGGCAGCATGTTCTGCAGGCTGCGATGCGATTCATCCAGGCTATGGATTTTTAAGCGAGAACGCTAAGTTTGCTCGTTTGGTTCAAGAGTGCGATTTGACATTTGTGGGCCCTTCTTTTGGCTTGATCGAATTGATGGGCGATAAAACACAAGCCAGGACCCGTATGAAAGAAGTGGGAGTGCCGGTCGTAGATGGTTGTGAGGATCCTTTGATTACTGCTCAACAAGCGCTCGATCTGGCCGATTCGATCGGCTATCCGGTGATCATAAAAGCTCGTCACGGCGGCGGGGGACGCGGCATGCGAATCGTATGGAAGGCAGAGGAGCTGGAAAGCGCCTATATCCAGGCTCGTCAGGAAGCCAAAGCGTGTTTTGACAATGATGAAGTATACATGGAGCGATATATCCAAGATCCTAAACATGTGGAGGTCCAGCTTTTGGCAGACCATTATGGACATGTTGTTCATCTGTACGAAAGAGATTGTTCCTTTCAAAGAAAGAATCAAAAGATGATCGAAGAATCTCCATGTTCGATTCTGCCAGAAGAAACACGACAAAATCTATTGAATGATGCAGTTAAAGCCGCCCGGTCAATCGGATATGACTCGGTAGGAACCATGGAGTTTTTATTGGACAAGGATGGCCATTATTACTTTATGGAGATGAACACCCGAATCCAAGTTGAACATCCTGTTACAGAGGCTGTGACGGGTATTGATCTGATCAAATGGCAGCTTAAAATTGCGTCCGGACAAAAGCTGACTCTGAAACAAGAAGAGATTCCTTGCCGCGGAGTGGCGATGGAATGTCGGATCAATGCGGAAGATGTCGCCCATGATTTTGCCCCATCTCCCGGGAAAATTACCTTTATGCATTTGCCCGGAGGCCATGGCATTCGAGTGGATACCGCCGTTTATTGCGGAAGTACGATTTCACCTTATTACGATTCCATGATTTTAAAATTGATCGTCCAGGCACCGACCCGGCTCGAATGCATCAAGAAAATGCGGGCTGCCTTAGAAGAGACGATCATCGATGGGGTCAAAACCAATGTTGAGTTTTTATATTTGACCCTCTATCAGAAAGAATTTATCGAAGGGATCCATAATATCGGATACGCTTCGATTTTATTAGAAAGGCTGAAGGAAAATGGACAGTTTATTTAAAGAAAGAAAAAAACGATTGGACATTTTTCATCAATGGCGAAAAAAACCGACACCCAAGCCGAAAGAAATGCCCGATCATGTCTTTCAAACTTGTACACATTGCCATTCTTCGATTCCTATGATGGATCTTGTCAAAAATCAATATGTCTGTCCGGAATGCCAGTATCCCTTTAAAATCTCAGCCAGAGAAAGGATCCGCCAGATCGCAGATGAAAAAACATTCAAAGAAATGGATGCATATATGATCAGTATCGACCCGGAAGACTTTCCAGGATACAAAGAAAAATTAGACCGGATGCAGAAAGCGACCGGAATGAAAGAAGCCGTCATTATCGGATCGGCCAAAATTTTAGGGAATCCTTGTATTTTGGCCATCATGGATTCCCATTTTTTTATGGGAAGCATGTCGGCGGCTGTAGGCGAAAAGATTACGCGGGCTATTGAGACGGCCACGAAAAAGAAACTTCCTATCGTGATTTTTTGTACCAGCGGGGGAGCCCGCATGCAGGAAGGGATCTTGTCTCTTGTTCAAATGGCGAAAACTTCGGCGGCCATTGCCCGTCATAAAGAAGCGGGGTTACTGGTTATTACGGTTTTGACACACCCGACCACCGGCGGAGTCAGCGCCAGCTTTGCGATGTTGGGAGATATCATCTTAAGCGAACCAAATGCCCTGATCGGATTTGCGGGCAAACGCGTGATCGAAGATACGATCCACGAAAAATTGCCGGACGATTTTCAAACGGCTGAATTTGTTTTAGAGAAAGGGTTCATTGACCGCATTGTTCCTCGTCAGAAAATGCGAAAGACCTTAGGTTGGCTTTTAGCTTTTCATACGAAAAGGAGTCTGACATGAATTTAAAAGAAGCACAGCGTGCGATCAGCGAGATCAAAGCACGTCAGATGGAATTGGATGAAAAAGATATCGATACCTGGTATCAGTATCAAAAACAGATCCATAAACTAGAACAAGAAACGACTCTTACGGCCTGGGATCATGTGGAGCTGGCAAGAAGGCCAGATCGCCCCAAAGCCAAAGATTATATTGAACTGTTGTTTCAAGACTTTTTAGAACTGCACGGCGATCGCCGCAGCGGTGATGATCCGGCCATGTTGACAGGCCTGGCTACGTTTCATGGTATCCCGGTGACCATCTTAGCGCAATCCAAAGGAAAAACAACAGAAGAGAATCTGCGTCAGCATTTTGGAATGTGCCAGCCGGAAGGGTATCGAAAAGCACTGCGCTTGGCCAAAGAAGCCGAGAAGTTTCATCGTCCGATCATCACCTTTGTAGACACACCCGGGGCTTACCCAGGCAAAGAAGCAGAAGAAAAAGGGCAAGCCGAAGCCATTGCAGATTGTCTTTGTACCTTTGCGACCTTGAAAACTCCTGTAATCTGTTTCGTGCTTTCCGAAGGAGGAAGCGGAGGCGCCTTGGCTTTGAGCGTCGCCGATCGGATCTTCATGTTGGAGTATGCCGTATATTCAATTCTATCGCCGGAAGGGTTTGCCTCCATTCTTTGGAAAGATGGTTCACGAGTCAAAGAAGCTTGCGAAGTGATGAAGCTCACCAGTGCAGATTTGCTTGAGAAAGGCGTGATTGACCAGATCATACCAGAACCTTTTGGCGGGGCTGCTTCCCATATCCACCAAGTTGCGGAAAAGATGGATGAAATATTACGCAAGGCTTTAGGAGAAACGATGAAGAAAAAAACGAATCAGCTGATACAGGATCGCTATGACCGGTTTCGGCATTTGGGAGATACATCATGGAAAATGTCAAAATAATCGGAACCGGCTATGCGACCCCAAATCAAAAGATAACGAATGATCAGCTTTCACAAGTGGTGGATACAAGCGATACATGGATCCAATCCCGCACCGGGATTTCCTCGCGCTATATTTCTTGTCAGGAAAACACGTCCGATCTAGCCTTAAGAGCAGCCCAAAATGCGATTCAGGTATCGGGCATTGATCCGCGATCCATCCGACTGATCCTCGTCGCTACACTGACACCTGATAACTATACTCCCACAGTGGCTTGCCAAGTTCAGGCAGGGCTGGGCTTAAATGAGCAGCCGGTTATGGCTTTTGATTTGAATGCAGCTTGCAGCGGCTTTTTGTTTGCGTTAGAATGCGCAGCCTCTTTATTGAAAGAGGGTGTAGCCTTGATCATCGGAGCGGAAACTCTCAGCAAGATCTTGGATTGGAATGATCGAAATACTTGCGTTCTGTTTGGCGATGGGGCAGGAGCTTGCCTGATCGAAAGAGTGCAGGATGGCTCTTCCATGACGTTTTATGCTCGATCTAAAGGCGATGTGGATCATGCGCTTTATTGTCCGGACCGCAGCCTGCAGCCGGATCTTATGAATAAGACCGAAAAGAAATCATACCTGTCGATGAAGGGAAGAGATGTTTTCCGCTTTGCGATCCAGGCTATGCCGGATGCTATCCAGCATGTTCTTCAAGGACAGTCCTTGGATGCGGTGGATCTGATGATCCCACACCAAGCCAATATCCGTATTCTGGAACATGTCAGCAAAAAGATGGGCTTCGGCATGGAAAAAATGTTTGTGAATTTAGATACGTTAGGGAATACTTCTGCCGCCAGTGTGCCGATTGCTTTGGCACAGGCGTGGGAACAAGGAAAGATAAAAGAAGGAATGCAAGTGATCCTTGTCGGCTTTGGGGCCGGATTTACTTGGGGTGCCTGCAAAATCCAACATGGTAAAGGAGAAGATACACAATGATGATCAATCAAATGCTCAATATCAAATATCCCATCTTTCAGGGAGCTATGGCCAATATTGCGACAGCCGAGTTTGCCGCTGCCGTTTCCAATGCCGGCGCTTTAGGAATATTGGGAACCGGAGCCATGAATGTAACACAAGTCAAAGAAAGTTTGGATAAGCTTCGTGCTTTGACCGATCAGCCTTTTGGAGTCAATGTGATGATGATGAATCCGGATACAGATCTGATCATGGAATTGCTTGCCCAGGAAAGAGTGCCGGTTATCACAACCGGAGCCGGCAATCCAGGGAAATATATGGAGATGCTCAAAGCGGCCGGAACCAAAGTGTTCCCTGTGGTGGCCAGTGTCGCTCTGGCAATCCGTATGGAGAGAGCCGGAGCAGACGGCATCATCGCAGAAGGGACCGAAGCTGGCGGACATGTCAACGAGCAGACGACCATGGCGCTGGTACCGCAAGTCGCAGATGCGGTTTCGATTCCGGTCCTTGCGGCTGGAGGAATTGCAGACGGACGAGGATTTAATGCCGCTTTGTCTTTAGGCGCTGTGGGTGTTCAAGTCGGAACTTGTTTATTAGCCAGCGAAGAGTGTCCGATCCACCAAAACTATAAAGAAGCAGTATTGAAAGCGAAAGATACCGATACGATCGTGACAGGCAGAAGCTTGAATACGCCGGTTCGAATTTTAAAAAATCCCATGAGTCGGCAATATATGAAATTAGAATATGGAAAAGCCGATCGGACAGAGATGGAAAAATTGACGCTGGGCGGTTTGCGTCGGGCTGTATTTGATGGCGACATGAAAACCGGTTCTGTGATGATGGGGCAAGTTGCCGGATTGTGCAAGGAGATTTTGCCGCTGGAAAAAATATTCGACAATATGATGAATGATTCCAGAAAAGAGCTGGAAATGCTTCAAAGGAAAATTGAGGCGTGCTCATGTTAAAAGCGGTGCAGATCCAGAACAAAGTTTTACAGGTTCCCATCATACAAGGCGGTATGGGAATCGGAGTTTCGTTATCTGGTCTTGCGAAAGCTGTTTGTAAAGAGGGTGGCATGGGCGTGATCTCAGCGGCTATGCCGGGTTTTCGCGAACCGGACTTTGAAAAAGATCCGATCCAAGCGAATATTCGGGCCCTGCAAAAAGAGATCCGTATGGTGAAAGAGGAAGTCCCGAACGGTTTTTTAGGGGTCAATGTCATGGTGGCCTCCCGCCACTATGAAACGTATGTAAAGGCGAGTATAGATGCCGGAGCCGATGCGATCCTGTCGGGTGCAGGATTGCCTTTGGAGTTGCCAAAAACGGTACAGAACAAGGCCTTGATGGCCCCCATCGTATCGAGCGCCAGGGCTTGCCGTCTGATCTGTCGAAGATGGGATACGCATCATCAATGCGCGCCGGATTTTGTGATCGTGGAAGGCGCAAAAGCAGGAGGCCATCTTGGATTCAAACTGCCAGACCTGGAAAATGATCGATGTCAGAGCTTGGAAGAGATCGTAGCGGAAGTCAAAAAAGAATTAAAGCCTTACGAAGAAAAATATAGAAAAACGATTCCGGTCTTCGCAGCCGGCGGCATCTTTACATATGAAGACATTCTTCACATGATCAAAGCCGGGGCCGATGGTGTGCAGATCGCAACACGCTTTATCGCAACCAAAGAATGCGATGCACATCCGGCATTTAAACAGATGATCATCCGCGCTCGCAAAGAGGATATCGGGTATGTCAAAAGTCCGGCCGGATTTCCAGGGCGAGCAATTCAAAATGCGTTTGTGAAAAAGCACAAAGGGAAACCTAATCAAAGAGTAGAAAATTGTCTGGGATGCATGATTCCGTGCAACTGGCAAGATACGCCTTATTGTATTACTCGAGCTTTGATCCGCGCCGTTCAAGGCGATACCGAAAACGGACTCTTTTTTACGGGAGCCAATGCGTATAAGATTTCAGAAATCAGCGATGTACATACAGTGATGAGCAGCCTGCAAGGGCTGGGAAAGGAAACAAGATGAAAACAGCGTTTCTGTTCGCGGGCCAAGGATCCCAAAAAGTAGGGATGGCCAAAGAATTCTATGATACCTTTACGGTCAGTCAAAAAAGAATGGATGGTCTGCAGTGTGATTATGATTTAAAAAGATTATGTTTTGAGGGGCCGCAAGATCAGCTGGATGATACAGCTTATGCGCAAAGTGCTATTGTTGCCGCATCTTTAACGATCCTGGAAGCATTAAAAGAAAAAGGAATCCAGGCAGACGGCTGCGCCGGCCTTTCTTTAGGCGAGTATACTGCCTTGTGTGCAGCCCAAAGCTTTGATCCGCAAACGGCTATTGATATCGTACGCCAGCGCGGAATCCTGATGGCTCAGGCATTGCCGGCCGGCACGACAGGCATGGCGGCGGTCTTAGGCTTGGATGAAAATGCCATTCAGGAAGTTTGTCAGATAGTTACTCGCTCCAACCAGATATTAGAGATTGCCAATTATAATTGTCCAGGCCAAATTGTTGTGACGGGACATAAAGAAGCGATCGAACAGGCAACGCCTTTACTGCTTGAAAAAGGGGCAAGGCGAGTACTGCCGCTTTCTGTCAGCGGCGCTTTTCACAGCTCGCTGCTGATCCCGGCCAGCGAAAAACTGGAGGCTGTTTTACGGACCAAACATTTTGCTTTGCCCAAAATTCCGGTCTATCACAATATCAGCGGGCAAGTCGAATCCATTCAACAGGAAGAAGATCTGATCCAGATCTTAAAAAAACAGATTTGCCAAAGTGTCCGTTTTGAACAAACGATTCGTCAAATGATCAAAGATGGTTTTGATACATTTGTGGAAATTGGTCCGGGAAAAAGCTTGAGCGGTTTTGTCCGAAAAGTATCAAAAGATGTACAGGTCTATACGATCAATACTGTACAAGATCTGGAAGGAATGGTGGAAACATGGAATCGATGAATCATAAAGTGGCTTTGGTAACCGGAGCCGGCAAAGGCATTGGCAAGGCGATCGCGTTGGCTTTTGCTCAGGCGGGCTATCAAGTGGCCGTGAACTATAACGGCTCTAAAGAGAGGGCTATGGAAGTTGTAGAAACGATTCGTTCCTATGGTGTTTGTGCCCAGGCGTTTCAAGCCGATGTATCCCAAGAAGATGATGTGAAGGCCATGGTGGATGCCGTTGTGGAAACCTTTGGACGTATCGATGTCTTGGTCAATAACTCCGGAATCACAAAAGATGGCTTGATGCTTCGAATGTCGAGCGAAGATTTTCATAAAGTGATCGCGGTCAACCTGGAAGGAACGTTTCACTGCCTGCGTCATGTATCGCGTATCATGATGAAACAGCGTTCGGGATCGATCATCAATATGGCCAGTGTCGTGGGTTTGATCGGCAATGCCGGTCAGGCCAATTATGCGGCCAGTAAAGCCGGCGTGATCGGACTGACGAAATCGGCAGCCCGCGAATTGGCGTTGCGCCATATTCGTGTCAATGCGATAGCGCCTGGTTTTATTGAAACGGATATGACAGCAAAACTGGCAGAAAAAGATCAACAGAAAATGATGGAACAGATTCCTTTGCGCTCTTTTGGAAAACCAGAAGATGTCGCATCGGTCTGTGTTGCTCTGGCATCCGATGCGTTTGGATATGTCACCGGGCAAGTGATCCATGTCGATGGCGGCATGGTGATGTAGGAGGAGTTATGCGAAGAGTCGTAATCACAGGATTGGGATGTGTTTCTCCCATTGGAAATGATGTAGCTGCTTTATGGCAAAGCATAGAAGAAGGACGATGCGGAATCGATCAAATCACATGTTTTGATACGAGCGATTATAAAGTTAAACTGGCCGGTGAAGTCAAAGACTTGGATATGGAGCTTTATTTTTCCAAGCGCGATCTGAAGTTCAATGACCGGTTCACCCAGTTTGCCCGTATCGCATCCAAACAAGCCATGGAGGATGCCGGGTTTTCTAGGGATCCAGATAATGCGAATCGTTTTGGGTGTGTTTTAGCTTCAGGAATCGGGGGAATCGCATCGATCGAGCAAGCCTCTCAAACTTTGGACAAACGGGGGCCATCTCGAGTTTCGCCTTTCTTTATCCCTATGGCATTGTCCAATCTGGCCGCCGGACAAGTGGCGATTGACTGGGGCTTGAAAGGCTCCACGACTTGTATCGTAACGGCATGCGCAGCCAGTTCCAATGCGATCGGGGAAGCGTTTCACCGCATTCGGGATGGCTATGAAGACTGCATGTTGGCAGGGGGTTCAGAAGCAGCCATCACTCCATTGGCCATTGCCGGTTTTCAGTCGATGCGAGCCTTGCATACGGGGGAAGATCCCCAATGCGCCAGCATACCATTCGATGCCCGGCGAAGCGGATTTGTGATGGGAGAAGGAGCGGGCATGCTGGTTTTGGAAGAATTAGAACATGCGCAGGCTCGCCATGCGAAAATTTACGCAGAGATCGTCGGATATGGATCCAGTTGTGATGCCCATCATATTACGGCACCTTTAGATGATGGTTCTGGAGGGGCTCAGGCGATGACGCAGGCTTTAGAAGATGCCCGGATTCCATCGGATGCGATCGATTATATCAATGCCCACGGAACCAGCACATCGCTGAATGATAAAACAGAGACCAAAGCGATCAAACTGGCTTTTCAGGAACATGCGAAACACTTGGCTGTTTCTTCTACCAAAAGCAATACCGGACATCTGCTAGGGGCCAGCGGCGCAATTGAAGCGATTATCAGTGTCAAGGCTTTGGAACAAAGTTTTGTTCCGCCGACGATCCACTACGAACAAGAAGATCCGGAATGCGACCTGGATATCGTGCCGAATCAGGGACGTCATCAGGATCTCCAATATGTAATGAGCAATTCTTTAGGGTTTGGAGGACATAACGCCTCCTTGATCTTTAAGAAATGGGAGGACTGACTATGCGGCTGACAAATGAAGAAATCAAAGCGATCTTACCTCATCGGTATCCGTTCTTATTGGTGGATCGCATCGAATCCATCGAGGAAGAAACGAAAACGATTGTCGGAATCAAATGTGTCAGTGCCAATGAGATGCAGTTTTTAGGTCATTTCCCGCAAAAAAGCGTGATGCCGGGCGTCTTGATCGTAGAAGCCATGGCACAGACCGGTGCAGTTCTATTATTAAAAGATCCCGCCAATGCCGGAAAACTTCCTCTGTTTGCCGGAATCAATAAAATGCGGTTTTCTCGCCCGGTCACTCCCGGGGATGTACTGACGATGACGGTGCAGTTCAAACGCCAGATCGGCGGTATTTGTATCGCCAGCTGCGAAGCCAAAGTAGGGGATGAAAAGGCAGCCTCAGGGGAGATCTTATGTGCGCTGCAGGAAGTATGATGCCTAAAATCGGTTGTGACATTGTCCAAATCGATCGTCTTCAGGAAAAAGACAGCTTGGCCAAACGAATCCTTAGCAAGAACGAATATCAGCGCTACCAGAGTTTTGCCGGACATCGGCAGGCAGAGTTCTTGGCGGGGCGGTTTGCGGCTCGTGAAGCGATCGTAAAAGCTTTGCCGATTCCGTTGCATTATTCGCAAATCGAAATCGATCCTCAAAAAGAGATCCATTATGAAGGGTACAAGATCCAGATTTCAATTTCGCACGACGGAAATTATGCCATGGCTGTCGCCTTGATTCAAAAGGAGGCAGCTTAGATGCGCAAGATCTATATGGTCAAAGCTTTGCCTTTTCTTCCGGCCGCCTGGCTGAGTTCTTTGATCTATGCGAAAAAAACGGAAGAAGAAAGTCAAGTGCGGTTAAAAAAATGGAGCCGGCTGATTTTAAAAGTCCTAGGACTTCATTTAGAGATTCAAGGACAGAATAATATTCCGAAAGATCGTACGATCTATTTTGTATGTAATCATCAGGGAACTTTGGATCCGGCCTTGATTTTGGCAAGCTGTCCGGTTTCTGTAGCTTTTATTTCCAAAAAGGAAAATGAGAAAATGCCGATTTTTGGTCAATGGGCGAAAAATATCGGAACGCTGCATTTTGACCGAGAAAGCCGAGAGGGCAATGTGCATATGCTTCGGGAAGCAAGCCGACAATTAAAAAAAGGAAAGAACTTATTGATCTTTCCTGAGGGAACCCGGTCAAAAGCGGATCGAATGCATGAATTCAAAGCTGGGGCCTTGTTGCCGGCATATATGGCGAAAGCGGTCATTGTGCCCGTTGTACTGCATCATTCTTATATACTGGATGTGAATGAGAAGGTATCGCGCAATCTAAAAATCGAATACGGAAAGCCTGTTGACTTGGCTTTAAAAGATCGTATGGATCAGGAAACCTGCGCTAAACAGCTTCACGACTGGATTCAGGGACGAATCGAGATTTCGGCGGAAACCAGAGATTCAGATTGACCTTGGGAGTTTTCGATAAGTAAATGAAAGTGATCATCGATACCGCGTACGATTCCTGAGCGCGTCTGGCCTTGTTGGTGAATATAGACTTTCTGGTTGACATAAGCCAAGTGTTTTCGATAGTCTTCCAAGGCCTTGTCAGGAGCAGCCAGATAGTCATCAAAAGAATGTAAAAACTTCGCAATCAAGATCGAGCGAGGTTTTTTTATGGGCACAAAATCTTCGATGGATGCCGCAATAGAGGCGATGTCTAAGGGCTTTTTGAAAGAGTGAACATTGATGCCGATTCCTAAGATCATGGCTTTCATCTGGTTCCCGAAGAAGAGACTTTCACACAAGATGCCGGCTATTTTTTGATCTTGCACCATAAGATCATTGAGCCATTTGATGGAAGGCGTGATTCCATATACCGTCTGGATCGCTTTGAGGGCACTCAAGGCGGCAATTCCGGTCAGATCAAAAATTGTATTCGGATCGTTTTGGGGCTTGATCAACAAAGACATATAGATTCCGCAGCCTTTTGGAGAATAAAAGGAACGCCCGTTTCGCCCTTTTCCCTGGGTCTGGCCTTCCGCGATCACGATTGTCTTTTCAAAAAGGTCGAGGCGGCTTTTCAGATATTCATTGGTGCTGTCAATCGTATCCAAATGAAGGAAAGAATAGGTTGGGCATAGTTTTTTTAAAACTCTTACATCGATCATGCTTGTATCTTATCAATTTTAGAACAAGGATACAAATCTTGTGTAATCGGGTTGTACCTTTATTCAGGCATTCCAAAGCCCATTGTTTCTCATTTATCACAAAATAGATAGGATTTACTAAACAATATGGGCCGTGATAATGGTATAACTGTATGAATTGATAGTGATTTTGATATTTTCAACTTCGCAATACCAATTTTTACCTTGTTTGTTTATGTTGCATTGTTTCTTAAGCACCTTATTTTTACAATACTCAACAACATCATCTGTATCTATTTTCAGATTTCTTTTTATTCTATCCACTCCCATTTCAGTGGTATGAATTCTATCAATATTATCAAGTAATATTTTTTTTATCTTCCATTCGTTTTCTCCCCTATACCTCTATGTTTCTTTGTCTTCAGTATAAAAAATCTTGCTTTCTTTTAAAAGAGAAAAGAGGTATCATCGTAGCGATAGGAAGTGAAAATATGAAACATATCGTGATCATCGCAACGGGCGGAACGATAGCCGGCAGCGGCGAATTTGGCAAGGCAGCAGAATATGCAGCAGGAAGATTCAGTGTAGAAGAGATCTTAAAAAGTGTTCCGGCGATACGATCTCTAGCCTCGATCCAGACGATCCAGCTGTGCAATGTTGACAGTAATGAAATGAATCAGCAGCGGTGGATCAAATTACGCGACCAGATCCATGAAGTGGCAAAGGATCCTCAAACAGATGGAATCGTTGTGACGCACGGGACAGACACATTAGAAGAGACGGCCTTTTTTTTGAATTTGACTCTTCATACCGACATTCCAATCGTTTTGACCGGTTCGATGCGCCCTGCCACCTCTGCCAGTGCCGATGGTCCGATGAACTTATACCAGGCAGTGGCTCTGGCCGCAAGCGATCAGGCTAAAGGAGCAGGTGTTTTGGCCGTATTTTCGGATACGATCTATTCGGGCCGGGATATTCGCAAAACCAACAGCTATAAAACGGACGCCTTTGAAATCGATCACTTTGGTTCGTTAGGTTATATGCGCGATGACCAAGTATATTTCTTAAACCGTTCAAAACGGGCACATACTCTGACATCGCCTTTTTCGGATTTGAAGATCGAGCACTTTCCAAAAGTCAATATCGCGTATTGGCATTGTGATGGCGATGAAGAGACTCTTCGTGCCTTATGTCAAAATGCGAAGGGTTTGGTAATTGCCGGCAGTGGCAGCGGGAATTATTCCAAGGTTTGGCAAAAAACGATCCATGAACTGGCTAAAGATCACTTGATCGTTCGCGCCAGCCGCGTGCCAAAAGGAATCGTCTTTGATTCTGCTTTCTTTGATCCCGATCACGATACGATTTCCGCTTTTACATTCCCGGCACATAAAGCCAGGATTTTATTGATGTTGGCGATGATGAAAACCGGCGACAAAGAAAAGATACAAAATTGGTTTGAAACATTGTAGTGCTGAATTTAGGACAGCACTTTTTGTATGCGTTGAGATTGATCGTAGATGATTGTATAATGAGGCATATGGGAAAGTTTGAATTGGTATCGGATTATAAACCAAGCGGGGATCAGCCTCAGGCGATCCAGGCTTTGGTCCAAGGGTTACAAGAGCATAAAAAATATCAAGTATTAATGGGGGCCACAGGGACCGGAAAGACATTTACGATCTCGAATGTAATTGCGGCCGTCAATCGCCCGACGCTGGTGTTTGCCCATAATAAAACGCTGGCGGGGCAGCTGTACTCGGAATTCAAGGAGTTCTTTCCGCATAATCGGGTAGAGTACTTTGTTTCGTATTTTGATTATTACCAGCCAGAAGCGTATCTTCCGAAAACGGATACGTATATCGATAAAAACACAAAAACAAACGAAGAACTGGACATGCTTCGAATGGCCGCGGTAAATTCGGTGCTGGAACGCCGCGATACAATCATTGTCGCCAGTGTTGCCTCGATCTATGGTGCTTCCAATCCGGATCAATACCGGGATATGATCTTTACTTTGCGAACCGGGCAAGCAATCGAGCGCAAGGCGCTTTTGACAGCTTTGGTCAATCAGCAGTATAAGCGCAATGATACGGATCCTTTGCGCGGTACGTTTCGAGTCCGCGGCGATGTGATCGAGATCACACCGGGTCATACGGATTCTTACTTGATTCGTATCGAGCTGTTCGATGATGAAATTGAGCGGATCTGTGAAGTCGATCCGGTGACCGGTAAAGTGAAACAGGCTTATTCTGTTTATATAATTTATCCTGCCAATGGGTATGCCACCAGCATGGATGTGATGGAAAGAGCCGCCCATACGATCGAAGAAGAGCTGGAAGAGCGTTTGGATTATTTTGATAAGGCAGGAAAGCCCTTAGAAAAGGAACGCCTGGAACAGCGCTGTCGTTATGATATCGAAGCGTTGCGGGAATTCGGAGTCTGTCCGGGGATCGAAAACTATTCCCGGCACATCGACGGCCGCAAGCCGGGGGAAAGACCATATACCCTCTTTGACTATTTCCCGAAAGATTTTCTTTTGGTCGTGGATGAAAGTCATGTCTCTTTACCGCAGATTCGCGGGATGTATAATGGAGACCGGGCCCGGAAAGAAGTCCTGGTTGAATATGGCTTTCGTCTGCCGAGCGCTTTGGACAACCGTCCTTTACGCTTTAACGAGTTTGAAGGGCTGATCGATCAAGCGATCTTCGTCTCGGCTACTCCGGGAGATTGGGAATTGGAACAGACAAATCAGGAAGTGATCGAACAGATCATCCGGCCAACGGGACTGCTGGATCCGGAAGTGGAAGTTCGCCCTATCGAAGGTCAAATTGATGATTTGGTGGATGAAATCAAAGACCGCATTCAAAAAGGACAGAGGACGCTGATCACGACCTTGACTGTACGCATGGCCGAAGATTTGACGGCTTATCTGAAAGAAATGGACCTGAAGGTGGCTTGGCTACATCATGAAGTGACCACAATTGAACGAACCGAGATCATTCATGATCTTCGTCAAGGAAAATACGATGTGTTGGTGGGGATCAATCTGCTTCGTGAAGGTTTGGATATTCCGGAAGTTTCTTTGATTGCGATTCTGGATGCGGATAAAGAAGGGTTCTTGCGCAGCAAGCGATCTTTGATCCAGATCATTGGCCGGGCCGCACGAAATGCCGAGGGAAGAGTCATTCTCTATGCGGATACGATAACGGAAAGTATGCGTTATGCCATCGATGAAACAAACCGGCGCCGACAGATCCAAATCGCCTATAATAAACAACACGGGATCGTGCCCAAGACGATCATCAAGCCTATACACGATGTCGTGCGCTCTAAAGAGACCAAAGAAATGGCTGCCCGCTATCTTAAGAAAAAGAAGATGCCGGCAAAACAAAAAGAAGTTCTTTTGGAGAATATTCAAAAAGAGATGCGTGAAGCAGCGCGTACGCTTGATTTTGAAAGAGCTGCCCAGCTGCGCGACATCTTATTTGAATTAAAAGAAAAAGACTAAACGGAGGTTTGTCTATGTCTGAGTTTTCTCAAATGTTGGAAAGTTATGTGAATGAGAAAAAAGTCAATAAATTTCAGATGGCGAAATATCTTTCCATCGATCGTTCCAGTTTACATAAGATCATTCAAGGCCAGCGAAATGCACCATCGAAGAACCTGGTGATTCGCATGGGAAAATATTTGGAACTTTCTCCCTATGAGTTAAATGAGCTTTTAGAGCTCTATTCCATTTCTTTGATCAGTCCGCAGCGCTATTATCGCCGCAAAAATGTACAACTGTTTCTGGAGTCGTTTGATCCCAATCCGTCTTTGATCGAAATGCCTTCTTTTCAGGCGAGCGATCTGCCGAATCTGAATCGGTCGGTGATCCCTCTGAGAGCTAACGGAATCCATTTAGAACATCTTCTGTATCAAATCAACGAACGAGAAAAAGAAAGCGGAAAAGGTACGATCCGCTTTTTAGGGACACCAGAACTCCCCGGCTTTGAAAACTTGTTTTCGCAGCTGACTGCAGGAACGCAAGTTAAACACATCTTGCCCTTTGTCCGCTATGAGAATGCAGCCGATTACAAAAATGATCAGAACTTCCTGTATCTATCGAAAGTGGTTTCCGTGTATGCTCAGTTTTCGGATCGGCTGATTGACTATCAAACTTCTTATTATTACTCAGGAGAATCGATCCGTTCCCATTTTCCGCCCTTTCCATATTGGGTCATTACTTCGGAGTACGCTTTGCAGCTATCGGAAGACTATAAGGAAGGAATCTTTTATCAGGATCCGGACATGGTTGCTTTTATGGCAGAGACCTTTGATGGGTTATGGAACCGAACCAATTTATTGTTGATCCCGGTACAAGATGGCTTGTCTCAGCTGCGCCTGAATCAAGAATTATTGAAGGCCAAGACAGAGTCGGAGATCCATTTTTCGTTAGTGCCATGTCTGATGCCTTTTTTGACAAGACGAGAAATTGAGAAGTATCTGGCGCCAAAGCTTCCGGATAGAGAGAAATTCATTGATTTGCTGGATCAGTATATAACGGCTATATGCCAGCGCCATGCGCAAGTCCATCCGCAGATGATCTTTAGTCTGGATGGCATTAGGCGTTTTATGGAAACCGGTGTTTTTGATGAGTTTCCGCTTGATCTTTATTCCCCGCTAAAGATGCAAGATCGTAAACGGATCTATTCTCGATTTCTTCAAAAGGCGAATCAATATGAATATAAACTGTTGAAAGAAAACATGGGAACCATCGTCAATGGGATCCGTGTCAATCTTTCGGATTCTATGGGCTTTATCCAGTTTATGACCCATACAGGGAAAGTGATCTTATTGTCGTTAGAACACCCTAGTTTTCTGGCATCGTTTAAAGATTACTTCGAAACGATGGATCCGGATCGCTTCTTCACTTCAGAAGAAACGATAGAGAAACTGAATAAGCTTCAATATTCATTCTAAGACTGAGTCAATTTGACCAGTCTTTTTTTCTTTCTTTAGAAAAATTTAAGACTTTTTACCAAAGGCCTTTACTTTTTTTCGCTATCTTAATAGTGAAAAGGAGGAAGCAGATGGCGGATTCTAAAAAATGGATTACATTTTTGACGATTGTTACGACGGGGTTCTGTCTATGGTTTTTTGTCTTTTTGTTTCAAGAAGGCTATTTATTGGATCCGTCTAAGCTGCAGACTCTGTTGGTGCACTCCGGGGCCTTGGCACCGGTCCTGTTCGTGGGATTACAAATCTTCCAGACTGTGATTCCTGTCATCCCCGGTGGTGTGACCAGCGCGATTGGCGTGATCTGTTTTGGGAATATCGGCGGTTTTATTTTGAATTATATCGGATTATGTGTCGGTTCGATCATTGTATTTTGGCTGGTCAAAGTATATGGGCAACCTTTTATCCGCAAGGTGGCAGAGCCAAAAACAATCGATAAATACATCGGCTGGCTGGACCGCGGCAAAAAATTCGACCGGTTTTTCAGCTTTGCGATCTTAGTTCCGGGATTTCCAGATGATATCTTATGTATGATTGCGGGCTTGACCAAAATGACATACGTTCGTTTTATCGCTATTATTTTGTTGTGCAAACCTTTGGGACTGATCTTGTATAGTCAAGGGCTGACTTCTTTGATCCAAGGAGTTGCCAGGTTGTTTTAGTCAATTGTGAATGATAGAGTAGACAAAGGGGGAATGATTATGGAGCATACCATTTTAGTTGTGGAAGATGAAACAGGGATTCGCAAAGCGATCTGTATTTATATGAAAAATCAAGGCTACCGGGTGTTCGATGCGGCCAATGGAAAAGAAGGCTTGGAGCTTATAGAGAAAGAGGATATTCATTTGGCCATTGTGGATATCATGATGCCGGTCATGGATGGAGTGACAATGGTTATGAAAGCCAGAGAAACGCATGATTTTCCGATTCTTTTTTTGAGTGCGAAAAGCGAAGAAGTCGATAAGATCCATGGGCTCAACATTGGTGCTGATGACTACATCACAAAACCATTCGCATCCACAGAACTGATTGCCCGGGTACGGGCTCAGCTGCGTCGTTATGAACAGATCTTGGCTTTGAAAAAAGGACAAGAATCCAAGGATTCCTGTTATGTCGTGGGGGATTTGGAGCTGGAGCCGCTGACCAAGGAAGTCCGGGTGGCCGGGAAACTGGTGCACTTGACGCCAAAAGAATTTAAGATCTTGGAATTGTTGATGAAAAATCCGGGGCGCGTCTATTCTGCCCAGCAGATCTATGAGCTTATATGGGAAGAAGAAGCCATCAATACTGAAACGATCATGGTGCATATTCGAAAACTGCGGGAGAAGATCGAGGCCGATCCGAAAAGGCCGCTGTATATTAAAGTGGTATGGGGGATCGGTTATAAAATTGAAAGGATGGAATCGTGATGAAAAAGAGCTATCGGCTTCTGGCAGGTTTCTTTTTGGTCTGTGCCCTCTGTTCCGGAGTCGTTTCCTTTTTGATGCCTCGTTTAAATCCGCAGGCTACTTCAAATATAGAGGATGTCGATTTCTATTTAGTGGAAGATATTCAGTGGCTGATCGTTGGGAAGATGATGGATATGGATCCTTCCTATTCTTTGGTAGAATGTGAGGATGAAAGTCTGCAGGAACAGATGAATCGCGCTATCCAGGATAATGTACGCCGGGCTGCTTATGAGTTAGATAATGACCCGAACTTCTTTTATCGGGTAAATTCTGGCCAAAAAACAGATGAGCGTCAATTTGATGAAGATCTGTCAATTGAAGATTGTTTATTTTATGGTGTGCTGAATTATGATCAGTCAGGCAATCTCACGCAAGAAGGAACGATGAGCGTACCGGATTTTAGTTTTTTATCGGTAGATTATATTTACTCGCTCTATGATATCGTTTATTCCTATGGCTTTGAAGATGATTCTTCTATGGATCTACAGATTATACCGCCTTCGAATTTAGAGGTGGAGATCCGGATCCCAAAGGAGATGAACGAGAAAAAAGGGACGGTTTATAACTGCATCTATAATGAATCTTTATGGGCTCCATTTACTCTGGTAGCTTTTTTCGCTGGATCTGCAGTAGTGGGTCTTTACATCTTGATTGCTTCGTATCGCTCTTTGAGCCTTGTACAGCCTTTTAAGACCTTGTTGGGATGGAAAGCTGAATTCAACGTGGTGTTTCTTGGGTTTGTCACTTCGATGATTCTTTTGCTTGGAATCTATAGTATTGGATTGACGCTGGACGGCAGACTCTTGCCGGCGATGACCCGATTTGGTTTGCCGCTGCCGGCGCTCTGGGTCGGAGCTCTAAACTTTATCGCCTATTTCTTGTCCATGGTTCTGATCGGCATGTGTCTGTATTATGTCAAATATGCTCTTTGTTCCGGGCCGATCCGCTTCTTGAAAGAAGATTCGTGGCTGGGAGGACATATCTATAAAATTGTTAAGGATTTAAAAGATCAGAAGAATTATGATCTGGATTCAAAAGTAAAAAATTTGATTTTTAAAGCCGTTTTGCTTAATACGATCATCGTCTTTCTGCTGTCTTTGTTCTGGGGCTGGTTCCTTGCTTTGATCTATGGCGTTTGTACGTATCTTTTCTTGGTGAAAAAAGCGAAAGAACTGACGGATGAATATGGGAAAGTGCTTGGTCGCATGGACCGTATGGGACAAGGTGATTTTTCAATTTCGGAAGCAGAACAAACACAGATCCTGCCGGCCCTGCAAGAAAGATTGGATACGCTTCAAGAAGATTTTGAAGGGGAAATCAAAGAAAGAGTCCGCTCGCAAAACATGAAAACGGAATTGATCACAAATGTTTCTCATGATTTGAAAACGCCTCTGACGGGCATTAAAAACTATTTGGAGTTATTGAACGATCCTAATCTCTCAGAGGAGGAGAAACGCGAATACCTGGGGCGCCTGGATCAATATACAGACCGGTTAAGCAAGTTGATCGAAGATCTTTTTGAGGTCTCCAAGGCCAACTCCGGCAACATTGAGTTGTGCTTTCAGCCGGTGGATATTGTTTCTTTGGTGGAACAAGTCCTGGTAGAAAATGAGAAACTGTTAGAGAAGGCGCAGCTGATTCCCGTCTTGCGTAAACCGGATACTCCGGTTGTATGCGAATTGGATGGCGATAAAACGGTGCGGATCTTTGAGAATCTGATTTCTAATGTGTCCAAATATGCGCTTTCGAACACGCGGGTGTTTATAAGAATCGAAAAAGTAAAAAATCAAGTGTTGATTACGATTCAGAATATCTCAAAAACGCCTTTGGATTTCGATCCGGAAGATATCACAGAACGCTTTGTTCGGGCGGATGAATCGCGGCATGAACCAGGCAGCGGCTTGGGGTTGGCCATTGTCAAGAGTTTTTGCGAAGTTCAAAACGGAAAGTTTGAAGTTTGTTTAGATGGGGATGTCTTTAAAGGAATTGTTACTTTTACGATACAAGAATAAAGCTGCGGCGATCCGCAGCTTTTTAACGATAGTCGTTGATTTTAAATCGATAGATCATTTCAGAAGTTAGAGAACCATCCAGATTCTCTTTTCCATATAGTAAGTCGGCCCGCGAGATCCAGTAAGCCGTTTGCAGTTCATTGGTATCCAGGCGGATCGGGCCATCATGATCCAGTTCACAATAAAATCCGGCAAGGACGTCACTGACGATTCCCCAAGGCTGTGATTTATAATACCGGATATTTTTGACATGAAGTCCGACTTCTTCATAGACTTCGCGTGCAACAGTCTCTTCTAATGTTTCTCCAATCTCAACAAATCCGGCTAATAAAACTTGTTTAGAACGGCCGGGGTATTGCGCTAACAAGATTTGATCCTGGTGGGTCAGGGCGATGATCACGGCCGGAAAGATCCGGGGATATTCGATGACGCCGCAAGCCGGACAAACCAAAGCTCTTTCGGTTTGACTGGGAATGAGAGCCTTGCCGCATCGGCCGCAGAATCGGCGATTGCGATACCAGTCATAAAGATGAAAACCAGTCGCATAGGCAAACCCGAAATGATGAGGCTCACTGCGTGTCAAAGGGCGCAGTTCGTGGTAGGCATAGTGATTTTGTTCCGGGACATGCATGACTAGAAAATAGGGATCTTGATCAATGGAAAACAGGTAGATCGCCTGCGAAAGATCAAGATCTAATTCTTTGGCCCGCGGGCAGCAAATCTGATCGTTTTTATATTGACTCAACGCTTCTTTTCCTCGAAAAGAAAGAATATAGCTTTCGGGTGAGGGCAAGATCTTTTGAAAGGCATTATCAAAAGTATGAGGGGCGATATCTTGGATCATAAATCAATCTCCTTTGAAAAAAGGTTTGGGATCTCCAAACCTTATTTTGGTAATTTAAAGGAACTCTTTAAAGATACGATACGGTTAAAGACAAGATGGTCATCGGTCGTATCTTTTTCGTCGACACAGAAATAGCCGTTTCGAACAAACTGAAATTTGTCTTGTTTTTTGGCGTTCTTGACAAATGGTTCGACGTAGCAAGTGTCCACGACTGTGCATGAATTCGGGTTCAAATTCAGACTGCCATCTTCGTTATAAACGCCTTTTTCCTCATCTACGAGGTTTTCATAAAGACGAGCGGTTGCCTGAATCGCATGATGGACAGGCACCCAGTGAATTGTTCCTTTGACTTTACGGCCGGTAAAACCGGAACCGACTTTTGTCTCAGGATCATAAGTCGCATGCACTACGGTCACATTTCCATTTTCATCTTTCTCGAAGCCGGTACATTTGACAAAATATGCATTCATCAAACGAACCTCGTTTCCCACGAAAAGACGGAAGTATTTTTTGACCGGATTTTCCATAAAGTCTTCTCGTTCGATCCATAATTCTCTTTCAAAAGGAATCTGCTTTTTGCCGGCGTTTGGATCATCCATATTGATGCTTCCCTCCACCATTTCAAATGTATCTTCCGGATAGTTGTCGATCACCAGCTTGATTGGATCCAAAACCGCCATGACACGGGGTGCTTTTGGCTTCAGATCTTCTCGAAGACAATATTCCAGGTAGGCGTAGTCGCTGGAGGAATTCGCCTTGGTGACGCCAATCAGACTCATCAACATTTGAATGGATTCAGGCGTAAATCCACGGCGGCGCAAGGCTGCAATCGTGACTAAGCGCGGATCATCCCAGCCATCTACGATGTTTTCATCAACCAGGCGTTTGATATATCGCTTTCCGGTGATGACATTGGTCAGATACATCTTGGCGAATTCGATTTGTTTAGGCGGCTGTTCAAATCCGACTTCACGAACGACCCAGTCATACAAAGGACGATGGTCTTCAAACTCTAAAGTACAGATCGAATGCGTAACGCCTTCAATGGCATCTTCAATAGGATGGGCAAAATCGTACATCGGATAGATCACCCATTTGTCGCCGGTATTATGATGGGTTTGGCGGGCGATTCGATAAATGATCGGATCGCGCATATTGATATTGGGAGAAGCCATGTCGATCTTGGCGCGCAAGACTTTGGCTCCGTCTTCAAATTCTCCGTTTTTCATCGCTTCGAAAAGCTGAAGATTTTCCTCGATCGAACGATTGCGGTACGGCGAATCTTTTCCGGGCTCTGTCAGGGTGCCGCGGTAGGCACGAATCTGATCCGGATCCAGATCGCAGACATACGCTTTGCCCTTTTTGATCAGCTTAACGGCAGCTTCGTACATTTGATCATAATAGTTGCTGGCGAATTTAACTTCTCCATCATAGTGAGCGCCTAACCACTCCACATCTTTTTTGATGGATTCTACAAATTCGACTTTTTCTTTTGTCGGGTTGGTATCGTCAAAACGAAGATAGAATTTTCCTCCATACTCTTTGGCTAATCCATAGTTCAATAAGATGCTCTTGGCATGCCCGATATGCAGATAACCGTTTGGTTCGGGCGGAAAACGGGTCACGACCGAACTATAGGTGCCATTTTGCAGGTCTTCATCTATGATTCGTTCAATAAAATTTTTTCCTTCATTTGTTTCCATGGAACTCATCCTTTCATGTGACATCAGTATATCATACCCGTTTGGGTTTTTCATTGGGATCTTGGGTGGCGAAAAGCTCTTTCCAAAGGGCCACAAAGGTGCCGGGGGCCAAGGTGCCGTTAGCCACCAGAATCTCAAATACATCTCCGTTCCAGCGATAAGAATCCGGACTGTCGACAAAACCGTTTCGATAGTAAAAAGCTTTACGGCGTTTTCGCTGTTCGAGATTATCGCATTCGACTTGATCGGATTCCACATCGATCGCAATGACCGCTTCTTTTTTTTCTTCTTTGATCCATTCCAAGATCTTTGAGCCTAGTCCATGACTGCGAAAAGCAGGGTCGATGGCAAGATAGCGGACTTGACAGATGCCTTTATAATCTAGATAGTCAATCATTCCGGCCAGTTTGGTATGTTCCGGATCGGAATAGACGCCGACAAGATGAGAACCTGGCCACCGCAACAAGTCCGCGTACGGGACGCGTTCTTTTGGGGGGAATGCATCGAGATAGAGATCGAGGATCTGAGGATCTTTTGTGGTTGTTTCCTTATAATAAAGCTTCATGTCTCTCATTCTATCATGTTTTCAGAAGGAGTTCAAAATGGTACAATACGTACCATGAAGAAACGTAGAAAATTTCGACTCGGCCGGGTGTTGCTGTTGTTGATGGTCCCTTTGTTTTTGTTGATAATGATTGGAGTAGGCATCCAAAAAGTCTTTTTTTCAAAGCCGGAAGTCTATGATCCCAGCCTTTTTGTCTTAGAAGGAGACCGCATGACATATCAGGATCCGTCTTATGAAACGTCTTGGGGGATCGATGTCAGCGAACACAATCAGATCATCGACTGGGATCAAGTGGCCGATGACGGAGTGGAATTTGTCTTTGTCCGGCTTGGGTACCGTGGCGGGATCGAAGGACAGCTGCATGAAGATGAGACCTTTTCTGCGAATATACAAGGGGCTCGAGAGGCTGGATTAGAATTGGGAGTCTATTGGTATTCCAGCGCCATCGATCAAGAAGAGCTTCAAGAAGAGATTGATTTTGTCTTGGAGAGACTGGAAGGCATTCAACTCGATCTTCCGGTGGTCTACGATATGGAGATTTTTGATGCAGATCAGGGGCGAATCAATTCTTTGAGTGTGGAAGAAAAAACCGATTTGGCCTTGGGATTTTGTGATGCCATGGAAGAGGCTGGCTATGAATCGATGGTGTACGGCAATTATACTTGGCTGCATGAGCATCTGGATCATGAGCGTATTCTTGATCAGAATATTTGGTATGCCGCCTATCAAGAAACGCCAGATATGACGGAAAATTTTACGATCTGGCAATACTCTCAGACTGGACAGGTTGCCGGGATCCAAGGAAATGTGGATCTGAATATCCGCCTGACCAAAAAAGAATAGAGGGACAAAATGAAGATCACAGTATTGATAGAAAACACAGGACCCCAGAATCTCTATGCGGAGCATGGTCTCAGTCTTTTGATTGAACAAGCCGGCAAGCGGTATTTGCTGGATGGAGGACAAAGCGAAAGCTTTTTAAAGAACGCTCAGAAGATGCAGATCGATCTGAATTTGATCGATCATACGATTCTTTCCCATGGACATTATGATCATGGCAATGGTTTTTTGGCATATTTAAGCCAGTATCCGGATCGCAAGATCTGGGCTTCTCATACGATCTTTGAGGACTATTATTCGGGTTCAAAAGGAAAGATCCACTATATCGGATTAAGTCCAAAACTCAAAGCGCATCGCGATCGATTTCAACTGATCGATCACGATATCCGACTGGATGAACAAGCCGCTTTGATCCTTGATGAAATCGATGAAGATCCGCAAAGTTCTTTAAAGAAAAAAATGTATCGCAAGAATCAGGATCAATTTGAACCCGATCTTTTTTCACACGAGCTGAGCTTGGTTTTTGATACGCCGCAGGGATTGATTCTTTTCAACAGCTGTTCGCATGCGGGATTGCGAAAGATCGTGGAGCCGATTCGTCACAAATGGAAACGTCCGATCTATGCGTATGTAGGAGGCCTGCATATGAAGGATGAACAAGACTCTGGCTTTGTTCAAGAACAGGCCCGATACATTGAAGAACATATCCAATTTGTCTATACCGGGCATTGTACCGGCAAGCTTTCTTATCAGCGATTAAAAACAAGTTTAGGTAAACGGATCCAGCCTTTGACAACAGGACAGAGAATAATACTGTAGATGACCAATAAAAAATGGAAGGATGATAATATGGCATGTACAACAATATTAGTGGGTAAAAAAGCATCTTACGATGGTTCTTGTATGATTGCGCGCAACGATGATTCGGCGGCCGGATCTTATACGGCAAAAAAGTGTATCGTGGTCCATCCTCATACACAGCCTCAAAAATACGAAAGTGTACTTTCGCATGTGAAGATCGATCTGCCTGAAGAGGCGATGCGCTACACGGCCGTGCCCAATGCGGTAGAGGGCGAAGGAATCTGGGCTGCTTGCGGCATCAACGAGGCCGGTATCGGCATGAGTGCTACCGAGACGATCACATCCAATCCTCGTGTATTAGGAGCGGATCCTTTAGTGGTGTATGATCCTGAAACACAGACGCCGGGAGGGATTGGTGAAGAAGACTTTGTGGTTTTGGTTTTACCGTATATTCGCAGTGCTCGAGAAGGGGTGCTTCGCCTGGGGGCCTTACTAGAAAAATATGGAACATATGAAATGAACGGGATTGCTTTTTCGGATGCGGATGAAATCTGGTGGATGGAGACGATAGGGGGCCATCACTGGATCGCCCGCAAAGTGCCGGATGATGTCTATGTGGCAATGCCCAATCAGTTTGGCATGGATGCTTTTGATTTGGAAGATGCCTTGGGAAAGAAAGAGAATCATTTGTGTTCACAGGATTTGAAAGATTTTATCGATCGTTATCACCTGAATCTGTCTTTGGATTCTTCGTTTGATCCGCGGGCTGCATTTGGCTCTTGCGATGATGCGGATCATGTATACAATACACCAAGAGCCTGGTATATCGAGAAGGTTTTGAATCCTCATACCAAAAAATGGGAAGGCGAAGGGGCAGACTATACACCGGAATCGGATGATCTTCCGTGGTGTATGCATCCGGAGAAAAAGATTACGATAGAAGATGTAAAATATATTCTTTCTTCTACCTATCAAGGGACGCCATATGATCCTTATAAAGGATATGGCGATCGTTCTTGTGCCGGAATGTATCGCTCGATCGGAGTGAACCGCACGAGCTTTTTAGGCTTGATCCAGCATCGGCCGGGCAAAGAAGCGTTAGAGTGGATCGCTTATGCATCCAATGTATTCAATGTGATGATTCCCTTATACCCGCAAGTGTCAAAAATGCCGGACTATATAGCGAATACGACTTCAAAAGTGACAACGGAAAACTTTTATTGGATGAGCCGGATGATTGCGGCTATGGCGGATGCCAGTTATAAACGATCCCATAACACGATAGAGCGTTATCAAAACAAAGTGGCTGCCAAAGCTTATGAGATCGTTCATAGAACCGATGAAACTCTTAAAAAGATCACGGATCCATCACGGCGTCAGGAAATCTGTGAAGCAGCAAACGAAGATATTTGCGCTATGGTCAAAGAATGTGCACAAGATACGTTAGATAAGGTGTTATTTGCGTTAAGTGAACAGATGAAAAACGCTTATGCACGCAGCGACGCTTAAATATTGATGTTTGTTTTTTGACGTGCTATAGTGGTTTTGGTGATAAGATGAAGATGTTCAAACAAAGAGGAGCAAAAGAATAGAAGGTGTGACGAACAGTTCTGTCGTTTTTGTGTGTTTTGTTTGAGCGAGTGATTCATGTAACATCCAGAAGAAGAAACCGGTACTGTTTGTGCCGGTTTTTTTTATGAGCGGAGGTGATTTTATGGCAAGGATATTAGTGGAGGATCTTAGTTTTTCTTATGATGGCAGCGAACCGATCTTTGATCATGTCAATTTTTCAATCGATACGAATTGGAGATTGGGATTTGTGGGCAGAAACGGTCGAGGAAAGACGACGTTTTTGAATTTGCTGCTGGGGAATCTGGAATATAGAGGAAAAATAGCGTCTTCGGTCTCCTTTGATTATTTTCCTTTTCCTATACCCGATCCGACTTGTCTGACATGGCAGGTCGTGTCGCAGCTTGCTTCGATGGCCGAAGATTGGCAGATCGTACGGGAATTTTCCTATCTGGAACTGGACCCCATGGTTTTGGAGCGGCCCTATGAATCATTGTCGCAAGGGGAAAAGACAAAAGTGATGTTGGCAATCTTATTTGTTCGGCCAGGAAACTTTTTGTTGATCGATGAGCCGACCAATCACCTGGATCGTCATGCCCGCCAGGTATTGAGCGCCTATTTAAAAAGAAAACGAGGATTTATTCTGGTGTCGCATGATCGTGAAGTTTTAGATGGCTGTGTCGATCATATCTTGGCTATCAACCGGCATTCGATCGATGTACAAAGCGGAAACTATTCTGCTTGGTTTTCTGCTTTTGAACAAAAACAAGAACATGAAAAAGCCGAAAATGAACGATTGCGAAAAGACATTCGCCGCTTGCAGGAATCGGCATCTCGAAGTGCAGGATGGTCAGACCGTATAGAGGCTTCCAAGATCGGAGCGGCCGATAAAGGGTTTGTCGGACATCGCTCTGCGAAAATGATGCAGCGTTCTAAAAATATTATGCGCAGAAAAGAAGAGGCTGCAACGCAAAAAAAGGGGTTGCTCAAAGATGTCGAAACAACAGAACCTTTGACTTTTCAGTGCCTGATTCCTCCTTCAAAACGGTTGATCCATGCCAAAGATCTGACTGTTCTTTACGATGGAGAGTCTGTCTTTGATCCTGTATCCTGGGATCTGGAAGTTCAAGATCGGATGTTTTTGGAAGGAAACAACGGCAGCGGAAAAAGCTCATTGATTCGAGCGATTCGTCATGAAGAAATCCAAACCAAAGGGCTGCTGGAGATGGCGGGTCATCTGAAGATTTCTTATGTTGGTCAAGATGCTTCTGATCTGCAGGGATCTCTAAAGGCATATGCTCAAAGGTATGCTATCGATCGCAGTCTTTTCTTTAGTATTCTTTCGAAAATGGGATTTTCCAGAAGTCAATTTGATCAAGATTTGGAGTCTTACTCCGATGGGCAAAAAAAGAAGGTCATGATTGGACGCAGTCTGTGTGAATCGGCGTATTTGTATGTCTGGGATGAACCGCTCAACTTTTTAGATATTTACAGCCGGATTCAAATAGAAGAGGCAATTCTTGCGAGTCGCCCGACCATGATCTTGGTGGAACATGATGCTTTTTTTCAGAAAAAGATTGCCACGAAATCGGTTGTGCTAAAGAAAGCTTTAGATTGAGCGGTCGTCCATAAAATCAATGGAATCTTTCAGGATCTGCTGATTTTGAATGCGGTCCAGATTATAGATGCAGCCGTATAAAACATCGATCACATACTGCATGGCCATATGACTGGCATATTGAGAGATGCGGTCCCGCAATTGTTCGTTATCGCTTAAGGAAAGGTGGATGTCGGTATTCCGTGCCGAAGAATAGGGGCCCACTTTCGAGATCAGGATCACGGGCACTTTTTTCTCTTTCAGTTTTTTTAAGATCGGTCCCAAGAAAGAGGCCTTGCCGGAATAGGACAGGCATAGTGCGACATGGCTGGGATCGCTGGCCAAGGCACAGAGGCGTTGTGAATAAAAGGAGAGCGGCAAATTGACCATGTGTCGAATCGTCATCATTTTGTCTTGGAAAGATTGCGCTATGCTGGTGTTATGAGCATGGGTATAGATATCGATCACTTTTGCTTTGTGTAAAAGATGAGCGGCTCGCAAGAGGTCTTGTTCCGCTAAGCAGGCCAGTGTGTCTTGGATCGTTGTCTGATACAGTGTTTGGATCTTTCTGGCGATCTCTAATGGCGGATCCTGGGCGAGAAAAGGGTAGTTCACATCAAAAGATGCATTGTGATCTGTATCTTCCAGACTTTCTTTTGCCAGTTGGATCTTCAACTCGTTGAAGCCGCGGTATCCCAGTTTCTTGCAAAGACGAAGGATCGTGGATCTCGAGGTATAAGAAGATTGTGACAGTGTTTGCAGATCTTGTTGGATCACTTCATTGCGGTGATCCAGGATATAGTGTGCCAATTCGGATTCCAAGAAAGTCAGATCGGGGCTTGAAAGAATAAGTTTTTCGAATTTCATAGATTCATCATACCATAGAATTGATGATACAATGAATGCGAAAAAGAGGTGGATGCGCATGGAAAACAAACAGGTTGAGATCATATTGAGAAACGTACAAGAGATTGGTCAGAAATTAAAGGGACAGAGAAATTTTAAAATCGATCAGAAAAGCGGGATCCAGGATCTGGTTACATCAATGGATAAAAATACGGAGATTGCTTTGCGTCAATGTCTTCGAGAAGTTACGCCGGACTGTACCTTTATCGGAGAAGAAGGAACACAAGAGATGAGCAAAAAAGTATGGATCATCGATCCAATCGATGGGACGACAAATTTTATAAACTCGCAAGAGGGATATGCGATTTCATTGGGGTATTTTGAAGATGCCGAGCCGGTTTTGGGGATCGTTTATGATGTCGCGTCAGAAACTCTCTATCATGCATTTGATCAGCGTGCTTATATCAATGGAATACAAGTACAGGATCTGCCTGAGATCCGTTCTTTATCTGAAAGTGTATGGGATGCGGGCATGGCTACCATGCATAAGAATCCGAAACTTTTTGATCTGTGCCGAATCACCCGAGGGCATCGGGAATTAGGAAGTGCTGCCTTGGCAATCATCAAAGTAGCGCTGGGCAAATTGGACTTTTATGTCACGGAAAATGCCAAATGTTGGGATTATGCCGGCGGGATTCCTTTTTTAAAGGCTTGCCAAGGAACTTATTGGATGCGGGATGATTTTTTTGTTTGCACACCGAATTTAATGGTGGTTGCGCGCAGTGAAGAAGTTTTGGAACAAGTAAAAAGTTATTTGAAATAACTATTGTTTCTGGAAAAAGACTTAAGTACAATACGCTTGAAAAGGGTAGGTGAAAGAAATGGAAAAGGCAAAAGTATATTTTACGGATTTTCATACAAAAGCTTTTGGCGACGGATTGCCGACAAAGCTTCAAAAATTGCTTCGCCGTGCAGGAATCGCCAATCTGGACATGGATGGAAAGTTTGTGGCAATCAAAATGCATTTTGGTGAATTGGGGAATATTTCATATCTTCGTCCCAATTATGCGCGTGCGGTTGTGGATGTTGTAAAAGAATTGGGAGGCAAACCGTTTTTAACGGATTGTAATACTATGTATCCGGGCAGTCGCAAAAACGCTTTAGAGCATTTAGAGTGTGCCTGGCAAAATGGTTTTACGCCTTTGACGGTCGGTTGTCCTGTGATCATCGGCGATGGATTGAAAGGAACGGATGATATCGATGTTCCTGTTCAGGGCGGTGAATATATCCAAAATGCCAAAATCGGGCGTGCCATCATGGATGCGGATGTATTCATTTCTTTGACGCATTTCAAAGGCCATGAAATGACAGGCTTTGGCGGGGCGATCAAAAATATTGGAATGGGATGCGGATCGCGTGCCGGAAAATGTGATCAGCATAGCAGCGGGAAGCCGCATATCGTAGAGGCGTCTTGTCGCGGCTGTCGTCAATGTCAGAAAGAGTGTGCCAATGGAGGCTTGGAATTTAACGAAACCACACGAAAAATGCATGTGAATCAGGAGAATTGTGTGGGGTGTGGTCGTTGTCTGGGTGCATGTAATTTTGATGCGATCAAATTTGATAACGATGCGGCCAATGCGCTTTTAAACTGCCGTATGGCTGAGTATACCAAAGCGGTAGTCGATGGCAGACCTTGTCTGCATATCTCTTTGATCGTGGATGTCAGTCCGAACTGTGATTGTCATGGAGAAAACGATGTGCCTATCTTGCCGAATATCGGAATGTTTGTTTCTCGGGATCCGCTAGCTTTGGATCAGGCTTGTGTCGATGCCTGCATGGCTGCAAAACCGTTGCCGGGAAGTCAATTGGCTAGGCACTTGGAGGATCCGAATTTTGAAGATCATCATGATCATTTTACGAATTCTGCGCCGGAGTCGGAATGGAAAAGTTGTTTGGACCATGCGGAAAAGATCGGCTTGGGAACGCGTGAATACGAATTGATCAAAATGTAAGCGACAAACGTTTATGAAGAGCCCATCTTCGTAAACGTTTTTTTCTGCGCATTTGTTTATTGAGGATTCAAGGGCAGAATGATAAAATATACCCGGTTTTATAGGAAAGTAATTATGAAAATTGTAGAAAAATATGGAGGAACCAGCGTTGGATCGATCGAACAGATCCAAGCCATTGCACAACATGTCAAGGCGATGAAAGAGGCCGGACACACATTGATCGTTGTCGCAAGCGCAATGGGTGGTATGACCAATAAACTGATCTCGCTGGCTTCACAAGTATCCAATCAGATAAACAAAAGAGAACTCGATTCGCTGTTGTCGACCGGAGAGCAACGGACGATCACGTTATTGGCTATGGCGATCGACGCGTTGGGAGTCCCTGCTATTTCATTGACTGGGTATCAATGTGGTTTTATTACGAGTCATCATCATGCCCATGCCAGAATCAAAGATATTGATCTGACCAATGTACAAAAACACTTGGATGAAGGAAAGGTCGTTGTCGTTGCAGGTTTTCAAGGGGCTACGGAAAATGGGGAGATCACGACTTTGGGGCGTGGAGGAAGTGATACGACCGCTGTGGCTTTGGCTGCCAAACTTGGCTGGGAATGCCACATTTATACGGATGTCAATGGGGTCTATACGATTGATCCTCGACTGTATCCTTCGGCAAAACGACTCAAGGAGATCAATTATTCTGAGATGATGCAGATGGCGTGTTTGGGCTCTGGTGTCTTGGAGACTCGCAGCGTAGAACTGGCTGGAAAATATCGGGTCCCCTTGTATTTGGGAAAGGCTTTAGAGGGGGCCAGGAAGAAAGGAACGTGGATCATGGAAAAAACGAAGCGTTTAGAAGATATGCCGATCACGGGAATCAGCGTCAAAGAGGATTATGCGATCATGCGCATCAATCACATCGAAAATGATGGTGTGTTTTTGGGGCGTTTGTTTCAAGTGATCGCTGATCTGAACATCAATCTAGATACGATCTCGCAGCAGCTTGATGATGAAGGAAAGGCTAATTTTTCTTTTTACTGTACTGAAGAACAGAGCCGAATGATCATGGAGAATATGGATAAGGTGGGAGAAAATTATCCGGTCACACGGATGTTAGGCTTTATCAAGCTTTCTTTGGTTGGTTTGGGTATTTCTACGCATAGCGGGATCGCATCAAAAGTGCTCAATACTTTAAGAGAAAATGAGATTCCTTACTATATGATCACGTCCAGTGAGATTTCGATTTCTTTAACAATCGATGCCCAAGACAAACAAAAAGCAATCCAGGTGTTGGGAGAAGCGTTTGACTTATAAACTAGAGGATCCTACTAAAGCGGACACACGAAAGCAGTATTCGTGTATCTGTGGCGGTAGGATTTTTTTTATAGGATGAGTCATCTTCGCAAGGAAAAACAGACAGTGGCGGGCTTTGTCTTTTGTTTGAAAAGGAATGAACTCTTATGACAGGTCTGATATAATTTAAATAGATACTAAACAATCAGGAGGTGAGAGGGTATGAAGAAAACGATAGGTAGAACCATAATTGCATTATTTACAGCGATAATATTGACTTTAAGCTTTATGCCAACGAGAGTATGGGCATTAAATTATGATACTCTCTGGATCGGAAATACCCGTATCACAGACACCGGCTACTGGACATCCGACGACGGCGGAACAACTTGGACTTCACAACAGACGCAGCCAGGGGGAGATAGCTATATATACTATGACGTCCAAGGAACTCTGGAACTGCACAATGTGACTATCCAGGGGAAATATGATGATAGCAATAGCAATTTTGGTGCCGGGATCTATGCTCTGAGCCATAGCGGGCAGCCGGTTTCCCTGACCATAAAGCTGATTGGTGAGAATACCATCACAGGCTTATATGGGATTTTTTTGAATGCAGAGATAAACGCGTCCAGCTATGGTACAAACGCCACTCTGACTATTACGGTTGAAAATAATGGCAGCCTGGGAGTATATGGTTCTGATCACGGAATATATGTCAAAAGCGGAAGTGGCGACGCCTCCCTGAACATCAAGAATGTCGCTGTCACAAGCAGCACCAATGGCAATTATGCCGCCGGCGTCTATGTGCATTCCAGCACGAGCGCTACCAACTCCCCGCTGCTCTCCCTTGCCGTCAATGGCGGCAGCCTGACCGCCAGCGGCGGCACGAGCAGCGATGGGATACTGTTCAATGTGGAATCGTCTCAAGCCACCGGTGCCACTACCAGTCTGACCGTCAGCGATAATGCCATTGTACGGGCCAACGGCGGGATCAAAGCTAGTCGTGTCGATGAACCTACACCATCAGGTACCGGCATCGTCTTTGACGGCACGGAAGGCACCGTGTACGACGATGTCACCCTAGACGAGAGCCTCACCATTAACCAGGGCGAAACCCTGACCATCCCGGAGGGGTCTACCCTCAACAGCAATGGCAACCTGACCAACAACGGCACGATCCTCGCCAGCGGCGGCACACTGGAAGGTACACTAAGCAACGGCACGACGCCCACGACGCCAAACATCACCGAGCAGCCGTATGACTACACTGTGACCGAGGGCGAAGACGCCACCTTTACTGTGGAGGCCAGCGCAGGGAGTGAAGCCCTGACCTACCAGTGGCAGCAGAGCACGGACAACGGCAGCAGCTGGACAAATATCGAAAGCGAAACCAACGCCAGCTATACCATAAACAGCACCAATACCAGTATGAACGGCTACCAATATCGCTGTGTTGTGACGGGCAGTGGCGGCGTCAGCGTGATCAGCCAAACCGCCACCCTGACGGTGCAGGCGAAGCCCGCCTCGGTCCCCGTCACCGGCGTGAAGCTGAACAAGGACAGCCTGACCTTACAGGAAAAAGGCAGCGATACTTTGACTGCTACAGTAGAGCCTGCCGATGCCACCAATCAAGATGTGATCTGGAAAAGCAGCGATACCAGCATTGCCACGGTAAGTGAAGATGGAACAGTGACTGCCATAAGCGCAGGCAACGCCACGATTACCGCCACAGCTGCGGACGGCAGTGGGAAAAGCGCCTCATGCTCCGTGACAGTAACACATGGCGATATGGTACATACTCCAAAGAAAGACGCCACCTGCACAGCAGATGGAAATGAGGAATACTGGACGTGTGAGACTTGTGGGAAGATTTTCAGTGACGCAGAGGGCAAGACAGAGATAAAGCTTTCCGATACGGTAATCTCGGCAACAGGGCATACTCTGACTAAGACGGAAGCGAACAAGGCGACCATGGATGCATCTGGAAACATAGAATACTGGTATTGTTCAGATTGTGAAAAATACTTTAAAGATGAAAAAGGGGAACATGAAATTACTCTTGATGAAACGATCATTGCGAAGCTGCCAAAACTATTGAACGGCGCCAATGTGGAGTGGTCAAAAGGTAAAAAAGAAGGTTTGACTTTCAGCGTGGATGCGAATATAAGTGATTTTATTGGAGTAAAGGTTGATCAACAGGAATTAGATCCTTCAATGTATGAGGTTCGTTCGGGAAGTACGATCATTACTTTAAAACCTTCTTATCTGGAATCCTTATCTTCCGGAAAACATGAAATTCGGATGGAGTTTAAATCTGGCACCATTCAGACCTATTTTACAATCAAAAAAGGGTCTGATTCTCAGACGCCTGAGACAGGACAACAAACAAATCTTTATATATGGATTGGTTTACTGGCGGCATCGGCACTGGTTTTGGGATTCATTGGATGGAAAAGGCATAGTAAATAAAGTAAAGAATTAGAGACTTGGAGCTCGTTAAAAAACGAGCTCTTTTTTTTGGCGCTTTAAATTCTGTTGGGGTTTTCCTAAATTCAATTTAAATCAAATTGGGGTGATTTCACCCCAATTTGTTTTTAAAGGCTCGATTC
>NZ_JACHHD010000008.1 GCF_014202635.1 Faecalicoccus acidiformans
ATTTCCTTTTCTCCTTCTATGATAGCATGAAGCTATAAAAAACCGTGTGAGCTGAGCCGTACGCTCTCAACTTACACGGTTTATATTACACTCTCGGGCATTTTGCACAAGTGCTATTTCAACCGTTGCAATTGTTCCCTTTGGCTAGTAGCTTGAGGATAATTTATAATATAATAACTGAGTTTCTGCATTGTATGCAGAGGCTCTTTTTTGTTCCGCTCTCATTAGATTTAAACACAAAAAATCCTCTGAATTGAAGTTCAAATATCTTCAAGACAGAGGACTGTTTCAATTAGAAAGTTACTTTCTTATATCTAAGAGATTTGATGAGAATAACATCAACGGTATCGATATATCTTCCTTGTTTGATGAAATTGTTCTTTAAATCGATCAAACAATGGATGATCGGATTGTATTCATCTTTAGTCAGATTCAAGCGATATTTCTTGCCAAAAAACATCTTCATCACTTCTTTTATGCTTACATTATAACTAGGTAATACAAGAGTGGAAAATATGCGGTTTTATAGCTTTCTGATTACGAGATTAAAGTTCGAATCATAATGGAGCCCAAGTTCTCTGCATATCCTATCATTAACGCTATCTAAAGCTCTTTTATACTCTCCATATTTTGGTGATAATATCATAAGATTAGGAATGAATATATCGTTGTATCCTTTGTTTTGATATTCCTTCATCATTTTTCTTTGGGCTACGTATGACGGATGATATTTCAAAATACCTGATTTTAATTTATCTCCTTTTAATACACCATTCTTTAATCTTTCATATTCTTCTTCACTCATATCGCGATAATAAGAGATCATTTCATCTGCTGTTCTTGTTTCTTTAACGATACCGCCGGAAAGCTTGATACCTAATTTCATCATAAACGGTGTTTTTAAAGTGGTATTCTCACAAAATTCTAATATATTTATTAAAGCTTGTTTTTGCTCCGAAGTGTTGATTCTTACATTGAGGAATGGCTTGAAATGACTGATCAAATAATCGGCCCATTCTTCCTCAGGAAGCATAGATTCTATCGCATTTTCAATGGTCTCATAATCAAGTAGCTCATTTGCTTTGTCAGGATCACCATCATCGATATATTCTTTTAATGCTTCAAGTTCAGATTCATGGATTTGTTTTTCTTGTAATTTTTGATGGTATACATCTAGAAGAATTCTCTTGTCATTAGTTTCTAAAAGCTTTTTGATATCATCGATACAAATACCTAATTTTCTATATATGGAAATCTTTTTTAATGTTTCTACATCTTCTTTCGTGTAATTACGATAACCATTATTATCTTTCTTAACAGATAATAATCCTTTTTCTTCGTAATACTTGATTGCACGTTTGGTCATGCCAACTTCTTTAACTATCTCATTTAATAACATACCAAAGAACCTCCTTACACCTAAAGCATAGGTGTGTACGTCACGTACAGGTCAATACTTGTTATCGAATTTAGCACAATATTTCTTATATTATATCATCCGTCTATAAAGTTATTTATATGTCTATCCATATATACCAGCATTAAGAAATAATTGCTTACAATATGGTGCTTTAGAGCTTGAATCGATTAAGGAGTCCGTCCTCATAATTTAAAGTATTAGATTATTACTCAATAGGAATCTATAAATATGAGGTTGTCATGACGATGAGTGTCAGGGAATTATGTGAGAAATTGCGAAACGGATATTTGTGAATCACTGGGGAACAATCTTATCCTAAGAAGAAATCAATTTGGCGTCTGATGAGTACCGAATTATGGATGGAAGCATAGATGTTGAATATCTTGGCGAATCGAAATCTCTCATTCAGTATACGCGCGAAAAAAGCAAAAACAATTTGGTGAGGTGAATGATTATAGATAGAAAAGAAACAAGATAAATGGCAATATGTATCTAGAATTAGCGACGTATGCGCCCACGATTCTAGATGAAAGAGGGGTTTGTATGATCAAACGTGATTTTTATCTCCATCAAATCATTCAAAGTATGTGGGACGGGAAGATCAAAGTCATAACCGGACTTAGATGATTATTTCGTTATGGCGAAGTTTTGATTTCATAAAAATATGGACCAACATTTCGCATGTTTTTATACCAGCATCTGACTGGATGATGGCAAAGCCTGAAAATTGTGAATAGTTGTATTAAAACTCTTTCTATAATGGGTTCGGATATGGTTATATCCACCTGTACAGAAAGGAGTTTTTATGGTGAAAAGGTACAAGGGTATTTTGTGTTAACATTCAAATTATAATTTCTGTTTGATAAGAAATTCATCACTAATTTGACCATCGTTTCCTTTTCTTCCGGTCTTGATTCAGCGATCATCAAAGTGATTGCTACTAAGGCACTGTCCGATATGGTCTGTCTTCCATCGATGATCAAATGATGGTTCTTATTTAAGAATTCCAAAAAGATCGTTGCACCAATGCGTTTAAACCCATCAACAAAAGGATGGTCTTTGATAAGAAAGTAAAGCAGATGGGCTGCTTTCTCTTCAATACTGGGATAGAGTTCTTGGCCAAAGACATTTTGATATACAGCCGCTAAAATACCATTCAATTTGCCTTCTTCTTTTTCCGCGCCAAAGACAGCAGAGTTGAATTTCATCTTATTAATGAGTTTTCGACATTCTTCATAGGTCAGACGATAAATAGAATCTGTTCCTTTTGGTTTTGATATAGAGCCATGATCATAATCATCAAGTAGCGATAGAGCATTTTGATAAGCTTCTATGACATCTAATAATTCCTTTTTATCGAGTTCATATGCCGCAGCCAGCATCCTGGATTGTATCTCTACGGTCTTATTAAGAATTTCTAATCGCTTCTTATTAACTGCATAACCCTTGATCATGTAGTCTTTTAAGATCGAGGTAGCCCATTTACGGAAGATGATACCATTTGACGATTTCACGCGATACCCCACTGCTAAAATCATGTCGAGGCTATAGATCTTATTTGAGTATTTCTGAACGCCCAAACTACCCATATGTGCGTTTTCCGCACACGTGCTCTTTTCATCCAGTTCACCATCTTTATAAGTGTTATTGATATGCCTAGTTATTCGCGTTCGATCCACATTAAAAAGTTCTGCCATTTGGCGTTGTGAAAGTCATACATTTTCACGATCTTCACTAACGGTAACTTTTAATTCAAGCTCACCATTTTTAAATATTACAATATCATTTGTCATTTTATAACCTTCTAAATTAATAGTTGTATATAGGGTTTATGCAGTGTTTCTCAGAGCTAATCACTTGTACAAAACAGGTTTCTAGGGGCATCCCAGAAGGATATTTGAATAATGGTGGGGCCATTATTTAGTGCTAGCTGCAATTTTAGACATACTCATTTTGTTTTTGTCTCTTTTTTTGTCGAAATTAAACTCGATGCTTCTGTGCTCAATTTCTCAAATTGATTTTTGAGTTTATAAAGTTCTTTCAATTTGTCAGATAACTTACTGTTTTCTTTTTCCAGCGTTTTGATATGATCTTGATTACTGGATTTCTTCTTTTCAAAGATCGAAATATTATGAATAACTTCTTTATACATCAGCGTTCCGGACCTTTCGATTTTACTCTTTTGGATTTTCCAATAATCTTGAAGCGATCTTCGCCAGGAATCAGTCCTAGACTTGATCCGTTCTCCCAAGACATGTGGATCGTACCGGCATCATCAACATAATCAACTGTGCCGATGGAACCTGGAGCAATAGCATGATAAGGACCATCCATTTTGATGCACTGAATCTTTGTTCCCGGAGGATAGAGTTCTCTTAATCTTTCTACTTGCCTTAATTCATTATCAATTGTGTATTTGTTCATATTCTAAAAATCTCCTTTATATACTTATACGTTTGAAAATAGAAAAATCTTAAAAAATTCTATTATAATAATAAAAACGGGCTGGTCATTGGATCGGACTCTACATATTTTGGCCAGGGTGACACCTGCTATATTCTATTGATGAAGATACATCCGGATATCAAATGAGAGAATTAAGAATATTTATAGATGAATTAAGTGGATTATCGTTTTTCTTTCTAAATGATTTTTCGATATGAAAAAAGCCCCCTTTCGGGTGCTGTCGCACTCTTCATAGAGTGCGTGGATTGAAATCCAAAATGGGAGAGTTTTTTTCAAAGAACGAGTGAAACTCTTGATTGAGTCGACCTTTTTATGCCTTTTTTATCCAGGCATCACGCAAAGCGTGACTGCGACATGTAAGCATAGTTTGTACAACTTTGGCTTTATGAAACAAATCAAATCCATGAAAAGTACCTTTTACTTCTTCTAATTGTACACAAACTCCAGCATTTTTAAGGCACTTGGCATATTCGATACCCTCATCATGCAGGCAATCGAATTGCTCTACTTCGATATATGCATTGGGAAGATCCGAAAGATCTGTTGATAATAAGGGGACTGCCCAGTTTGAATTTTCTTTGATGCCGTCGCGTAAATAAAACTGCCACATTTGCCTGTTGAGCAATGCATTCCAACAAGGGGTATCTTTTCCATAGCGCATAGAGTTTGTCTGCATTCGATTATCAGTAACAGGATAGATCAACATTTGAAATCGTAGTTTTATTTCCGTGCATTCTTTTACCCATTGACAACAAGAAGCTGCAAGAGCACCGCCTGCACTGTCTCCGCCCAATGCGATATTATCTTTATCTACATTAAGTTCTTCGGCATGATTCCAAACATATTTGATTGCTGAGCAAGCATCCTGAAATGGTGCAGGGAAAGGAGCTGCATCTGAAGTGCGATAGTGTACAAATACAATTTGGCAAGAGGCATTTTTGGCGTATTCCATCACATTTTTATGAATATATGGTGCATCTTCAAAACAAAATCCTCCACCATGATAATAGATCAGACAAGGTAAAGGTCCCGGGACATTTTTAGGGATATATACTGTTAATGTCAAAGGCATATCTTTGTCTGTTGAGATTAGAATTTGATGGCGAATCAGAGATGGATCAACTGGGGGCAGAGGTGTCTTTCGCAAAATGAAGTTGCCCATTTTGATGATTGATTTTGAAAGAAAAAAACCAGGGATAACGAATAATTGCAAAGGCGGAAGACCAGAGCGTAAAGGATATTTTCTATATCGTATGATTATCCATACGATGAGTACTGCCATTATCATTATTATCCAAAAGACCATGTTCAAAACTATCATCTCCCTTTCATATTTATTATAATTCATCGGGAACAGATGATGTATGGAAAACCAAATCCCGGCATGTACTTTTTAAAGCTCCAGAATTATTTTTATCTATAGACAAAAGGGCTGTAAATCAATGCAAACTTCTAAAAAGATCGTTTCGCTATGGGTTGTGATGATGTTTATAATAATAAAGACATAAATGAACAAAATTAATTAAAATATAATTAATTTTACAATTCTAATTTGATCCAACACAAAAAGATTAATCCTTTTTCAATATAGACCGGCTGATTTCTTAGTCTTTTCTTTTCCGCTTAGAAGAAGAAGGAATATTCATTTTTTCACGATATTTCGCAATGGTCCTTCTTGATATTTGATAGTCAAGCTCTGCAAGCATTTGAGATATTTTTTCGTCGCTTAATGGATGGTAAGGATCTTCTTTTCTGATTAAATCATGAATCAGCTCTTGTATCTCGATAACGCTGTCATCGGCGAGCCCTCTTGGGAAGAAGTATTTTAGTGGAATAACCTGATTATTGAAAATCATGGATTTGTCCGCCACACACCGACTAACTGTTGATTCATGGACATTACAAATATCTGCAATTTGTTTCATGGAACAAGGTTTTAAACCGGTGGAATATAGAAAATAATCCTTTTGAAAATCGCATATTGCATTTCCTACTTTAAGCAGAGTCTGGTTTCTTTTTTTGATTGCAGAAACTAAATTTGTGGCATTACGATACCATGACCGACATTCTTCGTAATCGGTCTTTGGCAATTTATTAACGTGTAATCCGTAAGTATCATTCATTAATTCTAGATGAATTTTGCTATCTTCAATAAAACAAAATAAATCAGGATACAAGTAAGATGCAGTATTTGAATACTTTGATCCCGGTTTTGGATCTAGACTTTTTATAAGATCAATTGCCTTTTGTATATTTGCTGTTGTAGTGTTGATTTGTTTTGCAAGTAAATCAATATGATTTAATGCCACTTCTTCTAAATAACCATCAGCTATTTGTTTTGCGATCTCGACAATTGTTCCTTCCATTTTAGAAAGTTGAATTATAAGACATTCAGATAAACTACGGGCAGCAACCCCGGCAGGCTCCATTGTTTGAATTATTTTTATTGTTTTTTCTACTTCTTGGATATCGTATTGTGGGAAGTATTTTAAGAGCTCTTGATTTGTATAATTTAAATATCCATTGGAATCGAGCATATCGGTAATGAAGATTGCCAGGTCTATATGTAAATCTTTGTCGTACCAACGAACCTGCTCATGCAACTCTTCACTTAATGTTTTTTCTTTTACAACATAATTGAGCAATAATTCAAAATTCGTTTCTTCTTTTTGGATATGTCCCGTTTCAAGACACATATCCTGTTCTAAAAATGGGTTGGATTCTAATTCTTTTTGAATCATCTCGTTTAGGTCCATGTTCGAAATTTCTAAAACATCCAGTTCAAAACGTTGATGATAAGACAATTGTTGTTTTTGGTAAAGTATTTGTCGAGAATCAATATTTTGTTGCATATTTTAATTTTACTCTTTAAATTACTTCCTTTCTACTAAATTGGCATATTTCTTGCGTATGAAATAAGTGAGGAGGTATTATATGAATTCTATTATAAAGATTATTCTTGGTAATATGTTGATTACTGGTGCGTATGCATTTATTACGGTTCCCAACGGGATTGTTAATGGAGGAATCACATCGTTTTCTATGATTCTTTCTTCCGTTACTGGGGTAGATATTTCGATTTATACAAATTGTATAACTATTCTTCTATTGATTTTATGTCTGATATTTCTAGGGAAGAATTATTTTGCTAAATCAATTGTTAGTAGTGTTTGTTATATGTTGTTTTTCTCTATTTTTAATGGGCTGAATATTGAATTTATCCAATTACCTATTTTAGTTGATGTGTTGTTAGCAAGTGTACTTGTTGGTATCGGATATTATTTTTGCCTTTCAGCAAAATCTTCTACGGTTGGCTTTGATGTAATCGCTTTGATATTGCATAGTAAAAACGAAAACATTCAAATTTCGAAAGTGATGCGTTATATTAATTTTATTGTTATTTTATTTGGACTGTTTTCTTATGGGATTTATTCTGTTTTATTCGGCATTCTTTTTACTTATATTCAAACAGCTGTAATCCATCTGCTTTTAGAGCAATCCAATTTTAAAGTTAATGTATATCAATTCATTAAACGATTTCGGGAGGTATTTTAAATGAGAACAGGAATCACTACTGAAGAACTAAGCTATTTGTACCCAGACGAAAAAAAGGCTATTCAAAAATATGCAGAAATTGGCTTTGATGCACTTGATTATAGTTATGATATGTATGCCTATCCAGGTTCTGTTTACACAAAAGAAGATTATTTAGAACATGCAAAGATGATAAAAGAAACAGCAGATAAAAATCACATTGTAATCAACCAATTGCATGCACCGTTATATCATCACAGGGTCGACAAAGAGATGACAGAAAGAGAAAAGAAAGAGGAAGAGTTCTTAAAAAATATGACTTTTCGAAGTTTTGAAGTTGCTCAAGTTCTAGATTGCCATTACATTGTTATGCATCCTAGAAAATATCAGCATTATAAAACATATGAAGAACATTTGGCGTTAAGGAAATACAATATTCAAATGCTGAAGGAATTCATTCCTTATGCTAAAAAGTATCATGTTCAGATTGCTTTAGAAAATATGTTCGTATTTGATGCAAAAACTCATTCAGCAACGGATACTGCCCTTCGTACTGCAGAAGAAATCGTTTCCTATATCGAGGAATTGGGAGAAGAATATTTTGTAGCATGTTTGGATACAGGACATGCCAATATCAATGGAATCGATCCGAGTCTGATGGTTAAGGTATTGGGTCGACACTTAAAAGTACTACATGTAAATGACAATTTCACACATATGGATCAACACTTGGTGTGTGGTTTAGGAACTATCGACTGGGATATATTCGTAAAGGCGTTACAAGAGATTTCGTTTGATGGTGTATTTTCTTTGGAAACAAATGGCATGGTAATGAATTTAGATGCAGAGGCATGCGAAGATTGTGTTCGATTTGAGTATCAGGTAATTAAAAAATTATTGAAAAAATTTGGCGAATAGAATAACAGTTTTCAGGAGGAAGGGTATGTTAAGAAAAGAAAAAATCAATAAGATAATCATTGATTTTAGTAAACAGTATATTGCAGACGATTTCAAGCATGAAATAGAGGGTATTACTTCCTATAAAATAGCAGAGAAACTTCATATAGCCAGAAACAATGCCAGTACAGATTTAAATGAACTTTGGGAAGAAGGAGAAATCATCAAAATTACCGGAAAGAAAAAATTTGAATTCTTTTCTCAGCCAGTTTTTTCCAATCTAACAGGTATTCATTTACAGAAGAAAACGGTTTGTTCTTCGTTGAATGATTTGGTGAAAGATAATGTTTTATCTGTGAAAGCAGACGATCCATTTGAAGAATTGATTGGTGCACACGATAGCTTGAAAAATGCAATTGTCTCTGCGAAAGCTAGTATTCTTTATCCTGGCGGCACTATGCATACATTACTTTTAGGTGAAAGTGGTGTAGGAAAAAGTCTATTCGCTAAAACAATGTATCAATTTGGGAAAAACGAAAAAGTTTTTCGAGAAGATTCTCGATTTGTGGTTTTTAATTGTGCTGATTATGCAAATAATAGCCAGTTATTGCTAAGTCAACTTTTTGGCAGTTTAAAAGGATCTTATACAGGTGCAGAGCAGACTAGAGAGGGATTGATTGCTCAGGCAAATGGTGGAGTTCTGTTTTTGGATGAAGTACACAGGCTTCCGCCGGAAGGTCAAGAAATGTTGTTTTATTTTATAGATACTGGAATGTATCGAATGTTGGGAGAATCTGGAATTGAGCATCACGCAAACGTATCTCTGATTATGGCTACTACTGAAAATCCTGATAATCATTTATTGACAACATTCATGCGTCGGATACCTATGGTAATACAAATTCCAAATTTGTCCGCAAAGAGCATTGAAGAAAAGAAAGAGTTAGTCCTTCATTTATATAATTTAGAGGCAATAGCTACACACATGCCAATAATGGTGGATAGAGAAGCTCTGATGGCCCTTGTATTGTACAATCCCCCAGGTAATATAGGACAATTAAAAAATGATATTCGATTATCAGTGGCAAGAAGTTATCTAGAACAAAAGCATAGATCGTTTGAAGAGCTTAGTATTCATGATTATTCTTTATCCCAGTTAGTACAAAGTAGTGTCAAAAGTTTAGATAGTAAAACTAAAGAGACATATACAAAACAATTGATCAAAGATGCTTACTACGTTCCTCCTTATGCATATCATTTCAAGGAAAATGATGTAATAATTCCTGTTGTCTTACCTCAGCAAAATCAGACAGATGTACAGAGCCAGTTTGAAGAATATGTACAGGAGATTGCTGCGTCACTGGAGGATTCATCTCATCCTGCATTTATTATTGATGACGAAATCCAAGAAATCATGACATTCATACATGAATGGATTTTATATCATATGAATTTATTGTTGGAAAGAAGTCAAAGTGCAGGTTTTGCTTTTTATCTAAAGAGTATAAAGGATAAGAATAAAAATAGTATTAGTTTTGTCTCCAATGAAGCTTCTGAAGGAATGGTGGAAATCAGTCGTAATTTGATCAAGGAAATTGAAACGCGATTCCATTTCCAAATTCCTGACACTCAGATAAAGACAATAGCCTCGATTCTGCAAACATTTAAAAACAATGAGCCTAGAGTATCAAAAATACATATGTTTGTGTTAGCGCATGGAGACTCTCTGGCTACAAATATTGCGGGAGTAGTCAACACTTTGTTGAATGGATCTTTTTTGACTCCAGTTGATATGTCTTTAACAAAAAATGTTAATGAAATACTAGAGGATCTGGTTGTTGCTATTCAAAAAAAATCTAAAGATGCAGATGTGATTTTGTTTGTAGATATGGGATCTTTGACAAGTATTGAGGGTGTTTTGCAACAACAGATTTCTCAACGTGTTTTCGTTGTTCCTACGATTAATACTGTGATATTACTAGAGGCAGTTCGAAAAGTTTATTATTTAAACTATACGGCTGAAGCAGTGTTGAATGATGTGGTTCGTATGACTAAAAGGCTAGATCATTCTTTAGAACATCACATCAAAGGTTATATTAAACAATATACAGAGAAGGTAATCTATACAATTTGTTATTCCGGAGAAGGAACTGCGCAATATTTAGAATTATACTTAAGGAATATTTTAGAGAAAAACAATATTTTTAATATCGATATTATTTCTCTTTCCAATGATTCACCTAAAAAGATTAGCCAAATGATTCAGGATACTTCCAAGAGGAAAGAAGTTCTCTGCATTATAGGAAATATTGATCCTAAAATTGAAGAGTACCCGTTCATATCTCTTGAAGATATCTTAGTTCGAGATGGTGTTAATAAAGTCTTTCGGCTTTTGGGCAGCGAACAGTTACTGCAAGATAAGAAAACAATCGTCAATTTTAAAAGAGATGTATTCATAGATGTTTCTTTGGAAACTGTTCAAAAGTATCTTCTTTATCTTGATGCACAGAAAATATCTCCTGTGATCTTGGACTTTATCAAGAAAATAGAAGAAGCAGATGGAAAACAATGTGATAACAATGTATTGATTCGCCTGGTTGTTCATATTTGTTGTATGATTGAACGATTAATGCTTGGGGAATATAGTGCGCCAGATGATTTGGGAGAGCAACCAACGGAGTTGTTTGAAATCATAAAAACTAATAAAAGTATTTTAGAAAACGCATTCCATATAAAGATATCTTATGGTGAGTGCAATTTTATTGCAGATATATTTCAAAATGAAAATTAAGTTTTGTGCCAAGGCGTGATTTAGATAAAGAGGCTGGTGTATAACTTTACTGATCACGCCTTTTTATGTGTCTTGCCATGTGTCTTATGCTGTCTCGATATTTATGAAAATACAATAAATATTATAAGTTTATAAAATTGGCACGCGAATTGCGAATATAAAGGTGAAAGGATGTGAATAGCGTGGATCAAAAAATTGGAATCATCATTACAAGTCATGGGAAGTATTGTTTTGGCGCAGTTGATAGCTTGAACATGATAATAGGAAGGAGTGATTACATTAAAACGGTGTCAGTGACACCAACATCTAGTGTTCAGGATATCGAGGAGCAAATGAAACATGCTTATGATGAACTTTCTCAAGACTGCAAAGAAGTTCTGATTTTTACAGATTTAATTTGCGGTACGCCGAATAATGTTGCCGTAAAGCTTATGATGGAAAAAGACAACATTACAGTTATAACAGGATATAACTTGGCAATTTTAGTGGAAATTATCAATAAACGGAATTGTGGATGTAATGATGTATCCGAGTTGTTGAGAGATGAAGAAGAACTATTTAGAAATTCAAATCGTATTTTGAAAAAGGAGGGAGAATAACATGGCTATTGAACTGGTTAGAATTGATGATCGACTCATTCATGGGCAGATTGCCACTACGTGGATCAATGATTATAACATTGAACAAGTTTTGATTATTAATGATGATGTGGTCAAAGATAAGATGCAACAATCCGTGATTTCTATGACTGCACCTGCAAATGTTAAAGTAAAGGTATTTGGCGTAGACTCTTTTATTAATATTTATCATAAAAACCCTATTAAAAGGCGTACGATGATTATTTTAACAAATTCTATTGATGCTTATAAACTCGCAAAGGGTGGAGTGAAATTTCCGTACCTAAATGTTGGAGGTATGCGTTTTATCAATGGACGCACGAAAATTGCCACGGCTGTTTCAGTAACGCCAGAAGAAAGACAAGCATTCAAAGATATTATTGGTTTAGGAATCGATGTGAAAATTCAAATGATTCCTAGAGACGATATTGTCAATATGGAAGATGTAATTGATAAGGATGTAGAAGGAGAAAGATGATATGTTAGTACAGGCTTTGTTAGTTGCTTTGTGGGCTGGGTTATGTTCTTTAGACGATGGAGGAATTCAGTTACAGATTCGAAAACCTTTATTGGCAGGTACTGTTACAGGATTGCTTTTGGGTGATCTTGAACAAGGCTTGATTATTGGTGGTACTTTGGAATTGATGTGGTTAGGAGTAAACTCTGTGGGTGCTTACAATCCGCCGGATATTACTGGAGGAGCCATTATTGGAACTGTTGCAGGAATCACTAGTGGCGGCGGAGTTTCGGTTGGTGTTGCATTTGCGGTTCCAGCTGCAACGCTTATTCTTCAATTGGTAGTTCTTTTACAAACTTATTTGTCTGTACACATTCACAGAGCTGAAGCTGTGGCAAAGACAGGCGATTTTGACAAGGTGAATCGTTGGCATTTGCTAAGTGGCGTTTTCTTGTTTTTAGTACGAGCCGTTCCTTGCTTTATAGCTGTTTTCTTAGGAAATACTGTTTTGCAAGATTTCATAGATTGGTTACCGACATTTATTACAGATGGGTTAACAGTTGCTAGCGGTATGATTCCGGCAGTTGGAATCAGTATGTTGTTAACAATGATGTTAAAGAAAAATATGTGGATGTATCTTGTTGCCGGATTCGTTTGTGCGGCTTATTTAGGTCTACCTATTTTGGGAGTTTCCTTGGTCGGATTAGTATTTGCTGGAATCCATGATTATAACTTTGTACAGAATAAGAGAATAGAAGAATCTATTAATTCTATGGAAGTTGAAGGAGGTATCGATCTATGACAACAGCTCAAAACAATCAATCAGTTCCATCAACAGAATTCCAAATGACAAATAAAATTTATCGGGAAATGTTTATTCATCATCTAACTTATCAATGGAGCTGGAACTATGAAAGACAGCAAGCGGCTGGTTGTCTTTATACAATGACACCTGTATTAAAAAGACTTTATAAAGATGCTCCAGCCGAAGTGAAAGAGAAAACGGTAAAGCGTTATCTGGAATTCTTTAATACGCATGCTACATTAGCTCCGTTATTGTTTGGCTTGCTGGCAGCTTTAGAAGTATCTACACCAGAAGAGGAAAAGGATAGTATAACTTCTATTAAAACAGGTTTAATGGGACCTATTGCAGGTTTAGGTGATGGTCTGTTTTGGTTTACGATCTGGCCAATTTGTGCCAGTATCGGCGCTTCTATGGCTGTGACAGGAAATGTATTTGGGGCAATTTTTACGTTTGTTGTTTTCAATATTATTAACCAGGGCGTGAAATGGTTCGGTTTCCGAGTTGGATATACAAAAGGTATGGATATTATCAACTCTGGAAAAAGCGATGAAATCATTCAAAGAATTTCGGGCGCAGCTACTGTTCTGGGATTATTTGTCGCCGGGTGTTTGGTATCCACGACTGTTAGTTTGACGATTCCGCTTGAATTTGCCAGTGGAGAAGGTACGATTGTTATCCAAGACTTAGTTGACCAAATTATGCCAAAATTATTATCTGTATTGTTGACGGCATTCTGCTATTGGCGATTGAAAAAGACAAATGGAAAAGAAACTGTCCTTTTGATTTTTGGTATTATGATCGTATCGATTGTTTTAACCTATTTTGGAATTCTATAAATGAAAGTTACCTTGGAGATGGCCCCAGGGTAACTTTCAACAGGTGATAGAAGTAGGAGATGGTTTTATGAATTCTGTGAGCAATACTTTACTAGTATTGATTCTATTATGCATTCTTTTTTATATCATACTTTTGTTTGTCAAAAGTTCGATGCAAAAAAAATTGGTTCTAGCAATAAAACAGAAGGATTTTCAATCTTTTGATACACTAATAAATCGTTCATTGATCCGGGCGTTATTTCCTCCTTACAATTTAGAGTATTTAAAATTAAATCGCTATCTGTTGGAAGATAATAAAGGAAAAATTGACCAACAGTTTGACTTGCTGCTACGAGCTTCAAAGAAAAGTCAAAAAGAGGATATTTTCTTAAAAGCGTTTGAATACTATGCTTTTAATCAGAATAAGAAAAAGGCAAGTAAATATTTTGAAGAGCTACAAAAGCTAAAAAATCCAAAAATCACAAAATATGTCAATCTTATCTATGATGTTTTCGTTCTAAATCAATCAAATCATATAGAGGAATTAGAAAAGGATTTTGAAAATGTGTCACAGGATCAAAAGAGATTTTATGCGCAGCTCTTATACGTGCAGTATAAGAATATAAATAATGAATTAAAACAGAATTACTATAAAGAATTCTTAAAGGCATCTTATGAACATTGTTAAATAAAAACTGGATCGTGTTAATTTGCCAGTACAGGTCTGCGCAACACGATCCTTATTTTTTTAATCAAATGAACATGATTCTTTTTACAATCGATTTGATGGAAAAAGTCTAACCATATCGAATACAGAGATGAATAGAATGTAAATTTCTTTCAGCTTCATTCTGACTGATTGATAGAAGTGCACGAAATGTATGATTACTAACAATTACAAGTATCTTGATAATCTATGATCTTCTTTTATTGGTGAGAACAATTCCTATAACTGCAGCAATAAACATAAATGGAGCTATCCTGACAAAGATCCAACTCATACCATGAAGGATAGTACCGGCAACAGCTAATTCTGGATTATTATAATTCCAAGTCATAAATTCATTGCTAGTCAGCGCTATCATAATAAATCCCAATATAATGAGTATACATATCACCATCAGTATGTAACGAATCATTCTGATCCTAGTTTCATTTCTTTTAGCTAGTTGAAGATTGATGGCTTCAAGTTTTTCTGAGAGGACTTTTAGATCCTTGTCATTTTTACTATCATCAACCAGTGTATCACCTAATAGAACACTAACGGAAGTATCCAGTTCGTTTGCTAGATGGATAAGCATGTCAGCATCGGGAACCGATAGATCTTGTTCCCATTTTGAAATCGTTTGTCTTACTACATTTAGCTTGACTGCCAGTTCTTCTTGTGAAAGACCTTTTGCTTTTCTTAGAGTTTTAATATTCTTGCTTAACATACTTTAGATCTCCTTGTTCTTACAAGTTCATTTAATATCAAAACTATCGCTGTTACAAGCAACGCAGATTAACATCGGTTCTATTATATCTCCATTTTTATCCTTTTTAGATTTTTATAATTTTAATTTCAACTGAATATTCACCCGATTATATTCCATATTGTCTATAGGAACAGGCTGGAAACCAAATTTAGTATATAGATGCATGGCAGAATCCAAGATGGTATTCGTTACGATTATGATTTTTTTCGCATGATGAATCTTTGCATAATCAAGGCATTTTTCAAAAATCAGTGAACCAGCGCCATTTCTTTCATAGTGCTCATCTGTCGCAAATTTACATATTTCCCATGTATCAGCACCTTTGGGAACGATCATGCATGTAGATATGACTTGATTTTTGTATAGGGCTACATAAATCCCAGCACCAGTTTGAATATAGTCCTCTATATGATCTAACATTTCTAAATCCTGAGGCTAAACTTCAAAATATTTTTTTATCCACGCTATATTTAGGCATATGAATTTTTCTTTATGGCTTGAATTGTAAGGGATGATTTTGATATCTTCTTTTCGCATTATATTCACCTAGTCTATATAATGAATCATTCATTTTGAAAAAGTCAAATGCATAAGAAATAAAGCTATGACGATGCGCATGTTTTCTAACACCTTAGCTTTATTATATCCATTGAAAAGTTACAGGATCCTGCCATATTGTGGCATAGTGCAAAGATTAGAAATATCCTATATATTGGATACAATCTTTATTCCTGTTTTTCTTTGGTTTTATGTACGATTTTTCCGTTGTCCATATAGACAATGTCGGTTACTTCTTTTACAAATAGGCTTACCTCAATAACACCAACAATAGATTTTAAAGAATAATAAAGAGAACAAGGATCTTGATACGTCTCGATTTTAACATCCACTAAGATATTTCCTGAATCGCTTAGAAGCAAACCATCTTTGTTTGGAGCCTTACGATAATGGTAAGAAAGCCCCATTTTTTCCAGTTGTGAGCATACAAGGGCATAGGAACTCTTGATGATCTCCAAAACAACTGGATGTTGATACGTTAATCGAGGTTGATATTTATTTAAATCCACTAACAAAACATACCGTTTCGCCATAGAACCAATAATTTTTTCTTGTGTGTGGATTCCACCTCCGCTCTTTAATGCGATAAAATTTTCGTCGATTTCATCACAGCTGTCAAAAGCAATATCAATAGAAGAAACTAACCAGGAAGGCAGAACCTTCAATCCAGCGGACTGATAAATCAGTCCGTTTCACTAGAAGGCGTAACAATAGAAATATCTTCTTTTTCAGGAAGCAAGGATGCCAAAAGTCGAATCGTTTGCCCTCCGCCCAGGCCGACAACAGATCCGTTTTCAATCAAAGATAATGCATACCTGGCGTTTTGTTTTCGTATATCCATGTTTATTAGCTCCTGTTCTTCATCTTGGCATCAATGGCAGCAGCCGCCTTTTTTCCGGCCCCCATGGCATTGATGACAGTGGCCGCTCCACTCACGGCATCCCCGCCGGCATAGATGTTCTCTCTTGATGTCATTCCTTCTTCATCACAGATAAAACATCCTTTCCGGTTGACCTCCAGACCTTCCGTCGTATGTCGGATCAGAGGATTCGGACTGGTCCCGATCGCCATGATCATACAGTCGATATCGATCGTAAAATTCGATCCCTCGATCGGTACCGGACGTCTTCTTCCGCTGGCATCCGGTTCTCCCAGTTCCATTCGGATGCATTCGATCTGCGTACACCATCCTTCTTCGTTTCCTATCACCTTCACCGGATTGCATAGCAGATCGAAAACGATCCCTTCTTCCTGTGCATGCTCGACCTCTTCTTTTCGTGCCGGAAGTTCTTCCATGCTCCGGCGATACACGATATGGACCTCTGCCCCCAGTCGTCTGGCACATCGTGCGGCATCCATGGCCACGTTCCCGCCGCCGACAACCACACATCTTTTGGGATGCTGGACCGGTGTATCGCTCTCTTCTCTATATGCCTTCATCAAATTGATCCGTGTCAAAAACTCGTTGGCTGAATAGACCCCTTTACAGTTTTCTCCCGGCAGCCCCATAAAGTTCGGCAAACCAGCCCCCGAACCGATAAATACGGCTTCATAGCCCTGTTCCATGATGGAATCGATGGAATCGCTTCGTCCCACGACAAAATTCGTTACGATCTTGACTCCCATCTCCTTTAAATGACCGATCTCTTTTTGAACGATCTCTTTAGGCAAACGGAATTCCGGGATCCCGTACATCAAGACCCCTCCCGCTACATGCAGCGCTTCGAAGATCGTGACCTCATATCCGGCCTTCGCCAGATCGCTGGCACAGGTCAATCAGGCCTTCGCCCGTTTGGCCATAAACGGTGCTTGAACGACCATTCGGATCACTGTCGGTTCCAAGTTCTCTTTTTTCTCAATTTTATACATTTTTCCCTCGTTTATACATTCGTTTTTAAGTTTGATAAGTAATATTGTTTTTCTAACTACATTGATCCATGACTTTTTTATCCTCTAAAGTCACATTACCAGTTTTCAAGCTAAAGATGTCATTCTATAAAATCTTTTTCTTGTCGAATACAGGTTCTCAAAGAAAATCCTTAAAAGAACATCATGATGTTTTATAACATTACGTGGAGCTGATAGACATGTAATGGTCATGTCTGCAGGTGCAAGGATGCTTTTTCTTTAAGGAAATATTATCCAATTCCAATCTTTTGTTTTCATACGAAACCTCCTTTGTTAACTAAAATATAGCTATATGTAATGAATATGGCAATATAAATATAGATATTATGATAATAATATGTAATGTTATTTTTGTTCGGTTGCTATTCAAGGAAATGATATAGGAAGATGGGTTTATAAAAAGAATGATTCGGGCCAGGATCAGATCAATTAGTTATCGGGTTCGATAGAGATGGAAGACAGTATAAAACGAGCCTATGAACTAAAGCAGAAAAACTTCATTTTGTCCATAGACTCGTTTTTATATCATATGGTTTTTCCAAAACTTGATTGCCTGGTTGATCCAGCCTTGGGCTGCCTTTTTCTTTGCAGCATCTTAATGCAAAGGGGGTTTAATTTTTGTAGGCCAGGCATACAATTTAATTAGAAATACAGAGAAGATGCCAAGGTATAAAGATAGTTTTAAAAGCTTTTGTATAGGAGTTGGCGCAAGCTTTTAAGATTTGGTCATGCTTGCATTCTTTTGCAGCACGATTTAGAAAGAAACATTATTTTTAAAGGGGTTATAAGCAATGAAGAAACTAATCTTGAGCATATTATTCCTAACTATAGGAATGTCTATTGCGATTTTAGTCATGTATCAAGAAGATATCGTGGTTCATTACGATGCGTTTGGGAAAGCGGATGGTTTTGCTCCTGCTTATCAAGTTATCTTCTTGCCGGTGTTTGGCGCTTTGATGCATTTTTTATTCTCTGGAATAAACAAGATTCATATAAAAAAGGCGAACCCATTCAATTGTTCCAATATCGTCTTCCTATCGTAGTAACGGATCAAAATGCAACTAGAATACAAAAAGCGGTTTCGGATTTTCTTTGGAGTATTGATTTATTCATTCAGCTCATTATGTTGTGGGTGGTTTTTATTCTTATGATCCAAAAAAACCTATGTCCCTGGATGGGGTATGTCTTTATCTTGCTCATCATAACCAGTTTGATTCGATTTATATATCGTTTATATCGGTTGCAGTAAAGGAGTTTTTTGTATGTTTAGAGTATTTTTAGTTATTGTATTTCTTGCGTTAAGTTTGGTCTTTTTTATGGGGAAGGGCAGTTTTCTGATTGCAGGGTATAATACTTCCGGAAAAGCAGAAAAAGCGAAATATGATGAGAAACGATTATGTAGATTTGTTGGGATTGCCACTTTGATGTTTTCTCTTGGTTTATTGGTTACTGTTCTAGACGAAGATTTAGCCTGGCTGGAGTTGATTTTATTCTTTGGCGGAATCACAACCGCAATCATAGGAGGGAATTTTTTCTCTAAGAAAAAAACAATGAATGCAGATGAGCCAGAGATTGGGCAAGAGGATGACAGAACTTCTAAAATTATCAAGAGGGGCAGTTTGATTTTTACGCTTATTGTTTTGGCTGGTATTGGCGGACTTCTTTTTGCCGGGGATGTGAACGTAAATGTGGGGGAAGATTCTGTAGAAGTGAATGCGTTTATGGCTGGGGGTTCAACGATAAAATATTCGGATGTAGAGGAAGTCTATTTGACGGACGATGCCGATTATGGATCTCGTGTTTGGGGCTTTGGCGGATTGAAAATCAGTTCGGGTAATTTTGAGAACGATCAATTTGGTAGATACAAGCTCTATGTTTATAATGATAACGATTCTTTGATCGTATTAAAAACAAAGGAAGATCAATATATCGTTTTCAATTTACAGAGTCAAAAAGACACAGAAAAAGTGTATGACTCCATTGCAGAGAAGGTGAACTAAGATGTTCTGGTTTATGTTGTTGATGAATTTATTGATTCCTTTGGTCATGATTTTAATGGGGATTTATTTTAAAAAAGCAAAATTATCTGAAATCAATCCATTGTTTGGATATCGAACCAGGCGTTCAATGGCTAGTTTAGAAGCATGGCAGTTTTCAAATCGTTTGATGGGGTCGTACTGGTTTCAATTTGGTTGGGGACTGGGCGCAATATCGATTATTCTTTCTTTATTATTGAAAGATCAAATCGAATATGGATCTCTATTTATTCTGTTTGGGCAGATGTGTGTAATGTTCTATACGATTTATTTGGTAGAGAAAGCTTTGAAACGAAAATTTGGAAATTAAAGACGGATAAAATGTATAGTTAATCTATGTTGAAGAGGTTATAAGAAGTTATCAAACCAAAATGTAAAGCGGAGATGCCCTGAGTACATTTCTCCGCTTTATTGTTTGTCAATGGATGTGTTTTTTTAGTTTATTGTTCTTCGTTCCAGATTTCTTTTGCCATACGGAATACCGCCCATGCTTTTGGCCAGCCACAATAGAATGCCGCATGGGTGACGATTTCGGCAATTTCTTCACGAGTGATGCCGTTTTCTTTGGCGGACATCAGGTGATAACGAAATGATTCATCTGTCAGACCCTGAGCCATCAGAGAAATGATGGTCACTAAAGATCGGTCTCTAAGAGATAATTTATCTTCTCGGCTCCATACTTTTCCAAAAAGCACATCGTCATTCATCTCGGCGAATAAAGGAGCAAATTCTCCTAAAGCATCTCTTCCTGCAGTTTGTTTTTTTGCCATGTTTGATTACTCCTTACAGTTTTTCATATTCTTCATCGCTGATGGGTTCACACCATTCATTCTTACAGTTTTCACCAGGAACTTCTATGGCAATGTGTGAGAACCAGCTGTCTTTTTTTGCGCCATGCCAATGCTTGATGTTGGGCTTGATCATGATGACACTGCCAGCCTCAAGACTGACAGCAGGTTTTCCTTCTTCTTGATACCAGCCCTCACCGGCAGTACAGAGTAGAAGCTGCCCGCCGCCTTTTGTCGCATGATGAATGTGCCAGTTGTTGCGGCATCCAGGCTCAAACGTAACGTTGGCAGCGAAAAGTCCGCTTTTTGGATCTGTCAGGGGATTCAGGAACGAATCTTTGATAAAATATTGGGCATATGCTGTATTGAGTGTACCCATGCCAAATGCATTTTGTTTTTCAAAAACTTCCTTGTCTTCACATTTCATTTTGTCTGCCTCCTGTATTTTGTTTTCGTCTCAGTTGAGTTCATCAAGCCAAGTGACGATTTCTTTCTTCTGGGGACATCATCTATCCGGCCGGGACAGATTTAATGAACATTTTTTGATGTTATGAGAAGAAGATCTCTGAATGGTTTATTTTCTTCTTTCTTTGATCAATTGACCAAACCATTCGATGATGTTTGGATCCTGATGGCTGAAAAAAGAAGATGTTTTGGTATCCAGTGTTTCGATTTTTTTCATATCCTCATCATCGAGTTCAAAAGAATAGATATCGAAGTTTTCTTTGATTCTTTCTTCGTGTACAGATTTTGCCAAAGACACGATGCCTCTTTGATATAGCCATCTAAGGATGACTTGTGCTGCACTTTTGTCATGTTTTTCACCGATAGAGAGCAGTACTTCATTGTGGAACATATTGTTTTTACCTTCGGCAAACGGTGCCCAGGCTTCAAGAACCACTCCATATTTATCGGCCCATTTTTTTGCTTCGATCTGTTGATTGAAGACATTGACTTCGATTTGATTGACCATTGGCTTGATCTTTGTTGATAGGCAAAGATCGACTAAACGATCTGGATAGAAGTTCGATACGCCGATTGCTCTTACTTTTCCTTCTTCGTATAATTTTTCCAGATCGCGGTAAGCGCCGTAATAATCGCCCACAGGTTGATGTAAAAGAATGAGGTCGAGATAATCTGTCTGCAATTTTTTTAATGATTCAATTACAGATTGATACGCTTTGCTTTCACCATAGTTATCGATCCAAACTTTTGTCGTCAGGAAGATCTCGTTTCTTGGAACATCGCTTTCTTTTAAAGCTGCACCGACTTCTTCTTCATTGAAGTAAGACTGTGCCGTATCGATATGACGATAACCGGTTTTTAGAGCTGTTAAGACACTTTCTTTGCAGTCTTCTTTGCTGACCTGATAAACACCAAATCCGTTAGCTGGGATCTCTACACCATTATAAAGTTTCATCATTTCCATGTTACAATTCCTCGCTTTCTATAAATTGAATGTGTTCATTAAAATTCTTATTGAATAATCCTTCTGTAAACGCAATAGCAGGATCGATCTTTTTGAGATCATTCATACTGTTGATCATGTACTGCGGATCGTTGGTATAGCTATTGGCAAAGATATACACTGTTCCTCGATAGCCTTTGAGTTTTTCGATAAAGGAGCCGATGGGCATTGGGAATGTGTACCACCAGATTGGGAAAAAAAGCAAGATTCGATCATAATTATTCAAATCGATATCTATTGACTTAATGGCTGGATGGCTGTTTTTTGTCACTTCTTCTTTTGCTTCTTTATAAGCGCAGATATCATAGTCATCAGAATAAGGAATGGCTCTTTCGATGCGGATGACATCATATTTTTTCTTTTCGTTGATTTTTTCAATCAATTTTTTGGTATTGTTTGACCAGCTGAAATAAGCTATAAGCGTTCTCATCTCTATCACCTCCATTTGCATTATAGTTTATTTGCACGCAAATGATTTATATCGATTAGGAAAGATAGTATAATAAAATCGAATACTAAAAGGAGCGTAAATATGATTGATTCGCAGCTTTTATATTATCTTCTTGTCTTTTCTGAAACGGGTTCACTATTAAAAGCCAGCGAACTTCTTCACATATCGCAACCTTCTCTGTCAAAAGCGATGCAAAAGCTTGAACGAGAACTGGATCTTGTTATTTTTGACAGGACCGGCAATAAGATAACTCTCAATGATGACGGCAAAGAAATTCTGTATTATGCCAAAGATATCATGATGATGATCAATAAGCTGGAGGCAAAAGCCAAAGATCTAAAAGAGAAAACGCAAAGTATAAACATAGGGCTCACCGCACCAGGACCGATGTTTAAATTTCCCTCTTTGTTTGCACCGGGCGGGATGAATAAAAAGGTTTCTGTTTCAACAGAGGGAGAAAAGGATCTTTTAAAGAATCTTTTGAATAATGTCTATGACATCATTTTTATTAATAATTCGGTCCATGCGGATAACTTAGTATGCAAAAAGATCATGACAGAACATCTGTATGTTTCGGTGCCAAAAACACATTTTTTATATCAGTATAAAGACAACATTCATTTTAGTGATATCGATGGTCAAACTTTTCTATTATCGTCCGATATTGGATGCTGGACCGCCGTTTTAGACAAACATATGAACAGGTCCCGCTTTTTAAAACAAAGTGATCCCGGCGAATTAAAAGAAATAGCTGAATACTCATCCATTCCCAGCTTCGTTACCAATATAAGCATAAGCACAAACTCCATTCACAATCGAATCAATATTCCCATTGTCGATGAGGATGCTTATATGGATTTTTATGCAGTATGCAAGAAAGAAAAACTGAGATTGTTTGATTTTTTAGCACAAAAGTAGAAAACTTCATTGAAAAATAGACGAGGAGAAATCAGTATGAAACGTAAATTCGTTTGTGTTTTTGTTATCTTATTCTTTATGATAAGCGGGTGCCAAAATGAACCGGTCAGCGAGTACGTGCTGCCTGTAGAATCACAGTATTTTCTCGGCAAAGATTCTTATGCCAGTGTAAAGGATCATGATGTAGATGATTTTCATCTTGATTCTGCATATGCCGATGAAGTGACGGTTGAAGAAGACTGTCTGATTCTAGAAGCCAGTGATTCACAGATTAAAAATCTGATAGAGAATAATAGAATGATCTTAAAAGAAATAGCTCGAGAATATGAATCTATAAAGGATGACTATTCAGTCGAATGGACTGACGATTATTCTTCTGTAACCTTTTGTGTGGATGATGAAGGGTTGTTTTCGGGGAATATGACAGAAGCTTTAGAAAATATGAATCATACTTTCTGGATCAGTACCATTTTGCAGACCAATTGTGCTTTGATTGACCAGGATTGCGATACAGCCGTCAATGTGACTTATAAAAATGTAGAGAGTGGGTATGTCCTTTCCGAAGGTTTATTTCCCTATGAGCCATTTACGATAACGCAGGAAGATTGGCAGTTAAGCCAAAGCCAAGACGTGATCCGGAGTTTAGAGTATGACGGATATATCGATATGAAAATGACTGTCAAAGAAGCAGACGAGGATAAGCTTATATTTACACCGCAAGATAAGGATTCATTTTATGCCGATGATGAAAACCTGTGTCTTTGTTTAGATAGTGTTTATGCGGATGAGGTCACATTGCCTCATTCTATTGAAGAAGGAGATGTGTTTGTAGTCAGAGTCGATGGAAGCTATGCCTTGCATGAGGACGGGGATGATATTCCTGATATTGCCCCGGTTGCGGTGATTCCCGAACGATATTATGAAAAATGATTCTCAAACAAAAAATCGCATGAATTTAAGAGATTTCTTAAGTTCATGCGTTTTTATGAAAAATGCTCGCTGCCTTATGTTCTGATCTTAAATGTCTTAGGCGCAAAGCGATAGACCAGGAAGCTTGCGATAATACTGTATAATGCACAGAAAACGATTGCCATTACACCAAATAACAGAACCGGCATACGAAGCTGCATCATCGTAAAGCATATAAAATAGGTTACACTCGTAACAATGCGATAAGTCCCGCTTTTCAGTTCTGTTGCTGCGTTGTAAGGCTGCAGCAGATAGTAGATCGTTAAGTAGTGAATGGAGAAAAACAGGCTCATGCTTAAAATAGAGACAATCAGTACTCCGTAATTGAGCGGATTGTCTGTTCCGCCGCTCGCAAACAAGATCAGTGCCAAGCCAAGACCGATCACAAGGGCCGGAACCGCATTGATTTTCATGATTTCACGCAAACGAATCTGAAATAGCTTTAATATGCAATTTGGCTGTTTATAAAATGAATAAGTCAACAAACAATGATCACAGTTCATAAACAGAGCTTGCGTAAAGTTGGTTCCGCGATTAATGGCATACATGATAAAAACAAAATAGGGCAGATATTCCATTACGATCTTATTAAAAACCGGTTTGATGCCTGGCGACATATAAAGAATCAAGAGAACGGCGGCTATAAGAAAAGTGCAGATGTAAGAAATCTTTTTGGTCGAGTTCCAGAGTATCTTTTTATGTCTTTTGATAAAAAGTTCGTTTAAAAATTCAAAGCCGTTACGTTTACTGGTGATAGATGTATCTGTTGATATTTTCTTTTCATTAGCCTGTTTTACGACCTGAGCGATTGTCGTATTGTCCATTTGACACGTTAAGGTTTTGAGCAGTTCCTTATTGATGGCGTAATACTCTTTGAAGTTCACTACCTTTATAAGACCTAGGATACCAAGAGGAATACAAGCCAAAAAAAGAATCTCTGTTATGGTTTTGGGTACAAAATATCCTAAAGCAGGCAAGGCATAGGCAATGGCCAAAAGGATGGCGATAAACCCCCATACATATTTGGATAGTTGATTTTCGTTATAGCCGGATCCTCTTCTTTCATAGTCCCATAAACTGCATGCGACAAAGATCAGCTTCATGCCTGCGATACAAAAAGGCAATGCGATACATAGCCATAAAGGAATGTTTCGATTTATGCCAAATAAGAGCGTAAACGGCATAAAGCCCACTAACGTCTTAAGCAAGGTGTAAAAATAGTTTGTTAGCGTATATTCTTTAGCGTTCATTCGCATCAGGATCAGCGCATAGTATTTATCTTTGCTTGGATTAAAGAGATGAGTGTTTGAAAAGCTGCCGATCACTGTAAGAAAGAACAGGATATGCAAAAACAAATCATCCGCCGGGATTCCTTTATAAAGAATAGAAACGATCTCTATCATGCAATAAAAATACAAGAACTTTCCAAGGAAGATGGAAATGATTTCCCATAAGGCAGATAACAGGTTCGCTAAGATTTTGAGTCCTTTGACTTTATAGAGTGTTGAGGGAAGCAACCTTTTTAAAAGAGGAATCTGCTTTAAGGAGAACAAGATGCTGTTGACGCGATACGTGTTCTTTAAGGAAAAAGAGATCTTGAGAGTCTTATTCATTGGTCTTCTCCCTTAGTGTTTCGATGATCTTGTCTTTAAACTCTTGACTGTTAAGGTCTGCTTTATCTACGACCTCAAGTTCTCCGTGACTTAAAAGTACGATTTCATCACAAAGATCAAGGGCCAGATCCATGATGTGCGTAGAGAAAATCGTGATGCGGTCTTGTTTTAAAGAGCGAAGCAACTGTTTCATTTCTTCGGCGACGACCACATCCAGCGACGTCAATGGTTCATCCAGTAACAAGATATTAGGATGTGTAATGATGTTGATCAACATCTGCATCTTGTTTTTCATGCCGTGGGAGTAGTCTTTGAGCAGTTTGTCTCTGTCTTCTGGATCGATGCTCATATAGTCAAAATATTCATCGATACTTTTTGGATCTTTGATGGATTTCTCGTTGATATCCATAAAGAATTTTAAAAACTCTCGCCCGGTTAAAAATTCTGGGACCGTTGGAGTCGACAGGACATAACCGATATCCGTTGCGATCACTTTGCGTCGATGCCCGAGCTCATCTTCTAGATAGAAATTTCCGCTGTCTGTTTTTAAATCGCCGTTGACGCAATTAAAAAGCGTTGTTTTACCGGCCCCGTTTCTTCCCAGAAGCCCATAGATCTTTCCTTCTTCAAATGTAAAATTGATATCTTTGAGAACTTTTTTGGCCTCAAAGTTTTTAGATAAATGTTCAATAATAAATTTCATATTTGTTCCTCATATTTAATAATATAAATCAAGACAAGAGAGAGAATCAAAAAAGTTTTTGTCGAAACTCAACAAAAACTTTGAAACTTTAATAAGTTTTTCACCGCTTTAAGTAGAAGCGTTGATAATTTCTTAAAGGAATCAATCTTTTGGGGAAGTTGACAACAGTTTTTCCTTTAATATCTGATTTTTGTCATAGGCGTTCTCAAGATCCTGCAGATTGCCAAGATCTGGGATATTCACGGAAGTTTCAATTTGTTTAGGATTTTCTTCAAGATCATTTAAAGAGATTGCGGAGGATCCTTCAAGCTGGCTGCGAATACTTTTGGAACGGTCTACACATAGCTGATATAAAGTGCTGACCGCAAGTTCATGCTCCTCAAAAGATACATAGGCGCTCGGATCTTTTTTGACATAGGGCGCAATCATCGAAGATTCTTTTAAAAACCAAGTTTTGAGCCATTGACTATCTATATTTTGGGTCAGGAAGGTGTCAAATAAATCAAGATATTCATCCTGATAGGATTCTACGAGATTTGTAAACAAAGGCCGGTTTTCCAGAACGTTTTCATACCAGGGCGTTAAGATTGGAAAGTTGATCAGATACGTATTGTCCTGTATCGGATCGGTCATTTCAAAACAATACGTTCCAAATCCAAGATTTTGATCCCAAGGAAGTATTTGTATTTTTCCTTGCTCTTCATAAAGATAGTAATTATGACCGGTCGGACCCATGTAACTGTCCCAATTCATGATAAAAACCAAGACGACAAAATATCGCAAGGTATGATCGACATCGACATATTGTTCGAGGTCTTTGTTTAAGTTTAGCTGACGGATGCTTTCGATCAGATTCTTTTTATCTTCTGGATCTGCGTTCGTTTTCGCATGATCAAAGATTCCCGGATAGGATGTGCTCATTTCTCCCAAGTAACATAACCCGATATCTCGATTATCGTATTCCAGGCGTTTGTAGTCAGGCTTATACAATTGGCCATGAGAATTCCCGTACTGGCGTTTTAAAAATCCATCCTCAATTTCTTCAATAACGACATAGAGCCCGATGGGTTCCTGATTGATCGTGACCCACGCAAAAGAACAAAGAGGGCTTAAGACACCCATCCGTTGATAAAGATCATAAGCCAGTTTGGTTTTTAAATAACTGTTATCTTGAAAAGAAGCATCCAAAGTAAGTTTGTCCAGGCCATGATACGTCACGCCATCTTCATAATGATCAAATTCAATTTTATAGCTGTAGCGTGACAATCCATATTCTTTGCTTAGGGAAAGCGAGTTGTTCCCTTTGATTCGCAAGCCGACTCCGGCGATGGTTTCCTCATCGATTTTTATATCTGCCATTACGTATTCTTCTTTTTCCCATAATGCGGCCACATCATCGACCTGAAGATTGATTTGATGAACATACGAGTCATCAAATAATAATTTTTCATAGCCCATAACAGGGGTTGTTTTCCAAAAAAGGGCAATGACCAAACCGATGGCAAATACAATCAAAACGATCTTGTCAAAGTATTTCTTTGTATACATATCAGCCTAAAAATTCACCATTATAAGATATTAATGAAGCTTCTTTGATTCCGTCTGATTTTTCTAAATCAGAAACGATATTCAGGTCTTCTTCCGGCGCGATGCGGACTTCATAAATCAGTTCGATTTCATTTTTGTGAGCGGTACGGCTCTTGAGCCGGGACTTTTTGGTCTTGTCCTTGATTTGTTTCGATAGATCAGCAGCACTTTGACTATCCTGTACTTTTAAGATCAAAAGATAAGGCGTATGAACATAAGTTCGATCCCGAAGACAAAGCAGAACCAAACTGATGAGCAAAGATCCTACAAAAGCGAGGATATAGCCTCCGGCTGCCAAAATGATGCCGCCTGCCAAGCTCCAAAATAAGAAAACGATATCCATCGGTTCTTTGATTGCGGTACGAAAACGGACGATGGAAAGAGCCCCTACCATACCCAGCGATAAAACGACATTCGAAACAACACACATGATCAGCATGGCGGTGATCAAACACATCGCAATCAATGTGATCCCAAAATCTGCACTGTATAATACACCGGTATGTGTCCGTTTATAAATGACCGCAATGGAAATTCCCAAAATGAATGCCAATCCCATGGTGATCAGAATTTGAGAAAGGGTCTGGGTCGGAAATTGGTTTAAGAAGTCGGTATTAAAAATATCGTTGAATCCCATAAAGGCCTCCTATTCGTAGTAACGGGACATGGCATATTTTGAATAAGCTTGTCTATGCGGATTGATTATATTTAATAAATCGGCAAGAAAATCTGGGAAATAGCCATCGTATTTCACTTCCATGATGACATGATCTTCTATGGAAAAATGCTTGAATTCATCTAAGAAACAAGAAATATCATGAGAAGTTTGAATGTTAGAATCCAGGGTGATACGGACATTTCCATAAGGGTAGACAAAAGCTTTTCGTTGATACGATACGATGACCTTGGGTCTCATTCCGCTGTTCCATGCCATTAGAAATGCCTTGGCGAGAGGTTCTTTTTTTTCGGACAGAAAATGGATGTCACCATTTAAAAGGTCGTTAGCCTCCGCTTTGCTGAGGATGATGGAACGCTTTTGACCATGAGGGCCATGTTTTCGTTTGTTTTCCAAGCGGATAAAGTCCGGCTTTTCCCCATAATAACGGAGTCGAAATTTCTGACGAATCAAGTAGCCTTGGAGCTTTTCTTTATAAAATTGATCAAAAGGCGTATCGAAATAAAGAGAGTGGATCCAATATCCGTTTTCGTCTCCGTGCTTGTCCATCGTTAAGAAAGGCCGCAGACGCCTTTCAATCATCAACGCCTGCGGCTTGGTCAAAGTGTATTTACATTCTTGACGCCAATCAGTCATAATCTGAGTTTCCGTAACCGGAGTTGCCTCCGTATCCGGAATTTCCTCCATAGTTTGAGTTGTCCCCGTAATCAGAATTATTATAACTTCCTCCGCCAGAACCTCCAGAATTCGCAGGAGGAGTCGTGTTGACTGTCGGAGTCTGCTGCTGCACTGGAGCTTGTACGGCAGGAGCACTAGGAGTTGTATTTGATGTTGGCGCTTGCTGCTGTACAGGAGCGTTGTAGTCGGTTTGTTCGTAATCCGTGACCCCATCATTGAGAGGCCCGTAATCGGTATCGTCATAATCTGTGATGCCGTCACTATAAGGACCATAATCCGAATTTCCAACATCTGTCACTCCATCACTGTCTTTTCCATAGTCTGTGGAATGATAATCTGTGACCCCGTCATTCAGCGGACCATAATCGGTGTCATCTTTTGGGATGTCTTTTGAATTATGTCCGGCGACCACGACCCCTGTACGCGCATCTACATCGTATTTGTATTCAACGCCATCAATCGTGAATTCTAATTCATAGATTGCCAGTCCATCATCGAAATCGAATTCTTTCTCTGAAAACTGAGCTTTCGATGCATCCACCTTTGCCTGGGTCAAAGCAATCTCTTTGGCCTTGTCTAAGGAAATATATGTATTATCTTGATAGTTTGTATCGTAGTCATCACTGTCTATGATCACAATTCTCTCTTTCTCAGATACATGCGTACCGATGATATCTTCTAAATCGCCTAAAAAGGATCCGCTAGGCAAATAAGAGCCAGGCATCAATTGTAAGACTACATTTCTTTTTTTACCATCGATCGTATCATCCAAGTAGCCTGTTGATTTGATCTTGGTCATCGCATCATTCAAAGCGGTCTCACAATCTTTTCCTTCGAATTCGTACTCATCCACCATAGCTTGTCCATCTTTGTTCAAGCCTATCAGCGAAGTGACGTTGCCTTGCTCATCGTAGCGAAATTCGATCTGAGGATTTAGACTCAGTACCAGAGTCCCTTCTTTAGGGGTCTGTGCACTACTGCATCCAGTCAGAAGAATTGCCAGCGAACAGGCAACAGAAGCAACTGTTAAATAAATCTTTTTCATCTTCTGGTTCTCCTTTTCTCTTTATTTAATTGTACTAAAATACATCGACATCAAATGTTAAGAAAAAGAAAAGAAAATGTAAAAAGAACGTAAAATAAGCAAAATAAAATCTTCGGAATCAGAATTTAAACAAATATTCGGAAATATCTGAACTGAAAAAAGAATATATGTTTTTATGCATATTTGAGATGGGAAAAAGTTATCGAAATTCGATATGCATTACAGTGTTTGTATGAGGAAGATATTCAATGAAAGCTCTTATGTTTCTGTTTTGATCGCACTGCTCTTTTCCTAGATCATAGGTGTTTTTATTCAGGGTGAAGGAATAAAACTTGCGGTTTTTATCATAACCTTCTACATTGTAGAAAATGGAATATTCATAATTAGAATCGAAATCAAATTTCAGTTGCGATAAATATACTTCCTCATAATCAAAAAGATACGGAATGTCCAGGATGAAACTTTTGATTGACCAAATGCAAAAAAGCGATCCCAAAATCAAGCCAATCCCCCATGCGATTTTCAACCGTATCTTGTTTAGTTTTGTGACGGAAGTGATGATGATCGCAAGAAAAAATATTGTCAGCACAATAGAAGACATGCCAGATTTTATATATCCGGCAACCCCCTCTTCGAATCCCCCTTGGAAGGCGAAAACAAAAAAAGTCGGGATCCCTATAAAGAATAAAATACCAAACAGAATAAAAATGAAAAAAGCACATTTATATCTTAAATCTTTATTTTTTTCATGATCTAAATTCATTGTATGAAATTCCTTCCTCTGCGAATATCTGTATATAAAATATCATGATGGATTCTGAAAATTACTCGCCTGGTAAGGAATTTACAAAGATTTAACGGTAAGCTGTATTGCAGTTTTTTAATCCGATATCATGGGCTGAAAAAGTTCGTTATCGATTTTATCGATTTCTTCGGCAAGGTTAAGAGCGTGATCGTTGATGCGGTCATAGTCTGTCAGAATGCGGGAAAAAGAGATTCCTAATTCGCTGGATATTGTTTTGTTTTTTAATCCCTGGATCTGCATATTTCTCCATTCCTGGGTGTTTTCATCGATGTGGTTGTTATATTCACCCGCTTGTTTAAGATCAAAGATCAGATCATGCATCTTGAAAGTTCGGCTTTTCATCTTTTTTAGAATCTTTCTTTCTTCGTCTGAACTTCTTTCTTTAGAGATCACGATAGCTTGGCGATCCATATTGATGGCATAATCGGAGATTCGTTCGATATCGACCAACATAGTGTAGTAAGCCGTTAAATTTTGAGACGTTTCCTGATTAAGATTCCCATTTCCAAAGACTTCCGAAATATAATGGGAGATCGCATTATTTAAAAAGTTCACTGTCTTTTCTCTTTTTTGGATGGATTTAGAACGCTCTTCCTGATAATGGATCAGCTGATCAAAGGCATCGCTGACATTGGCATAGGCTAGATCCATCATCCGCATGATTTCATCATGGACCTGCTGCACATTGATGGCCGATAACCCTACGATCTTATTGGCTTTGGGAAGCGGCTGTAAATACATCAAGCCTTCAGAATCCATGGCCATTTTTTCACCAGGCAGAATCCGTTGGGCAAAATCTGCAAGATAGGTTCCAAACGGCAATAGAACGATCGTGGTTACGACATTGAACAAAGTGTGCATGTTGGCAATCTGCTGCGGTGCATTGCCCGGTGTCCAGCCTTCTACTAAAGTTGTCAAAGGAGTCAGGATGCAGATCGTTGTGAATAAAATCGTGCCGATGATATTAAAGCTGAGATGGATGATCGTAGTTTGTTTCGCTTCCCGGCTCGTTCCGATTGAAGCTAATACCGCCGTGATGCAGGTTCCGATATTTTGCCCAAACAACACAAAGACAGAGCCTTGCAGCCCAATCACACCGCTTCTGGCCAGCGCCTGCAAGATTCCTAAGGAAGCGGAAGAGCTCTGAATCAAGGCGGTAAATAAAGCGCCGACAAGAATACCGATGGCCGGATTGGCAAACTGTGTGATCATAGAGATAAACAAAGCAGATTCTCGTAAAGGTTCCATGGATGTAGACATCATATCCATCCCGATAAATAAGATTCCTAGACCAGAAACGATAGAGCCTAGAGAATGAAGCCTTGGATTCTTTAAAAAGACGATCATCACAACACCCGCAAACGCAAATAACGGAGCGATCTCACTGATATTTAACGCAACCAGCTGGCCGGTGATCGTGGTTCCGATGTTGGCGCCCATAATGATCCAGACCGCTTGGCGAAGAGTCATCAGTCTGGCGTTGACAAAACCGATGACCATGACGGTAGTGGCACTGCTGGATTGGATAATGGCCGTGATTACGGCTCCGACAAGGACACCTAAGAAGCGGTTGGATGTCAGTTTTTCCAGAATGGATTTTAAACGGTCTCCAGCCGCCTTTTCCAAACCATCGGACATCATCTGCATACCATACAAAAACAGGGCGAGCCCGCCAAGAAGGCCCAAGATCAACGATAGATTCATATACATCTCCCCAAAAATATTTATACACGCATTTAGGCCATTTTCTCAGTAAATGAGATAAAATACAAATCTTTTTAATATAATCCGAAAAAGTTTTTGTTTTTATTTAAAAAATATTAAGAACTAAGATTTAAAATGAATCAGAATGGCAGATATATAGCTGTTTTTGTATAATAGTAATTATAAAGGACTATAGCATGAAAAGAAAATTGTATGGCATCGTTGTTGCGGCATTATATATTTTGTTTGGCGTCTATTTTTATCACGATCCCATGATCTTAAAAAATACAAGTTTAACAGTGGAAATGGGCAGCCATCTTGATCCTTATGACAATATTCAAAACATCGTTTTTGGAACAAAAAAAGATGTGGACATCAAAGGAGAAGTTGATTTAAAAAAGCCCGGAGATTATGTGATCACCTATGTGTTTAAAGATAAGGCAAAGACCGTGAATGTTGCGGTTCGTGACACCCAGGGACCTCATTTGGAAGTGGCAGATAAAAAGTTTGATTTAAATACAAAGATTCGCCCGGAATGTTTTGTGACTAAAGTTTCGGATGCATCCGAATTTGAGGTTTCTTTTGATAAAAAGCCCGATCTAGATCGTGTGGGAGAACAAAAGCTTAAAATTGTAGCCAAGGACATTTATGGAAACAGCACGGAAAAAGATGTCGTGTTAAATCGTATACAGGATAAGAAACCGCCGGTATTCCCAAAGATAGATAAATTGAAAGTGATGCAGGGAACATCCGAGGATATCAGCTCGCAAATAAAAGTTAAAGATGATCTGGATCCAGAACCTAAAGTAAAGATCGATACCAGTTCGTTAGATATCTTTACTCCGGGCCTATATACAATTACCGCCAAAGCCTCAGATCGATCCGGAAACGACAAAGATCAATCGCTGGAAGTCGAAGTGGTGCCAAATCCTGAATATTCAGAAAAGGTGGTCTATTTGACTTTTGATGATGGCCTCAGCGAAAACACGAAAGAAGTCTTAGATATATTAAAGAAACATAAGGTGAAGGCCACGTTTTTTGTGACGGGACATGATGAAAACCACAGAGAGTATATCAAAGAAGCCTACGATCAAGGGCACGCGATCGGTCTTCATTCATATACGCACGACTATGCGAAAATCTATTCTTCTACGGATGCCTATTTTGCGGACCTTGATGCGGTTAATGATATGGTAGAAGAAATAACTGGTCAAAGATCAGATATCTTACGTTTCCCGGGAGGATCTTCTAACCGCGTCAGTGCCAATTATAGCAAGGGCATCATGAGTCAGCTGACTGATCGCGTTATAAAAGAAGGTTATCAGTATTTTGACTGGAATGTGAGCTCGGGAGATGCCGAAGGAAATGATGTACCTAAAGATAGGATCATTGAATTGAGTTGTACGGATGCATATGATCATGTCAACCTGCTTTTCCATGATTCCAGTCCGAAAGATTCTACGGTTGCGGCGCTGGATACTATTATTCAATACTACAAAGATAAGGGATATAAGTTTTATCCATTGACGAAGGACTCGTATATTTGTCATCACAGCACTGTAAATTAAACAAAAATAACCTCTGGAACTCCGGAGGTTATTTAAGTTTCAATCATAGATTTGTCCACGATCATTTGTGCTACCGCTGCCTTTTTTTGACTTGAGTTCATCGATAGCTGTTCAATGTAGTGATGGGCTTTTTCTTCGCTCCAATGGTATTGTTCGATCAAGATCAGTTTTGCCTGATAAATCAAGCGGTCTTCACGAATGCGTCTGCGGAGCTTTTGAATCTGTAAATTTGCCTTTTGTACCTGAAGACAACTGGCATGCAGGCAACGCAATGCCTGATAGATGATTTCCTTAGAACAAGGCAGACCTAAGACGAAGATGCCGTCTTCTTTTACCTGGTAGGCGATTTGGTCATAAGTTTCTTTTTTCGACAACAACAAGACGCCAATTGGATATTGGGTGGCACATTGCCGGGCAAAGCGAATTCCAAACTCATCGGGAAGGGGCAACTGAATGACGCAGAGATCAAAGACTTGTTGCCGCAAATAGGTTTGTGCTTCTTGGGCAGAAGAAACACTGATTTGTAGAGCCTCTGGCATGAGCTCATGCAGGAGTTTGGAAAGCTTAGGCGATCGCGAGGCGACTAATATCTTAAGCATTACTCTTGAAAGGATAGATAGGCTTGCCAGATTGCTTCCGGAAGAGTTCGTTTCACAAAATCGCTGGATCTTGCGAGTTTAGAAGCCTCTTGAAGATTGCGGGGCAAAGGCTGTAGTTGCGATAAGATTTCTTCGCCGGCTTCGAATAAATTAACATCGACACTGGGCTGCGGTTCCAAGTTATCTTGAACGCCTTCTAAACCGGCTTCGATCAACAGCAGATAGGCAAGGTAAGGGTTGGCCAAACAATCGGGGGAGCGAAGCTCGATTCGTTTTGTTTGATTCCGGGTTGCCGGGATACGGATGGCTTGGGAACGGTTCTGAATGGACCAGCTGACATAGCCTGGCGCTTTAAAAGAACCCAATCGCTCATAGCTTTTTGGTGAAGGGTTCAAAAATAAGGAGATCTCAGCTAAACGGCGAAGGATCCCTGCCATAAAAGACTTTGTAAGATTATTTGTGCCGTTTTTATCAGAGATAGAAATGTTGATATGCATGCCGTTGCCGCTTTCTTCTTTTAATGGTTTTGGACTGAAATCTGCCACCAGACCATTGGCTTTGGCCGTCGTTTTTACCACCCACTTAAAGGTGGCCGCATCATCGGCAGAGCGCAACGGATTCGAATGCAAGAAGTCGATCTCGTTTTGACCGGGCCCTTCTTCATGGTGGCTTGCCTCGGGGTATAGACCCATTTCTTCTAATGTCAAAGAGATATTTTTACGGACATCTTCGCCGCCGTCTTCGGGGGATATATCCATATAACCGGCATTGTCTAATGGAATATAGGTGTTGTTTCCTGCTTCGTCCGCTAAAAACAAATAGAATTCAAATTCAGAACCAATCTCGATTTGATAACCTTTCTGCACGGCTTTTTCCATAGCTTTTTTCAGTAAGTATCGGGTATCTAATTCGAAAGGAGATCCATCCGGATATTGGATATCGCAATACATTCGCAATACCGCCCCATCCAGGGAGCGCCAAGGTAAAATGGCCATCGTATTGGGGTTGGGAACCAAGAACAGATCGCTGTGGACATCTTGGCAAAATCCATCGATGGCACTGGCATCAAAACTGATGCCTTCTTCGAAAGCGCGTTTTAACTCTCTGGGCAAAATGGAAATATTTTTTTGTTTTCCAAAAATATCGAAATACGCCAAACGAATAAACGTTACATTTTGTTCTTCAACATAATCGAGTATATCTTGTTTTGTATACATGTTCTCTCTCCCTTTTTTTTATGATTTGGTTATACAATAAATTACATTTTGTTTCAAATATTTTCAAAAATTTTCATCAAGTGTTGACTTTCCGCTGATTTTGGTTAGAATAAAGACCATAGAAAACGGCAAAGATGCCAGAATCAAGAAATCCTATCGGGTTTTTTGTCTGCTCTTGCCGTTTTTTTTTATTTTCTTAAAGGAGAGATCGATATGACAACTGACATCACAAAGATTTTTGGTTCGAAAGTTTTTAATGAAGATTGTATGCGGGAAGGATTAGCTTCGGATACATATCGTGAGCTGCAGAAAACGATCCAGGAAGGCAAACCGTTAAATCCGAAAATTGCCAACGCGGTTGCGCATGCGATGAAGGAGTGGGCTTTATCGCAAGGGGCTACGCATTATACTCACTGGTTTCAGCCAATGACCGGCGTGACTGCGGAAAAACACGATGGATTTATCAATCCTATTGAAGGGGGAAAAGTTCGTTTAACTTTTTCAGGAAAAGAATTGATCAAAGGCGAACCGGACGCCTCCAGTTTTCCTAACGGAGGACTTCGAGCTACGTTTGAAGCTCGCGGGTATACGGCCTGGGATCCGACTTCTTATGCGTTTATCAAAGATAATATTCTCTGTATTCCAACCGCATTCTGTTCATATACCGGGCATGCCTTGGACAAAAAGACTCCTTTATTACGAAGTATGGAAGCCATCAATACTCAGGCATTGCGTATCTTAAAACTCTTTGGAAATGAAGAAGTAACATCTGTGAAAACAACCGTTGGTCCAGAACAGGAATACTTTTTGGTCGATAAAGAATACTATTCCAAACGAAAAGATTTGATTTATACGGGACGAACACTATTTGGAGCACCTTGTCCAAAAGGACAGGAAATGGAAGATCACTATTTTGGAACAATCAAATCCCGCGTGCAGGCATTCATGAAAGATTTGAATGAACAATTGTGGGAGTTAGGGATTTCTGCCAAGACCGAACATAACGAAGTCGCTCCGGCTCAACATGAATTGGCACCTGTCTTTTCTACGACCAACATTGCGACTGATCATAACCAGCTGACCATGGAATTGATCCAGCGCATCGCGAAGAAGCATGATATGGTTGCCTTGCTTCATGAAAAGCCATTTGAAGGAATCAACGGCTCAGGAAAACATAATAACTGGTCCATTTCCACCAATACAGGTAAGAATCTCTTAGAGCCAGGAGATACACCTTATGAAAATGCTCAATTCTTATTATTCTTAGCGGCCATCATCAAGGCAGTCGATGAACATCAAGATCTGCTGCGTTTGAGTGTTGCCAGTGCCGGAAACGATCATCGACTAGGAGCCAATGAAGCGCCGCCAGCCATCATTTCGGTGTTTTTAGGAGATGAGCTGAACGCTGTGTTAGAAGCGATCATACATGAAACGCCTTATGATGGAGCTGAACATAAATTGATGAAGATTGGGGCAAGCGTGCTTCCTAAACTTCCTTTGGATACGACAGATCGAAACCGTACTTCACCGTTTGCGTTTACCGGAAACAAATTTGAGTTCCGGATGCCGGGCTCTAACTCCTCCATTTCTGGCTGTAACTTTGTGATCAATACGGTCGTTGCGGATGAACTTCGACAGTTTGCGGACGCTCTGGAAGGAACTTTGGATTTTGAAGCAACCTTGCACGATTTGATCAAAAACACGCTGAAGCATCATAAACGAATCATCTTTAATGGGAACGGATATGATGATTCATGGATCGAAGAGGCAGAGAAGCGTGGTCTTCTAAACCTTCATACAACTCCCGATGCTCTGCCTTACTTCATCCATGAAGAAAATATCGAACTCTTTGAAAGGATGCACGTTTTAGATAGAGAAGAAATGATGTCTCGCTATGAGATCACGATGGAAGAATATACAAAGATCATCAATATTGAAGCATTAACGATGATCAACATGGCAAAAAAAGAAATCTTGCCGGCGGCAACGAAATATGCAAAACAATTATCGGAAACGATCCTTAGCCAAAAATCTGTTTGTGAAGATATAGAGACAACGTATGAAAGTCAAACCTTAAAAGAGGTTTCTAAGCAGATTCAAGAGGGGTATCGCGCTTGCCAGGCATTAGAGGAAAAGGCAGAATGTCTGCATCGCATTAAGGACTTTGAAAAAGCAGCATTCTTTGTACGGGATGAAATCTTATCGGCGATGGATGGCTTGCGTAAACCATGCGATCTATTAGAGAACTTGGTGGATGAAGCTTTGTGGCCGTTCCCGACCTATGGCAAGTTGTTGTTTGGAATTTTATAGGATCTGAATCAAATATGTTCTCAAAGAATTCCGGCAGTAGAGAGTACTGCCGGATTCCGTAGTTTTAGAAGGAAGGATGATTTTATGTGTACGATCTTCGGCTATTTTAGTCCTGAGGCTGCACCCGAAACAGTAAAACAAGCTTTAGCGCCGACGACATCCCGAGGCCCAGATGCGATGAAGATTCAAAAGGTCAAAGGCGGAATTGTAGGCTTTCAGCGCCTTTCGATCATGGGATTGACGCACAGCGGAATGCAGCCGTTTTCTTATCAAGGAAATTGGATCGTCTGTAATGGAGAGATCTATGGATTTCGATCCATCAAGCGCCGCTTAGAAGAGAATGGAATCCGTTTTGAAAGCGATAGTGACTGCGAAATTCTTTTGCCGCTTTATGAAGAACTGGGCTGTGATATGTTCAAAGAACTGGATGCGGAATTCGCTTGTATTCTTGTGGATACGAAACATCATCATGTCATTGCGGCTCGTGATCCCATCGGGATCCGTCCTCTTTATTATGGATATGATCAACACGGCGATATCGTTTTTGCTTCTGAACCGAAAAACCTAGTCGCTCTTGTACAGAAAATTTTCCCTTTTCCACCCGGGCATTACTATAAGGATGGTCATTTTGTCTGTTATCGGGATCTGAGTCAAGTTGATACGATACGACATGCTTCCTTAGAAGATACTTGCGCACAGCTGCGGGAATATTTGGTGGATGGTATCCAAAAACGACTGGATGCCGATGCTCCGATCGGATTTTTATTGAGCGGAGGATTGGATTCTTCATTGGTTTGTGCCATCAGTTCAAAGCTTTTGAACAAACCGATCCGCACTTTTGCGATCGGGATGAAAAGCGATGCGATCGATCTGAAATATGCCAAAGAGGTTGCGGATTATATTCATAGTGAACATCATGAATTTTTGATTGATGATCAAGATGTTTTAAAAGCAATCGATCCTGTGATTCAAGTGTTGGCGACTTATGATATCACCACGATCCGCGCCAGTATCGGCATGTACCTTTTGTGTCAGAAAATTCATGAGCAGACCGATGTTCGCGTCTTGTTGACGGGAGAGATATCCGATGAGATCTTCGGCTATAAATACACTGATTTTGCACCCGATGCCCAGGCGTTCCAAAAAGAAAGCGAGAAACGCATCCGGGAGCTGCATATGTATGATGTGCTTCGGGCGGACCGCTGCATCTCCTCCAATTCGATGGAGGCGCGGGTTCCTTTTGGCGATTTGGCCTTTGTCGATTATTGTATGCACATCGATCCGTCTCAAAAGTTGAATACTTATCATAAAGGAAAGTATTTGCTGCGGCATGCCTTTGAGAAGGATGATATTTTACCGCATGACATCTTGATGCGGGAAAAAGCCGCATTTTCCGATGCCGTAGGACATTCTTTACGCGACACGATCTGTGCCTATGCCGACAGCCTTTATACCGATGAAGAATTTGAAACGAAAAGGAAACTGTATCTTCATGCGGCACCTTTCACTAAAGAGAGTTTATTATACCGGGAGATTTTTGAGAAATACTATCCCGGACAATCACAGATGATCATTGATTTTTGGATGCCAAACCGTACCTGGAAAGGATGCGATGTCCAAGATCCTAGTGCCCGCGTCCTTTCAAACTATGGACAAAGCGGAGAGTAAGGAGGAAGAACTTATGTTTACACCAATGGAACACGATGCTTGCGGGATCGGTACTGTAGTACAGATCGACGGCAAGAAAAGCTACGATGTCGTAGATAAAGCTTTACACATTGTCGAAAAGCTCGAACACCGGGCAGGAAAAGATGCGACCGGTCAAGTGGGAGATGGTGTAGGTGTCTTATTGCAGATTTCCCACTCGTTCTTTAAAAAAATAATGCAGAAGCAAGGTGTCGATCTTGGCGAAGAGCGGGGCTATGGGATTGCCGTGTTCTTTTTCCCGCAAGAAGAGTTAAAACGAAATCAACATAAACGTCTGTTTGAGACCATTGTCAAAAACGAAGGCGCTCAAGTCCTTGCGTGGCGAAAGGTTCCTTGCGATCCTTCGATCTTAGGACAACCGGCTCAAGAGTGCATGCCTTATATAGAACAGGCATTCATTCAAAAACCGGAAACGGTAAAAAAAGGCCTGGATTTTGATCGAATTTTGTATTTGATTCGCCGTCAGTTTGAAAAGAGTTGTCCAGAAACGTATGTTGTTTCTTGTTCCAGCCGTACGATCGTATATAAAGGGATGTTTTTGGTCAAACAGCTGCGTCTGTTTTATCTGGATCTTCAAGATACGGATTATCAAAGCGCTATCGCAATTGTGCATTCACGCTTTTCAACGAATACAACACCTTCTTGGCAGCGTGCCCATCCGAATCGTCTGATTGCGCATAATGGTGAGATCAATACGATTCGCGGGAATATCGATCGCATGCTCGCACGAGAAGAGAGTATGAATTCGGATTTCCTGGATCAAAATCTGAAAAAAATCTTACCCGTCGTCAGCACTTCAGGTTCAGACAGCGCCATGTTGGATAATACTTTAGAATTTTTGATGATGAATGGGATGGATCTTGCCAAAGCGATCTTGATTACGATCCCGGAGCCATGGAAACATGTTCCGATGTCGCAAAAGAAAAAAGATTTTTATCATTATTACGCCACGATGATGGAACCTTGGGATGGCCCGGCGGCAATCTTATTCTCGGATGGCGATCAGGTCGGAGCAGTCCTGGACCGCAATGGGCTTAGACCTAGCCGCTATTACATCACCAAAGACAATATGCTTGTTCTCTCAAGCGAAGTGGGAGTTTTAGATTTTGAACCAGAACAAATCGTGAAAAAGGCCCGGTTAGAACCCGGGAAAATGTTATTGGTAGATACCCAATCTAAAAAACTGATCACGGATGAAGAGATCAAAGATCGTTATGCTTGCGAAAACCCTTATGGAGAATGGTTAAGTCTTCATTTGCTGCATTTGAAAAACTTGAATGCTCCAGATAAAAAGCCACATAAACATACACAAGAAGAACGCGATAAACTATATAAAGTTTTTGGCTACACATACGAAGATATCCAAGATGAGATCCTTCCCATGGCTAAAAACGGGGCAGAGCCCACGGCATCTATGGGAACGGATATACCTTTGGCGGTATTGAGTGATCGGCATCCATCTTTATTCCACTATTTTAAACAACTTTTTGCCCAGGTCACCAATCCGCCAATTGATTCTTTGCGAGAAGAAGTAATCACCGATACGACAGTGTATATCGGCAGTGACGGGAATTTATTGGAAGAAAAAAGCGAAAATTGTATGGTCCTGGAAGTTAATAATCCTATTCTGGATTCCCGGGATATGGATAAGATCCGAAGCCTGCATCAGGAGGGGTTTAAAAATCATACGATCTCGTTGTTGTTTTATCGCGGGATGCCTTTAAAAGATGCTTTGGATCATATGTTTATTGAATGTGACCGCGCTTATCGCCAAGGAGCCAATATCTTGATTTTAAGTGATAAAGGGGTCGATGAAAGCCATATGGCGATTCCCAGTCTTTTAGCAGTATCCGCATTGGAACATCATCTGGTACAGACAAAGAAGCGCACAGCCGTTTCGATTATTCTGGAAAGCGGAGAACCGCGGGATGTCCATCAGTTTGCTTGCTTGTTAGGCTATGGAGCTACAGCTATCTATCCTTATCTGGCTCATGAATGCATTGAAGAAATGATCGAGAAGGACATGATGGATAAGGAGCCTTCCATTGCGATTCACGATTATAACGAAGCTATTCTTCATGGAATCGTCAAGATTGCAGCCAAGATGGGAATCTCGACTTTACAGTCTTATCAATCGGCACAGATCTTTGAAGCAATCGGAATTGCCAAAGAAGTGATCGATTCCTATTTTACGAATACCTTGTCGCGAGTCGGCGGCATCGGTCTAAAAGAAATCGAAGAGGACTTGATCTACCATCATGATCATGGCTTTGATCCGTTGGGATTATCATCCGATACGACATTAGACAGCTATGGTTTTCATAAACTGCGCTCCGGAAAAAGAAAAGAAGATCATCTTTATGACCCTAAAACGATCGTTACTTTGCAGGAGGCAACGCAAAATAATGATTATGAGCTGTTTAAAGAATACTCCGCCATGGTCAACGATCAACAGCGCCCCCACACTTTAAGGGCTTCCTTAGACTTTGTCCATGAACGACCCAGTGTGGCAATCGAAGAAGTGGAGTCGGTCTATGATATCGTGAAACGCTTTAAGACCGGTGCCATGTCTTATGGCTCGATCTCCGAAGAAGCACATACAACGATGGCGATTGCGATGAACCGGCTGCATGGAAAATCCAATTCTGGAGAAGGCGGTGAAAAGCCGGAACGATTGGGAACAGAGAAAAACTCTGCCATCAAACAAGTTGCCAGCGGACGCTTTGGTGTGACCAGTGAATACTTGACCAGTGCCAAAGAAATCCAAATCAAAATGGCACAGGGTGCAAAACCTGGAGAAGGAGGACATCTTCCGGGAAAGAAAGTCTATCCTTGGATTGCCAAGACTCGCTACAGCACACCAGGTGTGACTTTGATCTCACCGCCGCCACATCACGATATTTATTCAATTGAAGACTTGGCTCAGCTGATCTATGACTTAAAAAATGCAAATCAGAATGCCAGAATCAGTGTCAAGCTCGTTAGTGAAGACGGAGTGGGAACCATCGCCTGCGGTGTAGCTAAGGCAGGGGCGACCGTCGTTTTGATTTCCGGATACGATGGCGGAACGGGAGCAGCTCCTCAGTCAAGCATCCATCATGCCGGACTTCCTTGGGAACTGGGGTTGGCTCAAACCCATAAAGATCTGATCGCAAACGGGTTGCGCACCCGTGTTATTTTGGAGACGGACGGGAAACTGATGACTGGCCGGGATGTGGCGATTGCCTGTTTGCTGGGGGCAGAAGAATTTGGATTTGCGACGGCTCCATTAGTTACGATGGGTTGCCGTATGATGCGTGTTTGTAATCTGGATACTTGTCCTTTCGGCATTGCCACACAAAATGAAGAATTACGGAAGCGCTTTAAAGGGAAACCCGAATATGTGATGAATTTTATGTTGTTTATTGCCCAGGAACTTCGGGAAATCATGGCAAAGCTCGGATTTCGCTCGATCGATGAAATGGTGGGACATACAGAATGTCTTCAAGTTCGCCCAGCGTTGAAAAATCGCCAGAAAATGCTGGATCTAAGCGATCTTTTAGGGCAAGCGCATCCAGTACACTACCAGCCCTGTGATGCTTATGATTTCAAGCTGGAAGAAACGTTGGATCATAAAGAGATCTTGCCGCGATTTATGCCCTATCTAAAGAAAAGACAACCCCATGAAGAAACTTTCAAGATCTCGAGTACGGATCGGACGATTGGTACTTTATTTGGGTCCCAGATCACTCGAACGGCAAAAAACAGCCTGCCGGAAGATACGTTCAAGATCCACTGTATTGGGGGAGCCGGCCAATCTTTTGGAGCTTTTATTCCCCAAGGACTGACGCTGGAAGTGATTGGTGATTCGAATGACTATTTTGGAAAAGGGCTATCAGGCGGGAAACTGATCATCAAACCGGATCCTCGCTCTTCCTTTGTGCCGGAAGAAAATGTGATCATTGGCAATGTGGCTCTTTATGGGGCAACAGGCGGCAAAGCGTTTATTCGCGGCAAGGCCGGGGAGCGCTTCTGTGTCCGAAATTCAGGAGCCACCGCTGTTGTAGAGGGCTGCGGAGATCATGGGTTGGAATATATGACAGGCGGAATTGCCGTTATCTTAGGTAAAACCGGTAAAAATTTCGCTGCCGGGATGTCTGGAGGGATTGCATATGTCCTGGATACCGATCATGATCTTTATTTGCGGATCAATAAAGAACTGGTTTCCATGGAAGCTGTCAAAGGAAAAGCCGATATCGAAAAACTTCAGGAACTTTTGCGAGAACATGTTGCCGCAACGGATTCTTCCGTTGCGAAAAAGATTTTGGATGATTTTGAAGGAAATCTGAAAAACTTTAAAAAGATCGTTCCTAAAGATTATCAGATCATGAAAGATTCGATCAAAGCACTGCAGGATAAAGGCTTTCATAAAGAGGAAGCCGAATTAAAAGCCTTTGAGATGGCTTTTCAAAGATAGGAGGGGACGAGCATGGGAAAACCAACAGGATTTTTAGAATATCCTAGAGAAGAAAATCTGTCATCATTACCGCTCGAAAGAATTCAAAACTTCAATGAATTTCATGAAGAACTTGATGAAAACCAACGGCGCCGGCAAGGTGCTCGCTGTATGAATTGCGGCGTTCCTTTCTGTCAGTCGGCTATTCAATTAAAGGGGAAGGTGACCGGCTGCCCTTTGAACAATCTGATTCCAGAATGGAATGATGAAATCTATAACGGTCATGATCTTCAAGCATTATCTCGATTGCTCAAGACGAATCCCTTTCCGGAATTTACCGGGCGGGTATGTCCGGCTTTGTGCGAGAAGGCTTGCTTGAACGGATATGATCAAGATCCGGTAACCATCAAAGAAAATGAGTACTATATCATCGAAAATGCATATCGCTTGAAAGCAATGCAACCCAAGCTTCCAAGGCAGAGAACAGAAAAGAAAGTGGCGGTCATTGGATCGGGTCCCAGCGGTCTGAGTGTGGCATATGAGCTGAATCAACGAGGGCATCAGGTCACGGTCTATGAACGAGAGGACAAACCCGGGGGTTTATTGATGTATGGAATTCCTAATATGAAGCTGGAAAAAAGCGTGATCGATCGGCGGGTAGACTTATTAAAAAAAGAGGGTATCCAATTTAAATGCGGTATGGATGTCGGTAAAGATATCTCCAAGGAAGAGCTTTTGAAATCCTATGATGCGATCGTGCTTTGTGTGGGTTCTAAACAAGCACGAGATCTTGCGCTTAATGATCGTGAAGCCAAAGGAATTTATTTTGCGGTCGATTTTTTAGGATCCGTCACAAAACATCTTCGAACAGGATCAAAATGTGAATCGGCCAAAGGCAAACATGTAGTGATCGTTGGGGGAGGCGATACGGGAAATGACTGTGTAGGAACCTCCATTCGGCAGGGATGTAAATCGGTCACTCAGATTGAAATGATGCCTGAACCGCCAGCCCAACGGTTAACTTCTAATCCTTGGCCTGAATGGCCCAATGTTTTGAAGACTGATTATGGCCAGGAAGAAGCGGTTGCGGTTTTTGGTCATGATCCGCGAATCTATGAACGGACGATCAAGTCAATCGAAGTAAAAAATGGAAAAATCAAAGCGGTGATCAGCGTACAAGTGCGCTTTGTGAATCGTAAGATGGAGTTTGTCGAAGGCAGCGAAAAAAAGATTCCTTGTGATTTGTTGTTGATTGCGGCTGGTTTTACTGGAGTCGAATCGTATGTCAAAGAGGCCTTTGGTCTGACAATGACGAATCGAAACACTTTTGAAACAGAACCGAATCATTATCAGACAAAAGAAAAACCGATCTTTGTGGCTGGGGATGCCCGCCGCGGACAGTCTTTAGTAGTATGGGCCATACAAGAGGGTCGGGAATGTGCGAAAGAAATCGATTCGTATTTAATGGGATATACCAATCTTGAATAAAAAGAGGCAGAAAAATGACAAAATATATATTTGTGACCGGAGGAGTCGTATCGGGTCTAGGCAAAGGGATCACGGTGGCTTCTTTAGGAAGACTGTTAAAGGCAAGAGGATTAAGAGTGGCAGCTCAGAAACTCGATCCTTATATCAATGTGGATCCCGGGACGATGAGTCCATATCAGCACGGGGAAGTCTTCGTGACGGAAGATGGTGCGGAGACGGATTTAGATTTAGGACATTATGAGCGGTTTATTGATGAGGATTTGAATCAATATTCCAATCTGACGGCCGGGAAAGTATACTGGAATGTCTTGAACAAAGAACGCCGCGGAGAATATTTGGGGTCTACTGTTCAGGTGATTCCGCATATTACGAATGAAATCAAAGAATTTGTGTATTGTTTGGCCAAACGCACCGATGCGGATGTCGTGATTACGGAAATCGGCGGAACGATCGGAGATATTGAATCCCAGCCGTTTCTGGAAGCTGTTCGTCAGATATCTTTAGAAGTGGGAAAAGAAAATAGTTTGTTTATTCATGTCACACTGGTTCCTTTTTTGAAAGGATCAGGAGAACATAAATCGAAACCGACCCAGCATTCAGTGAAAGAACTGCAGGGGATGGGTATCAATCCGGATATCATCGTTTTGCGTTGTGATGAACCGTTAGAATCTTCAATATTTCAAAAGATCGCCTTGTTTTGTAATGTGAAACCAGACTGCGTGATTGAAAATATTACATTGCCTTGTCTGTATGAAGCTCCTTTGATGTTGGAAAAGGCAAATCTTTCAGCGGTGGTGTGTCGAGAACTGGGGATCCAGGCGCCTGGTTTAGAATTGGGCGAATGGACCTCTATGGTTCAACGGATCAAGAACCGTTCCAATCACGTCAAGATTGGACTGGTCGGGAAATATACCGAGTTGCATGATGCCTATCTTTCCGTAGCAGAAGCTTTAAGGCACGCAGGGTATTGTTTTAATACACACATTGACATCCATTGGATCGATTCTGAAAAGATCGATTCAAACAATCGAGATCAAATCTTATCGAATCTGGATGGAATTCTGGTTCCTGGCGGCTTTGGCAGCCGTGGCGTGGAAGGAATGATCTTAACGGCTCAGTATGCCCGCGAAAATAAGATTCCTTATTTTGGGATCTGTCTTGGCATGCAGGTGGCTGTGATTGAGTATGCCCGAAATGTCCTTGGAATTCCAGATGCGAATTCTGGTGAATTTGACGAAATGACAAAACATAAAGTTATCGATTTTATGCCCGGGCAAAGTAACGATATCGATAAAGGAGGAACTCTTCGCTTGGGGGCTTATCCATGCATGATCAAATCGGACACGATCCTGGCTAAATGGTATGGTACTTCCAGTATTCGGGAAAGACATCGCCATCGTTACGAATTGAATAATGAATACCGTAAACAGCTAGAAGATGCCGGAATGATTCTAGGAGGGATATCGCCGGATGGAAGATTGGTGGAAACGATTGAATTATCGTCCGATCAATTTTATGTTGGGGTTCAGTTCCATCCGGAATTCAAAAGTCGCCCGAATCGCGCTCACCCTTTATTTAAAGGATTTATCCATGCAGCTTTACAACAGGCAAAAGCGAAGGAGGACAAGTGATGAATACAGAGATCCATGAGGAATGCGGTGTTTTTGGCGTTTTGTCCAGAACTCCTTGTGATTTGGCCCATCTTTCTTATTATGGGCTTTATGCTCTCCAACATCGGGGACAGGAAAGCTGCGGCATCGTTGTCAATGATGACGGCATTTTTGTTTCGCATAAAGATATGGGGTTGGTCGGAGAAGTCTTTTCTGAAGATGTTTTATCACGTTTTCCACAAGGCACCATGGCGGTGGGACATGTTCGCTATGGGACGACCGGAGGATCCAATCGCAAAAATTGCCAGCCTTTGGAAGTCAATCATCAAAAAGGAAAAATGGCGTTGGCTCACAATGGCAATTTAAGCAACGCTCTTGAATTAAGAAATCAGCTGGAGCTGACAGGGGCTATTTTTCATACGACCAGCGATACAGAATTGATTGCTTATTTGATTACCAAAGAAAGACTGAAAACGCCTTCGATCGAAGAGGCGTTATCTTCGACAATGAATATCTTGGAAGGAGCTTATTCGCTGGTTTTGATGTCTGCGCAGAAACTGATCTGTGCGCGGGATCCTTATGGATTTCGCCCTTTATGTTATGGAAAGACCGACGATGGAAAGATCGTGGTCGCCTCGGAAAGCTGCGCCATTAAAGCCATCGGGGCAAAAGTCGTTCGTGATGTGCAGCCTGGAGAGATCATGATATTTAGTCAGGACGGCATGATTTCAAATCAGGAGCATTGTCACAAACGGCCTAAAAAATTCTGTATTTTTGAATACATCTATTTCTCTCGTCCTGATTCGGTGATTGAAGGAGTTTCAGTTCACGCTTCTCGCATCAAGGCTGGAAAGATCCTGGCTCAAAGACATCCGGTTGAAGCCGATGTCGTAGTGGGAGCACCGGATTCGGGTCTGGATGCGGCCTTAGGCTTCAGTATGGAAGCGGGAATTCCTTATGGGATGGGATTTATAAAAAACAAATATATCGGAAGAACCTTTATCTCTCCGGGCAAAGGGGAACGCCTGGATGGGTTAAAGATCAAACTGGCCGCAATCGAAGAAAGCGTAAAGGGAAAACGAGTCGTTTTAGTGGATGACTCCATTGTTCGCGGCAACACCATGGGGCGTATAGTCGGCTTGCTTCGGGAAGCCGGGGCACAGGAAGTGCATGTTCGCATTTCGTCGCCGCCTTTTCTGCATCCTTGTTTTTACGGAACAGACATCGATTCTCAGGAGCATCTGATTGCCTGTCAATATGATATCCGTCAAATTTGCCAAAAGATCGGGGCGGATTCTTTGGGATATCTGCCGATCGATGCTTTGCATGAGCTTGCCGGAAACAACGGATTTTGCGATGCTTGCTTCAGCGGATGTTACCCGACAAAGATTCCTGAGGATCCGCGAAAAGATCGATTTGAACAAAGGTTATCCGAAATCAGGCGTTCATAAACTTGAAAAACTCATTGACAATTCGCAAAACTCATAGTATAAACTTCAGGTATAAAGGCAAGGGCGTCTTTAAGCATAGGCTTAAAGACGTCCTTTTCTTTGATAGAATGAAAAGATAAAAATTGAAAGGCAAAGAAGTCTGTCGTGTTGATCGAGGGCATCTTTGCCTTTTCTTTTAGAAGGAGGAGATACAGACACAATAAGGAAGGATATTGGTTGTTGGATCATTTTATATCGGAGAGAAATAAGGAGGGATCGATTTATGGAAATGACGATGATCATAGACACATTTTGGGTCTTGGTGGCAGCTGTTTTGGTTTTCTTTATGAATTTGGGCTTTGCGTCTTTAGAAGCAGGAATGGCCAGATCGAAGAATACGGTAAATATTTTATCGAAAAACTTTATTGTTTTTGCGGTATCCTCACTAGGTTTCATGTTGTTGGGATGGGGATTGATGTTTGGAGGCGATAATGGTTTTATCGGGACAGATCATTTATTTATCCTAGGTTCTAGCGATGTATCCTTCTACAATGATACATTGACATCGAATGTGCCGTTTTGGGGAAAATTCTTCTTCCAGCTGGTATTTTGCGGAACGGCCGCAACGATCGTTTCGGGAGCAGTAGCAGAAAGAATCAAATATGTTTCTTTCATCCTCTTTTCATTTGTATTAACTTTGATTATTTATCCTATCGTGGGTCACTGGGTCTGGGGTGGCGGCTGGCTTTCGGATCTGGGCTTTCTGGATTTCGCGGGTGATACCGTTGTTCATTCGCTGGGAGGATGGGCCGCTCTAGCGGGGGCGCTTATTTTAGGACCTCGAATCGGGAAATATGGAAAAGATGGCAAACCTAAGGCCATACCCGGGCATAATATGTCTTTGGCTGTCATCGGGTTGTTTGTATTGTGGCTAGGCTGGTTTGGGTTCAATCCAGGATCTACGATGAGTTTTCAAAATCCTTCGGATGTAATGCACATATTGATGACAACGAATACATCGGCCATCATGGCGGTTTTGACATCAACGATCACTTCTTGGATCTTTATCGGGAAACCGGATCTAGGCATGACGATCAACGGCTGCCTTGCGGGATTGGTCGCAATTACCGGAGGCTGTGCTTATATTTCCGTTGTCGATTCTTTGATCATCGGTGCTATGGCAGGGGTACTTGTTGTAGTTCTTGTGTTGTTTTTTGACCGAATCCACGTGGATGATCCGGTCGGTGCCACATCTGTCCATCTGGGATGTGGAGTTTTTGGAACGATCTGCGTGGGATTGTTTGCCCAAGAGGGAGCTACGACTTTGTCGGCAGTCAATGGATTATTCTATGGCGGCGGATGGGGATTATTAGGAATCCAACTTGTAGGAATTCTTTCGGTAGGTGCTTTTGTTTTTGTGAGCACTTATATCTTTTGGTGGATCTTGAAAAAGACAGTAGGGATCCGTGTATCTAGAGAAGAGGAAATTGCCGGACTGGATATTGGAGAACATGGCAATTTTGCTTATCCGGATTTTGTTCAGGCGGTTGAGAATATAGATTATGATCTGGAAGAAAAACAAAGCGAGAAGTTAGATGATATGCCTGTCTTAGAAACAAGGCCTGTTCAAGAGAGAACACAGAGCAGTTTGATCAAAAAGGTAGAGATCATTTGTAAAGAATCGCGATTAGAATCCTTGAAATCAGCTATGGCTTCGATTGGAATCACTGGCATGACCGTATCGCATGTTCTCGGTTATGGAGTTCAAAAAGGCAAACTGGAATATTATCGCGGAGCGCCTGTTGAAGCAAATCTTCTGCCGAAAGTCCAAGTGGATATTGTTGTCGGCAGCGTTCCAGTCAGCACGGTGGTTGCAGCCGCCAAAAAGGTTTTGTATACCGGTCATATTGGAGATGGCAAGATTTTTATCTATGATGTTGAGAATGCGATCAAGGTACGTACCGGTGAAGAAGGGCAGGATGCCTTGCAAGGCGAGGAGTAAAGCAGCTAGAGAAAGGATCCCATTTTATGGATCCTTTTCTTTTGGGGATTAATACCATCTTTAGATGGAGTCTGGTACAATGATTGTAAAGTGTAGGAGTGATTGTTGTACTATGAAAAAGAATTTTAATTTTCATGTTCATTCAAATTTTAAAAATTCGATACCTCGTCCGCAAAAAAAGAAGACAAAGGTTCTCCTGCTGGCGGGCTGGATTATAGCTGGAGCAGTTTATTACTATTTCAATCATCCGGTCTTGAATATCAAAACGGTTTTTTTCTTTTCCTATGTTTTTTATGGATTGGTTTTGATTTGGATTCTTTCTTTGTTTTTTGAGCCGAAACAAATTGTATATGATTCGAAAAAGAAATCGTTTTTCGGAACAGTTTTTACGGTTGTGATCTTGGCTGGTGTATTGTGGGCCGGCGGATCGATGTTGATCTGCAGTCCGGTTTTTATGGCAAAATCCTTTGCGAATCGAATCGAGATCCAAAATGTGGATTTTGATAAAGTAAAGGAAGTCGACTTCACCAAGACACCGATCATCGATCGTGATTCTACGATTGTTTTAGGTGACCGTGTTATGGGGGAGATGCCGGAACTGGTATCACAGTTTGAGGTCAGTACGGAGTATACGCAAATTTCGTATAAAGACAGCGTTTATAGAGTGACGCCTTTGGAATACGCAGGATTTTTTAAGTTCATGGGAAATTATAAAGAAGGAATACCGGCGTATATCTTGGTTAATTCTGTGACCGGAGAAGCAGAACTGGTTCGTTTATCTGATCTGGGACTGGATGGGATGAAGTACGTACCTTCTGGTTATTTTAATTACGACTTGTATCGAAAACTGCAGATGCAGTATCCAACCACAATTTTTGGGGATCCATCTTTTGAAATTGATGAGGAAGGTCATCCTTGGTATATTTGTACAACTTATGATTATGCGGCTTTTGAAAGTCGAAAAATGGTATCGGGCGTGATCTTGTTTGATCCTATTACAGGTGAATCGACAAAATACGATGATGTTCTGGATGCGCCGACTTGGATCGATCGCATTTATCCGGAATCTCTGGTAACGGAACAAGTTGATCAGAACGGATCTTTACAGAATGGGTTTATCAATTCGATCATCGGCCAAAAGAATGTTACATACACCAGTGAAGGCTATAATTATTTAGAACAAGATGGCGATATCTATATTTATTCTGGAATCACATCGGCCAATAAAGATTCTAGTAATTTAGGGTTTGTCCTTGTGAATTTGCGCACGCACGAAGCGATGAAGATCACTTCGCCGGGAGCCAACGAAACCAGCGCCATGGCCTCGGCCGAAGGGGAAGTCAAGAATTACGGATACACTTCGACATTTCCGCTGTTGGTGAATGTCAATGGACATCCGGTTTATATGATGGCGTTGAAAGACGACAGCGGTTTGATCAAAATGTATGCGATGGTAGATGCCAGCGATTACCAAAAGGTAGCGACGATCTCTTCCGATGAGGGATTTGAAAATCTGAAGAAGAATTTTATAGCTCTTGAAGGAGGCAATGCGCCAGATGCAGAAGATTTGCAGACAAAAGAGATCACGATCAATACGGTACAAATTTTGACTATTGAAGATACGACCAAATGTTTTATGACAGATAGTGAAAACAATCGTTATAAGATTACATTATCCACTAAAAATGAAGATGTTGTGGCGTTCTTAAAAGCCGGAGATGAAGTTTCGATTACTTATATTCCGGCAGAAGATGTCAATGCGATCCAGAAGATAGAAAGAAAGTAAAAGGCGATTCTGAAGAGGTTTTTGGTTATGTCTGGAAAGAGTATTCGTTCTATCCTGATCGTCTTTTGTCTTTGCCTGGGTCTTAATCTTTACGGATGTTCTGTTGATCCGGAACTTTATTCTCAAGAAGAGAATTGGGCTTATTTAGAAACAGAGGTTTCGGATCCTAAAGCTGATGTGTTCTTTCTTTGTCCCTCTGTTTATAGCGGGGATGAAGATTCCTATAACATGTCTTTGCGGGATAAGGAAACGAAAGCAAGTTTTGTGGGTGCCATCAATATGGAAAAAGACATCTATGATGATGAAGATACGCGTTTCTTTGCGCCCTTCTATCAACAAATAGGCCTGAATGTTTACGAGATGACACCGCAAGAGAGAGAACCTTATTTAGAGATTGCGTATCAAGATGTGAAAGAAGCGTTTTTATACTATCTGGAACACTACAATGAAGGCAATCCCATTGTGTTGGCCGGATTCTCTCAAGGTGCAGATATGTGCTTGAGATTATTGAAAGATGTTTTCGAAGATGCTTCTTTACAAGAGCGTTTAGTTGCATGTTATGCGATCGGGTGGCAAATCTCGGACGAAGAGCTGGAAAACTATCCTCAATTAAAAATGGCACAGAACGAAACCGACACCGTAGTCATCATTTCTTTTAACAGTGAAGCGGAGGAGATTGAGGATTCTTTGATGATCCCGGAAGGGTCGCGCTCCTATGCCATTAATCCGTTGAATTGGAAAACCGATAGTACATTCGCAGATCGATCCTTGAATCAAGGCGCCTGTTTTACAGATTATGACGGGCAGATCAACCAGGAGATCCCCGCATTAACGGGCGCTTATATCGATGAAGAACGAGGGGCCTTAAAAGTGATCGATGTATCGGCTAAAGAGTATCCGGCAGGTCTTTCGATCTTTGAAGAGGGAATCTATCATTTGTATGACTATCAATTCTTCTATAGAAACTTACAGGAGAATGTAGATAAGCGCATTGATGCTTATCTGGATCAATCGGCCCTTTGAGGGCTTTTTTGTTTACTCAAGCGTGGTCTTTTCTTGGATAAAAATTTACAAAAATGTTGATATTTATTATAATAAACCCGCTTTAGAAAATCGGAATTTTGATTAAGAAGGGAGCTTTTATGAACACTTTTTTTCAAAAAAATATGGAACCAAATAAAAAAATCAGAACGATTGAGATCCTGATCTTGATTTTATTGATTATTGGTTCGATTGCTTCTTTTGGTTGGGGTGTTTCTAAGGTCAATACTCCGGTAGAGCAGCTGACTTACGTTCGATCTGTGGAAATGACACGAGATACGAGTCTGGAAGATTACGATGGGGAAGAAAATGCGATGTGTGATGTCACCTATCGAAACGGCGACCAGACCATGGTGATCACCTATCCATATGAAGAATACGAACAGTTGGATGCACAAACCATCACCGCCTATGAATTTAAAGGACCGAACGATACGAACCTTTATTTTGATCATCAGGATGTATCTCTATCGCAAGCGCAATACGCTTATGAACAAACCATAGCCAACGAAACGATGCCGGTTTTCAACTTTGCGAACGCGGCAGTGATCCTGGTGTTGTCGGTTTTGATCATGATGCTCTTTTCCCGGCAGTTTACGACCTATGAAAAATCATGGTTTTTATCCATCATGGTCCTGGCCACGATCTTCTCGGTTCTGTTTCCGGAAGAAAGTGCCAACGGGATCAACGGCATTCTGATCATGTGGCTGTATCTGCTGGATACGTTCTTAAATATTTTATGTGAATTATTGATTTCGAAACAATCCAGATACAACTTCTTAGTCTCCGTACTGGTGGAGATCACGGAGATCGTGATGTCACTTGTTTTGATGTATCGGTTTGCGACCTTGGCGACGACGTTGTTGTTCTGGCTGCCGATCGATATCATCAGCTACATCAACTGGTCGCGCCATAAAGACCAGCAGGAAGATGAATTGACGGTGGTACGCCGTTTAAAAGGATGGCAAGAAGTTCTGGTCATTGCGGGAATCGTCGTATGGACTATTGTGGTGGGCTATTTGATCAGTGGTTTGGATATTGCGACAGATTTCTATCATAATCAATCATTAGAAACCGCCATCATTTATATTGATGCTTGTGCTTCTGCGGTAGGGATAGCCAACGGATTGTTTATCTTTTTCCGCTTCCGGGAACAGTGGATCGCCTGGTATATCTGTGCTGCCTTGGAGGCTGTCATCAATGTGATCTCAGGACAATATGTCTTATTGATTTTGAAACTGGGCTATTTTACCAATACGACGTATGGTTATATCAAATGGAGCCAATATATCAAATCGCACCAGGAAGAGAAGAAGTTATCGATCTTCTGATAAATTCTTGAGGAAGTTGGTCAGGACTGTTACAATATAGCGTGTAAAACAAATATGAGGAGTGAATATTATGGCAATTTCGGCAGGAGATTTTAGAACAGGATTAACGTTGATCGTAGATGGAGATCCTTGGCAAGTGTTGGATTTCCAACATGTAAAACCAGGAAAAGGGGCTGCCATCTTAAAAACAAAGATGAAGAACTTAAAGACAGGAAATATTCAGGAAAGAAACTTTAATGCCAATACTAAATTTGAACAGGCAAATATTTCCAAGAAGACAGCTCAATATTCTTATTCGGCAGATTCGATGTATTATTTCATGGATATGGAAACATATGACACTTATGAATTATCTGAAGACCAAATCGGCTTCAATAAATATTTCATTGTAGAAGGAGCAGAGGTGTCGTTGATGTTCTTTGACGGCATGTTGTTGTCGGTATCGGTTCCGGAAAAAGTAGAATTGACCGTGGCAGAAACCGATGCCGCCATCAAAGGGGCACCATCAAACCAGACCAAAGATGCGGTAACCGATACGGGACTTTCTTTACGAGTTCCTCAGTTTATCGAACCGGGCGAAAAGATCGTTGTGTTCTCAACGGATGGGAAATACGCAGGAAGAGCTTAAGAGCTCTTCTTTTTCAAATTATGAACAAAGTTGTATTGATTACCGGTGCGGCACAAGGAATAGGGAAGGCCATTGCCTGGGAACTCGCAAAGCATCAGTATGATATCGTGATCAATTATCATACTTCCCAACAAGCCGCTGCCGATTTGAAATCTGAGATCATCGAGAACTTCGGGGTCCGCTGTTTAACGATCGGGGCGGATGTATCCGATCCCGAACAAGTGGATCAGATGATCACACAAGTAGAAGAACAGTTAGGCGGAGTTGATATCTTGATCAACAATGCCGCGATCGATCTTTCGAATTTATTTCATCTAAAAAATGCCGAGGAATTTCGAAGAACCTTGGATGTGAATGTCATCGGTGCTTTCAACTGCAGCAAGCGAGTCTATGAACACATGTTGAAACAAGAATATGGGCGCATCATCAATATCGCTTCCACCAACGGCATCAACACATATTATCCTATGTGTATCGATTATGATGCCTCCAAAGCGGCCTTGATTTCTTTGACCCATAACTTAGCTTTTGAAATGGGGCCTTATGTGCATGTCAACTGTATTGCGCCAGGATTTATCGGGACCGAGAATGAACTGGACGGCTATGATGAGGAATTCTTAAAGGAAGAAGTGGAAAAAATCATGGTCAAACGTTATGGCGATCCGCAAGAAGTCGCTTATCTGGTTCGGTTTTTGATCAGTGATCAGGCGGACTATATCAACAACACCGTGATCCGTATTGACGGCGGACAGATTGGCAGCTGTTAAGAAAGCCGATAAGAATCTCCCGTCAGTTCCTGGAACAGGTCTTGAAAAATCACCGGTTTATGATCCAATAAGATCTTTTCATCGTTTTTTGTATAATAGAAAACTTTTGAATATTGCCAATCGTTGTATGAAGTCGGGCTGCAAGCTTCCTGGAAGGAATAAGAAAATGCATAGCGGGAGCCATCTGTGGCAGTAAAGCTGAATTGGCTGGCAGATCCTTGGACTTCATATGAGCCGTCGCGTTTTAGTACTTCAAAGAAACATCCAAATGACAGATCACTTTCCCGCGTTAAAAAGAGATCGGCATATTGGATTTCAGTTTCATCGGATCGGACGATCGTTAAAGAAGATTGATCACTTTCAGTCTTCTTTTTTTTGAGCTCGTCTGGATAGCTTTCCAGCTCGATTTGATATGCCAGAGCATAGTTGGCAAAGGAGTTTTCAGACCATTCCTGAAGCAGGGAAGATAAGGTATCTTCTTTGAGTTGGGGATCATCATTTTCTAAGAAGATATAAGTCTGTCGATCGATAAAGGCTTCTTCTGAAGGCCCTCCATTATCTGCGATAAAAGTCAATGGTTCCTGGTAGGCGATGCCGTAGCGGATAAGACAAGGATAAGGCTGCTGGTCAAGATAGGCTTCGAATTTCTCCATTTTTTCGCAGAGAGTTTGGATTTCTGAAAAGCTGGAATACATTCCGTTGACAGAAGGGATATCACTGTCGGTCGGTACACCGAGAGTTAAACCTTCAAAAACGGCTGGATATTCATTCTGGAATCGTTCACTATAATACTTTCCCATTTCCTGGTGATAGGTTGTGACGATCTCATGGCTTCGAAACAGCTGGATCCGTTCGCGATCGATCAGTTCAAACGAGACTTCCGGCAGATCTTTGAGATGCGCTTGCCAAACGGTATCGATACCGCCGCTGGCATTTTCTTTTTCGGTACAGGTTTTTGAAATATAAAGATCTTCATCGATGATATTTTCCTGAAACCAGATGGCGAGCTCTTTCTGGTCATAAGTTTGCGAACATCCGGACATGACGAAAAGACTGGATAGACAGAATACAAAGATCAAAAAGAAATGTGTAAGTTTTTTCATGAATCTAGTATATCAAAAAAAGGAGCCTTTCAAAGGCTCCGAATCTTGAATTAGAATCGTTTTCGAATATTTTTGGCGATCTCATTTAATTCTTTATATTTCTTCTCTGCATTTTCACGCGTTTTCAAGAAAAGCTCCGTATCAAAATTGGCGTTGAAACGTTGCGTTAAAACGGATTTCATTTCCTTGCGCGCTTCCTTGTATTCTTTCTTGGCTTGTTTATAGCGTTCCTTTAGATCTTGAGGAATGGCCTTGAAGTCTGGATAAGCCTGATAGATACGTCTTTGAAGCAGACTGCGGTTCTTCAACAGTTCATGCATCCGCAAAGAGATCTCTTCGGTATTGTCGCCAGCGGTGTTGTCGATCTCCTTTTTGACGATATTCATCAAGATATGCGATAGCACATAATCGGCACTCATGAAAATCAAGATGATCCATGCCAGAACACTTAAGATGACAGGATCGATTCGATCGATAAACTCAAAATAATGAGGCGCGATAAAGCGGACGATCACAACGGAGGCAATTCCAAACAAGATCAAATTGCCGATCCAGATCCGGCCATTCAAGTTCATCGGCTTTGTCGAGTAATCCCACCAGCGGGCATGGAACATTTTTTCCATGTAGAAACTGGTCATGTATTCCAGAAAACCGCAGATCACAAAGCCGGCCATAAAGGTCTCTAGGATCGTCCCTTTCCAGCCAATCAGACCGCCGACCAGGATCGTAACGCCGACGACCCCAAATCCATAGATGGGGCAATAAGGGCCGATCAGGAATCCCCGGTCGATAAAACGATGGTATTGGATATATTTTAAAGTGACTTCCATGATCCATCCTAAGATGGAGAAGATAAAGGCCATGATCACAAATTCATAAAATAGCTGCATAGAACATCCCTTTCTAGTGGTTGATTTTATTCTATCATGAAACCGAACTAGAATCGGTGTTCTATGCAACAGAAAGGACGAAATTATTTTCCTTCTTTGACCAGCTTGGCGCTGATGTCATCTTTGATCTGGATCCCTTGGGCTTTTAAGGAAGCGATCTTCGCTTGAAATTGCGGCAAGTAGTTTTCATGAGCGATCAACAGCTCATCCAACACATTTTTGGCACTTTGACCCGCCGGGATCAGGGGGTTCAAGGCGAAAGCCTCCAGAGCCAGGCCATAATTGCCGGTTACTGCAGCTTCGATCGTGCACTCTTCCATGGCCTTCATGCACTGGAGCCAGCCTCTTTGGGCGCTTGGCAGTTTCCCCCAAGCAATGGGCAGAGCTCCCTTGCCGGTAATGATAGAGCTGATTTCGACGACACAGTCTTCAGGCAGTTCCGGGATGGCTCCTCTATTTTTGGTGCTGACGACCATGTGAGTCTTTTTATCGTTGTAGATGGAATTGATACATTCACAGGCGGCATCGCTGTAATAAGCACCGCCTCGCATGCTGAGCTCATCGGGTTTGTAGTCGAGTTCTGGATCTTTATACAGGCTGAACAGGCGCTCTTCGGTTTGTTTGACTTGTTGGCCGCGGGTGCCCAGTGTTTCATATTCTTCCAGAGAATGAGCGAGCATTTCTTCCTGGCGATAGTAATAGCGATGATATCCGCAAGGAATCATCTGCATCTGTTCGATCTGTTCTTTGAAGAAAGGAACATTGGTAATGTTGGCGGGCAATCCGATATCCTTTCCTTCAAACAAGGCATCGATGACATTTTGAGTCAATTCTTTCCCGTTGCGGTCATAGACTTTGTGCCAGTGAAAATGATTGATGCCGACAAACTGATAGATCAAATCTTGAGGGCTTTTTTTGATTGCTTCAGGCTCTTTCATCATCGCGATTACCGGGACATTGCATAATCCGATGACTTTATCCCAATGTCCATAACGGATCACAGCCTCAGTGACCATTCCGCTCGGGTTGGTAAAGTTGATCAGCCAGGCATTCGGACAGACTTCTTTCATATCTTTAACGATTTCCAAGATGACCGGAATCGTTCGAAAAGCTTTAAAAATCCCGCCGGCACCATTGGTTTCTTGTCCCAGCATGCCATAAGATAAAGGAATCCTTTCGTCTTTGATGCGTGCTTCCAAAAAACCTACGCGAAATTGGGTTGTCACAAAATCGGCATCCTGAAGCGCTTTTTTTCGATCCATAGTGGTATAGATCTGAACATCGTATCCGGCTTTTTTCCACATTCTCTTTGCCATCTTGGCATCGATCTCTACCTTTTCTTTTCCGTTTTCGACATCGACCAGCCAAATTTCCCGGACAGGAAGTTCAGGATATCGTTTGATAAATCCTTCCATGAGTTCGGGCGTATAACTGCTTCCTCCCCCAATGGTTACGATCTTGATTCCATGTTTCATAGATAGGTTCCTCCTTGTGATTTCAACATAGTACAAGATCCAGAAAAGCACAATGGTTTTAGAAACTCCAGGGTACAAAGTATCAAAAAATAAAAGAAGTTCTGCGAATTTTTGATACTTTTTGAACTACGAAGAAAAAACCACCGGAATGGTGGTTACTCAGCTTGCTTCTTGATATTGGTCAATGCCAGCAAGATTGATAATTTTCCATATTCAAAGGTCAATCCTCCTTGCATATACAAAGTATAAGGCTTTACGACCGGCGCATCGGCGCTTAGTTCAATGGTGCTGCCCTGTGTAAAGCTTCCGGCAGCCATGACTTCATCAAAAGGATAGCCAGGCATGGGGGCAGGCAAAACATAAACGAAGGAATCGATCGGGCTGGTGGATTGGATGCCTTGGGTAAAATGAACAAGGTTTTCTTTGGTGCCCAGTTCCAAGGTCTGGATGATATCGGTCCTTGGTTCGTCATAAGCAGGCGATACATTTTGATAACCTAGTTTTTCTAACATATAGGCAGAAAAAACGGCTGTCTTCAAAGCGCTTTTGACAGCGTTTGGAGCCATGAAGATCCCTTTGAAGAAGGAAAGGTTCAAATTGAAGTTGGCACCCAGGCTTTTCCCGATGCCAGGGGCTGTCAACCGTTCGGCAACCCTATGGATCAGATCTTTTCGGCCCGCGACATATCCGCCGGTGGACGCAATACCGCCGCCTAAATTTTTCATCAGGGAACCGACGACAATGTCCGCCCCGATATGGCCAGGTTCTTCTTTTTCGACCAGTTCACCATAACAGTTATCCACCATGACGATGACTTCCGGGTCGACTTCGTGGATCTTTTGAATGATCCGTTTCATTTTGCGGATGTTTAAGGATAAACGATGCGAATATCCGCGCGACCGTTGAATTTCAACCAGGCGAACATTGTGTTCCTGGAGACGCTTGAGGATCGCTTCATCATCAAAATCATCATTGACCAGATCGATCTGTTCATAACGAATTCCATTGGCTTTTAAAGATTGACTGGAAGATCCATAGAGACCGATCATTTCCTGTAAAGAGTCATAAGGGGCGCCAGACAAAGAGATCATGGTATCTCCATGTTTCAACAAAGCCGAAAGGGTTAAATAAAGCGCATTGGTTCCGCTCATGATTTGGGGGCGTACCAAGGCGTCTTCGCATCCTAATACCGAGGCAAAGATCTTTTCGATCTTGTCTCGCCCTTCATCGTAGTTTCCATATCCGTTGATATCCGCAAAATCGGAATAAGAAACTCCGTTTTCTATAAATGCCGATAAGATCCGGTTCGAGTTATACAGACAGATATCATCGATGTTTTGATAGATATCTTTTAGAACCGTTTCGGATTCTTCGGCCATTTTTAATAAGTCTTTATCGATTTGTTCTAAGATCATAATAAACTCCTTAAAATTTCCATTCCCTATTATACACAATTAGGGAGAAGAAAAGGAAATTGTAAAAAAATGATAAAATACAAAATCTTAAAAACAGAGAAATTTCGTGCGTGCTATAATGAATAAAAAAGGAAGGAATCAAGTATGACAATAAGATGTTTAGCGTTTGATCTGGACGGAACGTTATTAAATGATCAAAAAGAGATCGATCCGCGCACAAAAGCTTCGATTCAAAAAGCCATGGAGCAGGGAATGCATATCGTGATTGCCAGCGGGCGCGATAAAAACGGGACCTCTTTTGTATATGAACCTTTGAGGCTTGAACAAGGAAATCATTATCTGGCCTTGGTCAACGGGCAGATCATCTACGATTTTGAAAAGAAAGAATATGATTTAGACGATGTTTTATTGCCGGAAGATGGTTTAAAGATCCAACAAGTCTGTAAGCAATTCGATATTGAAGGAATCTTTTGTTGCGGGTATGACTTTTACAGCTATATTTCTCAAGCCAATCGTGAGAAGAAGATCGAGCGGGAGAAGAAGGAAGGGCAGCCGATGGATTATGGATTGAAAAAGGGAGGACCTCATCGTAATTTTATCGATCTTCCTTATAAGGAAATCGAGTTGACCCAAGATATCAATAAAGTGATCATGGTCCATACGGCAGAGTTTTTTGAGGAACATTTAGATGATCTGAAAAAAGCTTTATCGGATTATGATGTTTTATTGATCGGACCTACTTGGCTGGAGATCATGCCCAAAGGGGTATCCAAAGCCAGTGCTTTGAAAAAGATCTGTCTGCGGGGCGGATTTACAATGGATGAAATCATGGCTTTTGGCGATGCGCAAAATGATATCCAGATGATCGAACAAGTAGGGATCGGTGTTGCGATGGGCAATGCGATGGAGGAAGTAAAAAAGGTTTCTGATTATATTGCGGATACGAACTTGAATAACGGAATCGGGAAAACCATTGATTTATTGCTGGCGGGCAAAGAAATGGACTTACGTAACTCGAAACGATAAAATAAAACCATAGAAAGCGATGGTGACAATTATGGAAATCATTAATGCGAATCAATTTGAACAATACATGAAAGAAGACGCTGTTCTTGTGGATTTCTTCGCGACTTGGTGCGGGCCTTGCAAGATGCTTTCGCCTGTATTGGAAAGTGCAGCGAAAACTTTGGAAGGCAAAGTTAAGATCGTAAAAGTCGATGTGGATCAAAGTCCGGATCTGGCGCAAAGATTTAAAGTCATGGCAGTGCCGACAATGATCTTATTTAAAAACGGCCAGCAGGTGACGGCTTTCTCTGGCTATATGCCGGAAGAACAGCTGGTTGCTCGCATCGAAAGTGCTCTATAAAAAAAGCGCTCCCTGGAGCGCCTTTTTTTATGAGCTGGATCGCATAAGATGTTTTAAGATGATCTTTGGGGTCACTAAGACAAAAAGAACAGAAAGAATGGTCAATAAGATCAGCATAGCAATGGAATAGACTTCCCAATAAGCGGACAGATTGAACATAAAGAATGGAACCACGACGATTGCCAGAATCGCCCAAGAAATCACAAATTCTAAAATGACATTCATATTGTTCTTAATGGCATGCGTTTCATCTTCCCAGTCTGTCTTGGGATGCAGTCCATCGACAAAGATGGCAATCGCATTGACTAAAACAGATGTGATAAAAGCACCCAGCACAAAAAACAAGTCATACCAAAGCGGATAGGGAACGACAATATGGACGCTGATCAACATCAAGACACATGTCAAGAGGGAAAATAAGGTTCCAATGGATTCTTTGATCAAGACTTGTTTTGTGAAATCCAAAGGAACATACTTCACAAAATCCAGGTTCTTTCCTTCCCGTGAGAAGGCAGTGGCACTGATTCCGTTTAAACTGCCGGCGAAAAATCCGATTGCGGCTCCGGCAATCAACAAAACCAGCGGCAAGTTGATCAACGAGGGAATATCGACTGTTTCCAATACAGGGCGAAGATCTTCTTTGATCGGGGTGACCACCATCATCGCGATAAACATGATCGGCATCACCAAAGAAGAAAGCACACAGTTGGCCATATAGGCAGGAGTCCGAGTCAAACGAAGCAGCTCGACTTTCGCATAATTGATCCAGACAGAACCTTGTTTCCGGTATGAAACTTTCTTTTTCTTTGAGGAAACAGAAGTGCGGGCATCCCGGGCGGAACTTAAATACAACTTGTCTGCCAAAAAGAGGAAGACAGCCATGCATATTGCCAAGATCAGGACCGTAATCAAAAAATCGACCATGGAACTTTCCACGATGGACCGGGCGGCAAAGGAAACATTGAAGAAGATCTGTACGATACGCATGATTCCTTCAGGATCGTTTGCCATGGTTTGAATCAAAAGGACCGGGTCTTCAAAGTTATAGCCAAGCTGGCTGGAAGCCAATCCGATCACTATGGCCAATCCAATGGAGAGAACACCGGTGATCATATTGAAACGGTCTTTATTTTTGAAAAATGGCAGCAAGCGCATCAGGATCATCCAAAAGATGCATACGATCAGCGTTGTTGGCAGACCGATCAAAAAGATTTGCGGAATATAAAATAAGATCGAAGAGATCGAAGCATTGCCGGCCATGATATAGGCCACTAAGATCGGCAGCATCCCTATGCATGCCACCAGCATCAAGGAAATATAAACGATTACAAATTTACTGGCCACGATCGTTTTTCCTGAGATGGGGAGGACTAAAAGATGCTCCAAATCGTTAGAAAAATAGAAGACGGAAGGAAAAACAAACAGTGCTGTCCATAACATTAAAAAACAAAGACAGGCAAATCCCATTTCCATGATCATCAAATCGAAGCTATGTAAACGAAATCCTTCTAAGAACATATTAAAGATCAAGGCAAATGTCGGCAGCAGGCAAACGACCAATACGACCATGGCGATAATGCCTTTTCTTCCTTGTTTGGATTTGAGATCCATGCCGTAGTTGGCCTTATACAAAGCCTTGGTCAAGATCAGAAAATCACGCATCTTTTGTAACCTCCAGGAAGATCTCTTCAAGGGTTTCTTTGTCTTGGTAGGCTTGGCGCAATTCGTCCAGAGTACCATTGAAACATAATTTTCCGTGATCGATGATCAGGATCTTATCACAGAGCTTTTCTGCAACCTCAAGAACATGGGTTGAGAAGAAAACCGTGTTTCCCTGACGGGCATGCTCTTTCATCAGCTCTTTTAAACGATAGGAAGAAGCCGGATCCAATCCCGTCATTGGTTCATCCAGGATCCAGATATTGGGATTGCAGACTAAGGTTGCGATCAGAATCGCTTTTTGACGCATCCCGTGCGAATAACTGGACATGCGTTCCGACAAAGAGTTTTCCATTTCAAAATCATGGGCAAACTTTTTGATTCGCTGGTTCCGGGTCTGCGTATCGATATGGTAAATATCGGCCATGAACTGGATATATTCCATTCCTGTCAAACGCAAGAACAGGTCGGGAGTATCCGGAACCAGACCAAATTCGCGTTTGGCTTCTACAGGCTGTGTCACGATATTCTTTCCGTTTAACGTGATTTCTCCTTCGTCCGGCAATAGAACACCGGTCATCATATGAATCGTCGTTGTCTTGCCGGCACCGTTCGGTCCAATAAATCCAACGATACAACCGGTAGGAACATTCAGATCCAGGTGATCTACAGCGACTTTTTCGCCGAAGCGTTTAGTGACATTTTTGATTTCTATCATAAGCAAACTCTCCTTATGCGACCTATTTTACCACCGGGGGGGGTAGGCAATAGGTACTTATAGTTAAGATTATATAAATATTTGATTATTGTTTTCAAGAAGGAGTTCTTTTCGATTTTTTTGATTTGGTATAGAATAGAACAGGTGATAAGGAGAGATTCTACATGGAGAAACAATTAATGATACAGCCTTGTGTCAATGACACCCAAAAACAACAGGTTGCCAAGATTGCCGATGAGATCTGGCATGAGTATTTCCCATTTTTACTAAATACGGAACAAATCGACTATATGGTCGAAAAATTCTGCAGTTTTGAGGCCATGATAGATTTGGAGAAACATCACTATTATCATTACTTTATGGTTCATAAAGGAGAAGAGCTGATTGGATATCTTGCTTTGGCGCATGAAGAAACGCAGTTATTCTTAAGTAAGATCTACTTGAAAAAATCGGCTCGCGGGCATCATTATGCGAGCGAAATGTTTGAATATGTCAAAGATCACGCTCGAAAATATCAGTATGATTCTATATATCTGACATGTAACAAACACAATACTCATTCTTTAGATGTATATCAATCATGGGGATTTGTAAAAACGGATGAAGTTGTGACAGATATTGGTCAAGGATATGTAATGGATGATTACATCCTGGAATATACGTTATAGGTCATGAAGAAAGAATTTCTTGCCTGTGAGCGAAAAGAAGTCTTCTTGTTGCTGATGTTTGGCGCCGGGATGATGGGCGCCTATACATTCATTTTGCGGGGCGGTGTCTTCTGCAATGCGCAGACGGCAAACTTTGTGATGATGGCCGTGGCTTTGGGAACGGGATCTATCTCACAAGGATTATATTATTTGATTCCAGTCTGTGCTTATTTTATGGGATCTGTGATTTCGGAACTTTTACCGAATCCGGTCAAAAAAATACACTTGTTTCGCTGGGATACGTATCTGGTCGCTTTTGAGATCCTGGTTTTATTTGGAATCGGGTGGATCCCTTTGACGATCAATCACCATATCGTCCAAGTCATGATCAACTTTATCGCTTCAATGCAGTATAACACTTTCCGCCAAGCCGAAAGCATCCCGATGGCAACGACTTTTTGTACCAATCACCTTCGGCAGACGGGAATCGGTTTCGTTCGTTATATCAAGAAAAAAGACAGACAAGCTCTTTTAAGAGGCTTTCGTCATTTGAGCATGCTGGTAAGTTTTGTGGCGGGAGGAATCTTGGAAGCCTTTTTCTGCTCGATCCTGATGGAAAAAGCGATTTGGATCGCTTTGATTCCTTTAGGAATCGCCTTTATCATCTTGGCTTACGGCGATATTAAAGAAGAACAACGTGATTTTTCCAGCATTCCGCATGGACACTGAAAGGTAAAGCTGAAAGGCTTTCCTTTTTTTTGTATGAGCGGGCAAAAAGTGGAGAAATAGAAGGTATCTTTTGCTTTGGCGTTTTTAGATTTTTTGTGATAAATTGTTGGTTTCTTGTATAATAAAGGCACAGGAGGGGTTAGGATGCAAGATCGAACAATATATATTACCGGGCATATTCATCCTGATACAGACAGTATCGCATCTGCCATCGGATATGCTTTTTTAAAGACCGCTCTGGGGGAACCCGCAAAAGCGTGTCGTTTGGGGGAATTGAATCATGAGACACGCTATTTATTGGATCGGTTTCATTTTGAAGAGCCTTTGTTGTTAAAAGATGCACGCATTCAAGTCAAAGAGCTCGCATTGGATCATCCCGCAGATCTTTTGGAAGAGACAACGATCTTTGATGCGTTGGAATTGATGCACGATGGAAAGGGGCAGGGGTTTGGTGTTGTTGATCATCAAAAGAAACTTGTCGGGATCGTTACGCGCAGTGATATTGCCAAAGTGGGGTTAGGCGATACTGCACAAGGGATCGACTTGTTAAAAGAGACTCCTGTGGAAAACATTGTAAAAACAATCAAGGGAAAAAGTGTGTATCTGGATCCCGTCAAACATATCAATGGAAAAGTTTCAATCATTGCCCTGACCAAGAATCATGTGCGCAATTATGATATAGAGGACCGCATCGTAATTATTGGTGATGATCCGATGGCGCAGATGGATCTGATCAAAAAGGGAGCTGGCATGTTGATCATGGTTTGGACGCAGCAGGTCAGTGAAGAAGTGATCGCATTGGCTAAAGAGTATCATTGCCAGCTGGTGCTTTCGGGCTATGGAAGCATGAATACATCGCGTTATTTGTATTTCTCAATTCCGGTTCGCTTGATCATGACTCGCAATGTAGTGACATTTTCGGAGGAGGAACTGGCTGAAGATGTTTCAAAAAAAATGTTGAAGACCCGTTATCGCATGTATCCGGTGGTCAATGAGAAATATCAGCCGGTAGGTTATGTGACGCGTTATCATATGATGAACTTTAAGAATAAACGAATCATCATGGTCGATCACAATGAGTTTTCACAGTCGGTCAAAGGCATTGAACATGCGGAACTGATTGAAGTGCTGGACCATCATCGCATCTATGATTTTGCGACCAGCAAGCCGGTTTCGTTCCGCAATGAAATCGTGGGCAGTACGGCCACCATCGTAGCGACGATCTTTAAAGAGAACCAAATTCCGATCCCTAAAGATTTGGCAGGTTTATTGCTGGGGGCGATCCTTTCAGATACATTGCATTTTCAGTCGCCGACAACAACACAAAAAGACCGTACGGCAGCCAATATGCTGGCAGCTTTTGCGGATCTGGATGTTGATGCTTTCGCAACCGATATTTTTACCATCACAAGCGATATTTCCGGCAAGAGCGTAAAAGAACTAGTCAATTCTGATATCAAATTTTACGAGATCCGCAATGTTCGTATGATGATCGCTCAAGTCGTGATTCCTTGTGCTGAGTATATTTTAGGCTTGGAAGAAGAGATCGATCAGGAATTGGATGCATTAGTCTGTCAGAAGGATCTGGATCTTTGTACTGTTGTTTTCACAAGTATTTTGGAGAGTGGATCGATCTTTTATGCCCGCGGCCCTAAAAAGGGCTGGATCCAGGAGGCTTTTCCAGATACAGAAGGGCCGCACACTCTTCAAAAGCAGGTCTTGTCGAGAAAGAACCAGGTTCTTCCGATGTTGAGCGAAATTATTACGCGGTTTTAATATCTTAACGCAATCTTAACAGCAGTCATTTAGGTTTTATGATACATTTCTAGAGAAAATAGGGTCCGTTTCGGGCCCTCTTCTCTCTTTTTTTGATGTGAGGAATGATGAAGTTTTATGTTTACTAAGATCCATAGGCGGTTTTCCCACGCACAGACCTTGGCGATCGGCCATTTTTTGGTAATTCTGACAGGCGCTTTATTGCTGATGTTGCCAATTGCCAGTCAAGATGGGACCGTGACCGATTTTCTATCGACCTTATTCACTTCGACCAGCGCAACTTGTGTGACTGGGCTGATCGTGGTGGATACAGGAACGCATTGGACTTTCTTCGGACAGCTTGTGATTTTGTTGCTGATCCAGATAGGAGGTTTGGGGTTTGTGAGCATTGGGGTACTGTTTTCGATGTTCTTGAACCGAAAGATCTCCTTGAGCACGCGGTCGCTGTTGCAGGAGAGTTTGAATGTTGACCGGGTCGGCGGTGTGATTCGTTTGGTGCGCAAGGCTTTATTAGGAACCTTGTTGTTTGAGTCGATTGGCGCAATCTTGCTGTGTTTCCGTTTCATTCCGGATTTTGGCCTTGTAACCGGACTTTGGATGAGCATCTTCCATTCGGTCTCGGCTTTCTGTAATGCCGGTTTCGATATTTTAGGAAGTTTCTTTGGTGCCTATTGTTCTCTGGTTCCTTATGCCGGGGATGTTTTGGTCAACATGGTGATCATGTCACTGATCGTGATCGGCGGTATCGGTTTTATCGTATGGAGCGATCTTCTTGAGCATACGTATCACTTTAAGAAATATCGTCTGCATACCAAGATTGTATTGATTACGACTTTGATCCTGATCTTTGGAGGCGCCCTATTATTCTATATTTTTGAAAAAGATTCTATCTTGGCAGGACGACCGATCCATGAGCAGATCTTATGTTGTTTATTCAGTTCGGTGACGGCTCGTACAGCGGGGTTCAATACGGTTGATTTTGGCTTTGTTCGTCAATGCTCGGCACTCTTGATGTGTGTGCTGATGTACATTGGAGGAAGCCCGGGATCTACTGCCGGCGGAATCAAAACCACGACAATTGCTGTATTGTTTGGATCGCTGGTTTCTAAAGTGCGCGGCAATCATGGAATCAACTTATTCCGCAGACAGGTGGATAAAGATACCGTATCACAGTCTGCCAATGTGCTGGTGCTGACACTGCTGTTAGCGACATCATCGATCATGGCTATCTGTGCAATGCAAGATTTGAATATGTTGGATGTGGCGTTTGAGGTCTTCTCTGGTTTGGGAACCGTGGGGATGACAACAGGAATCACGCGCGATCTGATTCCGGCCAGTCAGGTGATCATCATCTTGATGATGTATCTAGGACGCATTGGAACGATGTCTTTTGCGTACAGTTTCTTTGAAAAACGAAATGTGCCGGCTATACAAAACCCGGTTGAGAAAGTGATGGTAGGATAATATGAAAACAGTATTGATCATTGGATTAGGGCGTTTTGGAAGACGTTTGGCCACTCGCATGGCAGAGTTGGGAAATGAAGTGATGATCGTGGATCAGAATGCCGAAATCGTAGAAAAATTATTGCCATATGTTACGGATGGCAAGATCGGAGATTGTACGGATGAAGAAGTGCTTCGTTCATTAGGAGTCAATAATTTTGATATCTGTTTTGTTTGTACGGGAAACAGCTTTCAAAGTTCTTTAGAGATCACCGATCAGTTAAAAACCTTGGGAGCCAAGCGTGTCATCAGTAAGGCCGATCGTGATATCCAGGCCAAGTTCTTATTAAAGAACGGTGCCGATGAAGTAGTGTATCCCAATCGGGATATTGCCGACAAAGTGGCGGTTCGCTGCAGCATGAACAATGTTTTTGATTATGTTGAATTATCCCAAGGCTATTCAATCTATGAGATTCCGCCTTTGACGAAATGGATCGGCAAATCGATCAAAGATTTAGATATCCGTCAGAGATATAAGATCAGCGTGATCAGCACGAAAGAAGAAGGAAGCCTGAACATGCTTCCGGGACCGGATCATATCATTTCAGGGTCGGAACATTTAGTGGTGATCGGGCTGCAAAAAGATATCGATCACATTCTTGAACAATTGCGTTAACACAGGAACAGGATTCCTGTGTTTTTTTTAGATACAAAAATAAGAGTGCCGCAGCACTCTTATTGAATCGTTGTCGGAATCTCGGCCGGTTTATTCAAGATGGTCATGAATTGTTCACCGGTGATGGTTTCTTTTTCATAGAGATATTTTGCCAGTTCGTGAAGCTTCATCTTGTTTTCGTTCAGGATCTGATACGCTTCATCGTGTGCACGCTTGATCAAAGCGGCCACTTCTTCATCAATCTTTGTCGCTGTTTCAGAAGAACACTGTAAACTGGCATCTCCGCCAAGATAGGCATTATTGACGGTTTCCAAAGCCATCATGCCAAAGTTGTCACTCATACCATAGCGGGTGATCATGGCACGGGCCAGTTTGGTTGCCTGTTCGATATCGTTAGAAGCTCCCGTCGTCACGGAATGAAAGATCAGTTCTTCGGCACAGCGGCCGCCGGTCAAAGTCATCAGCCGATGATAAGCATCCTCTTTGGATAATAAGTATTGTTCATCTTGTTCCACCTGCATTGTATAGCCTAAGGCTCCTTTGGTTCGTGGAATGATTGTGATCTTATGGACCGGAGCACGATTTTGACAGCGTGCAGCTACCAAGGCATGGCCAATTTCATGATACGATACGATCATACGTTCCTTATTGGAAATGGCCGAACCTTTCTTTTGTTCACCGGCAATTACAACTTCGATCGCCTCTTCCAAATCTTTTTGAACGACGCTCTTTCTGCCATCGCGCACAGCTCGTAAAGCGGCTTCGTTGACCATGTTCGCAAGGTCGGCTCCGCTGGCGCCGGCACTGGCTCTGGCAATCACATTGAAATCGATTTCTTTTGAACACTTGATCTTTTGAGCATGCAGGCGCAAAATAGCTTCTCGTCCGTGCAGGTCTGGTAATTCAACAGGGATCTGGCGATCAAATCGGCCCGGTCGGGTCAAAGCAGGATCTAAAGATTCTGGACGGTTGGTGGCAGCTAAAAGAACCACTCCGTCAGACCCGTCAAAACCGTCCATCTCAGCCAGCAGCTGATTGAGAGTCTGTTCTCGTTCGTCATTTCCGTTAAGGCCGGCTCCGTCACGTTTTTTACCAATCGTATCGATCTCATCAATAAACACGATGCAAGGCGCTTTTTCTCGCGCTTGCTTGAACAGATCACGGACTTTGGCCGCACCGCGTCCTACAAACATTTCGACGAATTCAGAGCCTGAGATGGAAAAGAACGGGACGCCGGCTTCTCCAGCCACTGCTTTGGCAAGCAATGTCTTCCCGGTTCCTGGAGGCCCCACCAACAAAGCACCTTTAGGCATACGAGCCCCAATCGTTTTGTATTTCTCTGGATTGTTTAGAAAATCGACGATCTCTTTTAAGTTCTCTTTGGCTTCTTCTTGCCCGGCGACATCTTTAAATGTTGTACCGGTTTTTTTGCCTTCATAGACTTTGACGTTGGATTTTCCCAGGTTTCCCAGTCCGAATCCGCTTTGGCCAAAGGACATACTATCGGTCCCTGTCTTGTCCTGGATTCTTTTAAAGGCCCGTCTGCCTAACCACCAGAAGAGAAAGAGCGGTAAAAACAAGGTCAATAAATAATACACGATCGGATTCACGGGTTCTGAGATCACCTGAGTAAAGGTAGCTCCGGAATCGTTGAGACGATCTACGAGCTCAGGGTCATTCATCAAACCGGTTTCATAAGTTTTTTCATTTTCTCCTTTTAAAGTGTAATACACAGTCTGATCTTCAATTTGTACATTTTCAACTTGTCTTTCTTCAACGGAATCTAGAAAGTCAGAATATGTTGTCGTTTCTTGGAGCGAAGAACGAAACAACGGTCCTACGATAAAGTTCAGGACCAGTACAACGATCAGGATAATGGCATAATATCGATAGAGCGAATGTTTTGGCTTATCCATTACAAAGTACCCCCTTTTTAGAAATTAGATTCAGTATAACGCGAATTGGCACTTTGTCAATAAGAGTGCTAACGATTTGACGATTTCACATAATCTAAACAAAAAAGAACCACATCAGTGGTTCGATTGAAAAGCCTGGATCAAAGCTTGTGTACCTTTTTCTCCATATCCTTGATCGATCAGATCCAAGTATTCCTGGATCACGTGTTCGACGCCTGCCAGTTTGACTTGGTCTTGATGCAGAGCAATCTTCAAGTCCTTGACAAAATGTTTAATATAGAAGCCGGGCGCATAATCTTTCTGAATCATCTTTTCGCCCAGCAAAGATAACTGGCGGGAACCCGCGGCACCGTGTTGAAGACATTCAATCACCAGGGCAGGATCCAATCCTTGTCCTTGACAATAACTGAAGGCTTCGCAGATCCCTTGCAGAGTATTGGCAATCATGATCTGATTAGCAATCTTGACTTTTTGTCCAGATCCAGCTTTCCCGCAATAGTGGATCTCTTGTCCGAAGGCGGAAAAGATCGGCATCATCGATTCAAAGGCTTCCTTTTGACCGCCGACCAGGATCGTCAATGTGCCGTTTTGGGCACCGACATCCCCACCGGTCACCGGAGCATCCAAGATCTGGATCTGTTTCTCTGCACCGGCTTTCGAAAGTTCGATGGTCAGTTCTGGATCTGAGGTCGTAAAGTCGATGCATGTCATGCCGGGGCGAAGAACTTTGAATAATTGTGCATAGACTTCCCGGACATCTTGCGGAAATCCTACCATGGTGCCGATCACATCGACATGCGAGACCAGAGCAGGGATGTCTTTTTGGATGAAAATGCCTTCCTCTTTTAGATCTTGGACCTTTTCAGGATGGCGGGCATAGACATGTACTTCGTGGCCATGATGATGCAGATGGCGAACCATCGGTTTTCCCATGATCCCGGCCCCGATCCAACCAATTCTCATCGGGAGGCCTCCTGGATCATCTTCAGGGCCCAAGTTTTGGCCTCTTCCAGATCCTGGGCATTCGGACGATCTTTCACGTCTTCAAAGTTCTGCAGGCTGACTTGCAGCTTTTTGTCTTCCGGATGTGCCTGAAGCAGACTGACGTAGCGCTCTTTGACGGCGGCCGGCATTTTTCCCGGGCAATAGAAATGGCCGATGATCTGACAAGACGGATCTATATGGGAGTGCATTCTTTGGAACAGTCTTTCATAATATGCATCCGATCCGCCAAAACCGCAGGTGCCAAAGTAAGCGATCTTGGCATCTTTCAATTCTTTGAGACACGTTTGGATCGCATCGGCGCAGTCGCCCTTATTGGTCCAGGAGCCGATAAAATACAAATCGGCTTTTTGCGGGACATAAGGCCCGCAATAGATTGCATCGGTCTGACAAGCTTCTTGAATGGCTTGGGCAATTTGCCGGGTATTGCCTGTCAGGCTTTCATAATAGATACAAATTTTCATGATGTTATGACCTCCAATAGAAATGACATGGGACGAAAACCGTCATTGCAGCTGACAAGAGCGCTTTGCGGATCTTTCATCCAGGAATCGTGCAAATGATGGGCGCCATTCGCCAACGCAAAGACATAAGGGTATAAGCTTTGCCAGGCACTGGTACAAAAGCCTTTGGGACAAGCGGCTTCGTGACAGATCCAAGACTGTCCGATCTGCAGGGAACAGGCCGCGGTTTGCGGGATCTCGTACTGTTCTATGAGATCTTGATATGTCGTTTGGCGCAAGGCCGTAATCTTGATTGGTTTCATAGCTTCCCTCAGCGATTAAACAGCTTTCGCCGTTTCGTCGATTGAATAAACAGGCGTTTCATTTCTTCGATATCTTCGGTTTCCAGGGCATGGCGGAAATGTTCGATCGAAGCGATGAACTGGTCGGTTTCATCCAATAAGATTTCTTTATTTAATAAAAAGAGTTCGGCCCAAAGGTCTTCATTGATCTCGGCAATGCGGGTCAGATCCCGAAAACTGTCCCCGGTATATTCGACCAAATGAGCATTTTCGTGCGTATTCATCAAACTGACCGCAATCACATGCGTCAGCTGGGACAAAAAGCCGATCATGCGGTCGTGCTCTTCGACACTGAGTGTCGCAATGTGGCCGACTTGTAAGGTTTTCCCCAGTTCAATGGCCTGATCGATGGCTTGCTGCGAATTGTGCTCTGTGGGAATCACGATATAGTTGGCTTGATCAAAGATAGCCGGGTCGCTGTGTTCGATCCCGCGGGATTCGCGTCCGCACATCGGGTGGATGCTGATGATCTCCAGATCGCTTCGAAGGATCTCTTGGGCCGGAGCGATGATCCCGGTCTTCACGCCGCTGATCTCCATCAATAACGTATGATCCGCAAGGTTTGACTGATACGTCTGGATCCATGGCTGGATCTGGGTGGGGTATAAACAGAGAATGATTTGATCGCATTGGTTCAGATCCTCTTCCGGGCGGGTTGTTCCTTTTTGAATGATCCCTTTATTGAGTGCCGTTTGGATCGATTCTTCGGATTTGTCAAAACCGATGACTGAAATCCCTTGCTGGCTAAGGCGAGCGGCAAAACTGGCACCCATCACTCCTAATCCGATAATACCGATCGTTTTCATAAGATCTCCACCTTTCCATGGATTTTTTCTATGTCTTCAAAGAAGGTCGGATAGCTCTTGGTAATAGCTTGGGCCCCTTCAATAATGCATGCGGTTTGAGCACATAGACCAAAGATGGTCATTGCCATTACGATACGGTGGTCATTATGGCCGTCGATCACAACATTTTGACAATCGTATTCTCGCTTGCCACGGATCGTAATCGTATCTTCTGTGGTTTGAATGGCCACACCCCATTTTTTCAGCTCCGTTTCCATGGCTTGCACACGGTCGCTTTCTTTGATGCGCAGGCGGCCGGCATGGATGAAATGTGTTGTGCCGGGGCAAAAACTGGCCAAAACACAGAGAATGGGGCCTAGATCCGGACAGTCTGCCAAATCGATTGTTTGGGCATGCAGTTCGTGATGTTCGATTTGGATCGAGTCTTTTTGGATCATCAGTTTGGCGCCAGCTTTTTTGAGAAGATCTAAAATAGATTTATCACCTTGATGAGAATCTTGTTTCAGATTTGTAAGCGTTAATTTTCCCTGAAGGGTTGCCAATACACTAAAGAAAGCAGCTTGCGAATAATCTCCTTCTACCGGCAGTGTTTGTGCCTGGTAAGTCTGATTTTCAGGTATATGATATTTTGTCTGGTGAATCTTTTCGATGCGAATCCCGAAATTTCGAAGCATCTCTAAAGTCAGTTCAACATAACTGCGAGACTCATAAGGCTTTAAGACCGTTATTGTGCTTTCTTTGGATAAGAGCGGCAAGGCAAAAAGCAAACCGCTGATGAACTGTGAAGAGATATTGCCTTCAATCGTTATATCGTCGGGTTTTAGAGCGCCTTGGATGCGTATTCCCTTTGAATCTTGTACAAAGGCTAAGCCCTGGTTATGAAAAAGACGGGCATAGATCTCCATCGGCCTTTCTAACAGGCGTCCTTGACCCGTAAAGGTGACAGGATCATTGGTTAATGAAGCGACCGGAATCAAGAAACGCATGGTCGAACCTGATTCGTTACAAGGACAAAGAATCTCTTTACCCTGGCTTTTAAGATTGGTTCCTGTTACCTGGATCTGGTCTTGGCTGGCGATGATCTTGGCGCCTAAGGATTCCATACAGGCAATCGTTGCTTCAATATCTTTGGATGCATCAATTCCGGATAAAGTGCTTGTTCCCTCTGCCAAAGAAGCGCAGATCAAAGCTCGATGGGCCATGGATTTACTGGAAGGAATGCGAAGCTTTCCATGAATCTTGGAAGGATGGATCTTAACACGCATAGGGATCCTCCATAAAAGCTTCTAGTCCGGCTTTTGACATCCAAGCATCCAGCAGAACAAAGGCACACATGCAGTCGACGACAATGCGGGCCCGGTGTAAAATGCAGGGGTCGTGTCTGCCTTCGATTTTCAGCTGTACATTTTCTTTCGTCAAATAATCGACGGAATCTTGCGTCTTATAAATCGAAGGTGTGGGTTTGATGCAAGTGTGGATCAAAATCGGCATTCCGTTGGAAATGCCGCCGTTGATTCCGGCATTATGGTTGGTTCGGGTCTGGATGGTACGATTGCAGATAAACGCATCATTGGCTTGGCTGCCTTTGAGGCGGGCAAAGCCGAATCCTTCGCCGAAACTGACAGCTTTCACAGCAGGGATAGCATAAAGTCCATGGGACAGAAGTCCTTCTAAACTATCAAAGATTGGATCGCCGATTCCAGCCGGATAGTTCAAAACGACAGTTTCCAGGATGCCGCCGATAGAGTCGCCCTCCTGTTGGGCCAAGAGGATCTCTTGTTTCATGGCATCTTCTTTGTGGGGATCCAGAACCGCAAATGCTTTCTGATTCATCTGGTCAATTTCTCTGGCACATTGTTCTTTGTCTGAAGAAAAAGGTTTGTCAAGAATCGTGCCGCATTGTTCTAAATGGGAACCGATCTTCACTCCGCGAGCAGCTAAGATTTGTTTGCAGATGCTTCCGCCTGCCACCATACAGGCTGTTAAACGGCCGGAAAAATGGCCGCCGCCGCGGTAATCTTGATATCCGTTGTATCGTTTATAGGCTGTGTAATCGGCATGACCGGGGCGCAGCCTTCCTTTTAAGGATTCATAGTCTTTGGAATGTTGATCTTTGTTGGAAATTAAAATTGTCAAAGGAGTTCCCGTTGTCTTGCCTTGGAACAGTCCGCTGACGATTTGCGGAATATCGTCTTCATGGCGCTGAGTTGAAATCTTTCCTGCGGCTTTTCGCTTTTTCATATCTTCCAAGATTGCCTTTTGGTCAACGGGAAAACCGCTGGGAAGGCCATCCAGAGTAATGCCGATACAAGGGCCGTGACTTTCGCCGAAGATCGTCATCGTTAGATTGTTGCCAAATGTATTTTTCATGCGAGGGCTCCTTTCTCTAAAATGGATTCGATTTGTTCGTAGCTGAGCTCTTCGATTGTAAAGGTGCCGACGCGAGGAACTTTTACAATGCTGACGGATTGATGTTTTGCTTTTTTATCATGGCGGATATAGGACATCAGTTCTTTTGTGTCATAGGCTGGCAATGGCGGCAATTGCAGACGGTCATAGATGGACAATACACGTTTTTTTAATTCAGGATCTTCAATAAAAAACAACATGCCCATCGCTACACATTCCCCATGCAGGTAAGACTGAAGTCCATAGGCGCTTTCGATTGCATGACCGATCGTATGTCCGAAATTTAAGATCTTGCGAAGGCCGTTTTCTTTTTCATCCTGTTCCACGACGTGCTTTTTTATGGCAATCGATCGGGTGATGATCTGAGTAAGGTCCAATGTTTCTTCTTCGAATAAGTCCACAAGGGAAGGATCTTGGATCAGTCCGGTTTTCAGTGCTTCTACAAGGCCGTTATGAACCTGACGCGGCGGCAAGGTTTGAAGAACATTGGGGTCGATCCATACGGCTTTAGGCTGATAAAAAGCCCCGACGATGTTTTTGTATTCATCCACATCGATAGCGACTTTGCCTCCTACACTGGAATCGACCTGTGCCAATAAAGTGGTCGGGATATTATAAAAATCGATCCCGCGCATATAGGTAGCGGCAACAAATCCTGCCAGATCACCGGTCACACCGCCCCCGATGGCGATGATGGCGTCTTTGCGGGTCATATCATGCCGAATCATTTCTTTTAGCAAGGTTTCATATTGAAGAAAACATTTAGAACTTTCCCCTTGCGCAAAGCGGAGGACAAAAGAATCGGGACATTGCGAGCGAACTTTTTGGATCCAGATATCGGGAATGCCTTCATCGGCAATCAAGGCTATGCGGCGTGAAGTATCGATTTGATTCGAAAGAGAATCTAAACAGTTGGCTTCGATCCAAATCGGATAAGAATATTCTTGTAGGTCAACGATCATTTTCATGAAGAATTCCTTCTTTCTAGGGATAATGATACCACGAAACAAATTGGGATGTGTTCTTTTCTCGTGATATGATAAAAAAGAAGAATAGGGGAATCGGGTATGAAACAAGTGGAAATTTGCTGCGGAAGTTATGAGGATGGCATCGCCGCCTTTTTGGGAGGAGCCAAGCGCATTGAATTGAACAGCGCTCTGTCAGTCGGAGGCTTGAGTCCCAGCGTGATCGTCTTGGAACAGCTGAAAAAAAAGACTGATTTAAAGATCATCTGTATGGTTCGTCCTCGAGCCGGCGGTTTTTGTTTTGGACAGACAGAGACTCAAATTATGATGGAAGAGGCAAAGCTCTTTTTGGAAAAAGGGGCAGATGGCTGTGCCTTCGGCTTTTTAAAAGAGGATGGCAGTGTGGACTTGGAAAAGACGAAAGCAATGACGGATTTGATTCATTCTTTTGAAAAAGAAGCAGTTTTTCATCGGGCTATCGATGTGGCTGATAATCTTGATGCGGCGATAAAAGCTTTGATTGCCTGCCGGGTGGACCGGGTCTTGACCAGCGGCCAAAAAGCGAAAGCGATGGAAGGGATCGATCGAATTGCTTATCTTCAAAAAACGTATGGAAATCAGATCGAAATCTTAGCGGGGAGCGGTCTAAATGCTGAAAATGCACTGGAAATACTTCAAAAGACCGGTATTTGGCAGATTCATTCTTCTTGTAAAGGATATCGAGAGGACCCTACTACAAGAACGAGAGATGTACGGTTTGATTATTTAGATCAACCGCATCAAATGGACTATGATGTCGTGGATGTTGAAAAGGTTAAATCTCTAGTGAATGTGATACAAAAAGAGATCCCTGAATAGGGATCAGATTTCGCGCTTTTTCAGGATTTCTTGAAGCCAAAGCAGGGATCGTTTCGGGATTCGCTTCCTGGACGAAAGGTCGAGTTCTAATAATCCATAACGGTTTTTAAAAGCGTTGATGGCTGAGAGATTGTCTACAAAGGACCAGATCAGATATCCATGGCAAGCACATCCGGCTTCTTTGGCTTGCAGGGTATATTGAAGGTGACGTTTGATGAAATCGATTCGATATGTGTCTTCGATTTGTCCCTCGGCATTGCGAAACCGTCCTTCGTTTTCGATGCCGATACCATTTTCTGAGATGAACCAGTCTTTATTTCCATAATCGTTTTTGATACGCATGCCAATATCCAGAATCGCTTGGGGATAGATTTCCCAGCCGCGATCCGCATTAAATTCTCGCTGGGGCCAGAGATAGTCTTCATAATATTTTTTAGGTGAAAAAGGACCGGTGTATTCGGATTCTCTTGCCTTGACGCGAATGGGAAAGTAGTAATCGATTCCTAATATGTCGACAGGATTGTCGCAGATCTCTTTCAAGTCGTTGGAATCATAGGCAAACAGGCATTGGTTCTTTTCTAATTCGGTAAAGATTTCGGCAGGAATCTCGCCTTTGAGATAGGCATCTAAATAAAGACGAACTTCAAATAAATCAGCATAATATGCGGCCTGACAGTCGCGGATCTCATTAGATGCGGCATAGATGGGCGTCATATGAACCATAGCTCCCATTTTGATATGGGGGTATTTTTTTGCGACATGCACGGCTTTAGCGGTGGCCAGGATCTTATGAAAATGAGCCTGATAAGCTTTTTTGGGATCGTGTACGAAAGGATACCAGATCTTTTTGATGTATCCATTATCGATGGGGATATTGGGCTCCGTAAAGGCAAACCATAATTCGACATCTTCATGAAACAGGTCCAGAGCTTTTTCAACATAGCGAATATAGAGACCCACCAATTCTCGAGAGACCCAACCTTCATATTTTTTAAAGAAGACAGCCGGGATATCCCAGTGCTCCAAGGAGATGATGGGACGCATGCCGCAGGCTTTGATGGTATGAATCACGTCTTTGTAAAACGAAACACCATCTTGATCCGGCTCAGCCTGAAAAGGATCTTTCATCAGTCGAGACCATTGAATCGTAAAACGGAAAGTATTCATTCCCGCATCTGCCATGGTTTGGATATCTTCTTTGTAGTGATGATAAAAATCACTGGCGATCTCAGGGCCGATTTGGTCATGCCAGCGGGTGGGATCGCTTTGATAGAAGAGTTCAGCCCAGCTTTCCTGTCCGCTTTTTTTGCCTGCCGTTCCTTCGATCTGCCAGGCGCTGGAGCTGGTGCCGATCATAAAATTATTGGGAATATGCATAAAAGACCTCCTAAAAAAGGGACAAGTCCAGCTTGCCCCTTACAATGATAATCTAACGCTTTAAATCTAAAACAACAGGAACTGAACGATAGCCCACGCCCATACGGTCTATGCCCATATCGATCAGCTGTAAGAAATGTTCTCTTGTACGGATGCAGCCGCTTCCTTTAACTTGGCATTTGTCTTGTACTTCTTCCTGCATGATCTTAATGATTTCCGGGGTTGCTCCATGAGCTTCAAACCCAGTTAAAAATCCTGTGCTGGTCTTGACAAAATCTGCCCCGGCATCGATGGCACAATGGCAAGCTTTGCGAACTTGTTCTTCGTTCAAGGCGTCTGTTTCAAAGATTACTTTGACAGGAATGTTTTTTTCGTGGCATACGTCGACAACGGCTTTGATGTCGGCTGTGACTTTGTCATACAGACCGCTGCGGATCCAGCCGAAGTTTGAAACGACATCAAGTTCTCCGATCACGTCGGCATAATTGTCGACCAAGATCTTTGCCTGGGCGACTTTGGAAGCCGTGGAGCTGGTTCCAAATGGGAAATCGCAAACGGGACACAGCTTGGTCAAAGAACCTTCGACATAAGGCTTGCACAAATCCATGTATCCTGGATTGATACAGATCGTAGCACATCCTAATTCGACTCCGTCTTTGGTCAATTCTACGATTTGTTCTTCCGTGAATTCAGGTTTTAATACGGAATAGTCAATGTAGGCCGCTAATTCTTTAGTGCTCATTTCGGAAGCTTTTTTGTCTGGATGTTTCATGAATGTTCTCTCCTCTCAAATGTATCAAATGTATGGTACAAATTACATTTTTACTATAGTTCCCGATTTTAAAAATGTCAATATCAGATCGTAATATTTCGTTTGATTTGGATCGGGTAAGTGCTTGGAGACGGATTTTTAAACAGGTCCATCATAAATACACATTTGTCGGAACGAGTCAGCGAGGTCGTATATTCAAAGATCTCTCCAGACTCCAGATAAGAAACACGGGATATTTTAAAACCGGGCACGTCTTCCGGACATTCTAAAAGTTCCTTGTCTTTTTCACTCAGAAAGACAGCTTCGATACTTTCGGTGGCGTGGTATGGTTCCAAAAGATAACGCTCTAATAAAACGGAGTATAAGGATTGAGAGCGGAAGCTGTATTTTTGGATTCCGGGACAAAGATGATATGGAATATATGTATTTTCACATAAGATCGGTTCTCCATCGGCCAGGCGGATTCGTTTTAACAAGAATACGCTTTGATTATCGGAAGGCAAGTGTAAGATTTCGCGAACGTCATCGGGAACTTTCTTTAAAACTTTGCACTCTAAAACAATAGAAGAAGGGTGCACACCGATGCTTTCCATGTTTTCAGAGAAATTATAAAGATAGTTGATCTGGCGGCGAAGTTTATGGCTGGTCACATAAGAGCCTTTTCCGCGACGGCGCAAAATCAATCCATCTTCGATCAGTTTATCCATGGTTTTACGCACCGTGGAACGACTCAGCCCCATCGCTTCACAGATCTGAACCTCCGGCAGCATCTGGTCTCCTTCCTGTAAGGTTTTGTTTAAGATCAATCGTTTGAAATATTCATACAGCTGTTGATAAAGGGGTTTGTTGCTTTCGGGCAAGAGATGAAATGTTTCTTTAAAGTATTCTATATCCATGGGAATTCCTCGATTTCTAGTAAAATTGTATCAATTGTACGGACAACTTTCAAGACGAGAAAGAGTTAGATTTTCAATGGTCGGAATGCTGAATAAAGAATTTTGATATTGATAATGTCTTAAATGTACCATACAATTAAAAAAGGAGGAAAAAGACATGAGAACATTTCTTGAATTTCAGCCGCAAAACAACGATTTAGATATGGTGCGTCTGGAGCGGCTTCAGATTAAAATGGCCAACCGGCAAGCTTCGATCTGCAGCCAGCGGGCACTTCTTTATACAGAGAGTTTTAAAAAGACGACTGAGGATCCTTATATCCTCCGCAAGGCAAAAGCGTTTTGTCACACATTAAAAAATATGACCATCTATATTGAAGAAGACAGTCTGATTTTTGGCAATCAAGCCAGTTCCAACTTTGCGGCTCCGATTTTTCCGGAATATTCCATCGATTGGATCCTGGATGAATTGGATGGAAGAAATGGAGCTACAGCTTTTGATAAACGTTCAGGAGATGTCTTTTTGTGCTCCGAAAAAGTGAAGAAAGATTTATATTCGATTGCTTCTTTCTGGCAAGGACACACACATGAAGATGAAGTACAAAGTCATCTGAGTCATACGATTCGCCAGGCATCTAAACAAGGAGTTTTGCATTTGGGTGGGATCTCGATGTCAGGAGATGGGCATATCGTTCCCAATCATCCGATGATCCTGCAGAAGGGGTTTCGTGCCTTGATCCAGGAAGCAAGCCAAAAAATCAGACAGGAGGGGCTGACGTCGCAACAAAATGATTTTTATCAGGCGGTGATCATATCTTTGGAAGGCGCTCTGCATTTCTTTAAACGCTATGCCGCTTTATTGAAAACGCTGGCAAATCGTGAACAAGATCCAAAGCGAAAAGAAGAATTGAATCAGATGAGCTGTATGGCTGCTGATCTGATGGAAGGGCCGGTTCGTTCTTTCTGGGAAGGGTGCGAAGCCGTTTATATGATTCATCTGTTACAGATGATAGAATCGAACGGGCATTCCTTTTGTTACGGAAGATTTGATCAATATATGTGGAATTTGTATCAAAAAGATCTTCAAAAGAAAGTCTTGACGAAAGAAAAAGCACTGGAGATCATCACGCATATGTTTCTCATGAACTCTTCTCAAAATAAGGTGCGTCCTTATGGGCATACAAAGTTTTCTCAAGGGTATCCTTTGTATTCCAATCTGGTTATCGGAGGCTATAGACCCGATGGCAAAGACGGCACCAATGAGCTGTCTTATCTCTGCATTGAAGCGATGAATCTGACGGCTTTGGCAGAACCTAATTTTTCGATGCGTTACAATAAACAAACTCCAGATTCTTTGATTCGTTTGGCGGCAAAACTGATTCGTACAGGATGTGGCATGCCTTCGATGTTCAATGATGAAGTGGCAGTCAAAGCTTTGATCGATATCGGGATCATGAAAGAAGATGCCCTGGATTATTGCCCGATCGGTTGCGTGGAAACGGGCGTGCCGGGCAAATATGGACATCGTGCCACCGGCATGACTTATGTCAATTGGGGCAAGGTGCTGGAGATCGTTCTATATCATGGGAAAGATCCTAAAACGGGAATCCAGCTTTTGGATCTTCAAAAGGAAGACTATCAGAACATGGATCAGCTTTGGCAAGCCTGGAAACAGGCACTTCGGTTTTATTCGGATCTTGCCGTGGAATCAGATGCCGTTTGCGATGCGTCTTTAGAAATCTATGATGCAGATCCGTTCGCATCCTGTCTGATCGATAACAGTATGAAATTGGGTAAAACTTTAAAAGCCGGGGGTTGTAAATACGATGTGATTTCGCAATCCAACATTGGTCCCAGTATCGTTGGAAACAGTTTGATGGCGATTCAGAAATTGATCTTTGATGATAGAGTTCTGACTTGGTCGCAGCTTTACGAGGCCATGGAAACAAATTGGCAAGGTGTTCAGGGGATGAGGGTTCGTAAGCTGGTCATGAATGTACCGAAGTTTGGCAATGATGAGGATGAGGTCGATGCCTGGGTTAAAAAGGTGTTTGATTCGTATTTGGAACTGTTGCCGAACTATAAAACTTTACGAACCGGAAAGGGACCGGAAGTATCTTGTTACACGATGTCGACATCGAATATTACATCGTATGTTCCAAACGGCTTTGATGTCGGGGCTACGCCGGATGGCCGTTTGGCGGGTTCTCCTTTGAATGAAGGATGCTCTCCTACGCAAGGAACGGATACCCATGGACCAACGGCGGTCATCAATTCGGTTTCTAAGTTGCCCAATGATAAAGTAGCGGCCGGACAGCTTTTGAATATGCGTTTTGCCCCGGGGGCTTTAGCCGGGGATGAGAACCTGGATAAATTTGTGGCCTTTTTAAAGGTGAGTGTTTTAAAAGGAATCTATCATAATCAGTTTAATGTTCTCTCCAGCGAGACTTTGCGAAAGGCGCAGAAAGATCCGGAAAACTATAAAGATTTGATCGTAAGGGTGGCCGGGTATTGTGCTCAGTTCATCTCTTTGATGCCTGAAGCCCAGGAGGCCATTATTGCGCGCACGGAAAATGAGTGGTGATAGGATGGAAGGGTTTATTTCCAATCTCCAGCGATATTCGACCAAAGATGGGCCGGGGATTCGGACATCTGTCTTCTGCATGGGGTGTAATTTAAGATGTGTCTGGTGTGCAAATCCTGAACTGTTAGAGAGAAATATCAAAGGCATGTATTATAAGCAGCGGTGTGCTGGTTGTGGTGCTTGTGTACGTATGTATCCCAATGCGATTACATTCACAGATTCTGGTTGTGTGATCGATCGCTCTCAGAATTTGGATTGGCAAAGCCTGGTCGATGTTTGTCCTAAGGATGCTTATGAAATCAAAGGACAGATGGTTACGCCCCAGGAACTGATGAACCAGCTGATTCGGGATAAAGAATTTTACGAAGTCTCGCAAGGAGGGGTGACCTTTTCTGGCGGAGAAGCCGGATTGCAGGCATCCTTTGTGAAGGAGAGTGCCAGACTTCTACATCAGCATGGAATTCATGTGGCTTTGGATACGGCGGCAAATATTCCCTGGAAGGATTTGGCAGATCTTTTGAAAGAGATCGATTTGGTGCTGTTGGATATCAAGGCGATCGATTCGAAGATTCATCAGCATTGTACCGGAGCGGATAATGCGTTGATCTTAGAAAATGCCAGACGAATGGCAGATTTGAAAAAGCCGTTATGGATCCGGCTTGTCATCGTACCAGGCTGGAACGATGACCTTGCGGACATTCGAAGCCGTTTTCAATTTGTGAAAAGTCTGGGCGATTGTGTTGAGCGTGTCGATGTGTTAAAACTTCACCATCTAGGTGCCAGCAAGTATGAACAGTTAGGCTTAGAGTATCGTCTCGATCCGCAGATTCAGTGTAAACAGGAATTGATTCAGGCGATCCAAGCCATAGCTCAGGAAGAAAAGGTTGAGATCCATATCGAGAATTAGAGTCCGCAAAGTCGGACTTTTTTTCTACAAGGGTTTAGAGTACAATGGTTTTATCGGGATGTAGCACAGCTTGGTAGTGCACTTGCATGGGGTGCAAGGGGTCGCAGGTTCAAATCCTGTCATCCCGACCACAGGATCTTAAGTCTGTATTATGCAGACTTTTTTTGTGCTTAAAACTATATTTTTGAATACAATAGGAGTAAGAGAAGTGTTTGTGACTTTTTGGTATATCAAATCTTATGCGCAATTGAAAAAATACTCATACGATGTGTTGCATGATAGAAAGTATCTATGCCAGGGTTTGCTGGTCGATTGGGATCTGTTTGCGAATTCGGTTGGGAAAAGAGGGAAGCTTATGAAAATCTGTCTTTACAACTCTATATTAGGGGAGTACACGTTGGCGCAAAGTGAAAAGGGATTGTGTGGAATCTGGCTTCAGGGGCAAAAACATGAATTTGGCGCATGGAATAATGAACCGAAGATTTTAGAGGATACGCCTTTATTCAAGCGGGTCAAACAGTGGCTGGATGCGTATTTTGATGGTCAGAATCGGGAAATTGATTTTCCCTTGGATTTAAAAGGAACTCCTTTCCAGATTCAAGTGTGGTCGATCTTGTTGGCGATTCCGTATGGGGAAACGATCGCCTATAAAGAAATTGCGAAAAGGATCAGTGCGACGATGTCTTGTCAGGCAGTCGGCCAAGCGGTGGGACACAATCCGATATCGATCGTGGTTCCGTGCCATCGGGTCATTGCGACTTCAGGGCAGTTGACGGGTTATGCCGGCGGAATCGAAGTCAAAAAGTGGCTTCTGAAACACGAAGGAGTTTTAAAATGAAGAGATGTTCCTGGTGCAATGAGAAGAACGAAGATTATGTGCACTATCATGATGAAGAATGGGGCGTCTTGTGTTTAGAGGATCCTTACCTTTTTGAAATGCTTGTGCTGGAAGGGTTTCAGGCGGGGCTGTCTTGGGAGTGCATCTTGAATAAGCGCGAATCTTTCCGTCAGGCCTTTGATCATTTTGACTGGAAGATCATACAAGATTATGATGAAGAAAAAATACAAGTTTTATGCCAGAATCCCGGGATCGTGCGCAATCGTTTAAAAATCAAAGCAGCCATCACAAATGCGAAAATTTTTGAACAGATTCGTCAGGAAAAGGGATCCTTTCGTGCTTATCTCATGGAATTTACTCAAGGCGTGATCTACTATGAAACGCATCAAACGCATTCGGATCTATCGGATGCGCTCGCAAAAGATCTAAAAAAAAGAGGAATGAAATTTGTCGGGACAACGATTCTCTATGCATATCTTCAGGCGATAGGAATCGTTAACTCGCATGAGGAGGAATGTTTTTTATATGTCGGTTCAAAAGCGCAAAACATGTGATCATATTGAAATCCGGGGAGCCAAAGTACATAATCTTAAAAATATCGATCTCGATATTCCTTTACATCAAATCGTCGGGATTGCCGGCGTATCGGGATCCGGAAAATCATCTTTGGCTTTAGGAATCTTATATGCGGAAGGATCCCGACGGTATTTGGAATCGTTATCGACGTATACACGAAGAAGGATGACGCAAGCTTCGCAGGCGGCTGTGGATGAGATCTTGTATGTGCCGGCAGCCTTGGCGCTCCGGCAGCGTCCGGCCATTCCGGGGATCCGTTCGACATTTGGGACGGCGACAGAACTTTTGAACAGTCTGCGGTTGCTGGTTTCGCGCTGCGCTCATCATGTCTGTCCAAACGGGCATGTAGTAGAGCCGAGTCTGGCGGTGGCGGCTGGGCAGGAGCTGATCTGTCCGGTTTGTCATACACATTTTATGGCTCCTTCTGCGGAAGAGCTTGCCTTCAATTCACTTGGGGCTTGTTTGCGTTGTCATGGGACTGGTCAAGTACAAAGTGTGGATCTTAAGACGCTGATTCCCGACGAAGATCTTTCCATCGACGAAGGAGCGGTCGCTCCGTGGAATTCCTTGATGTGGTCTTTGATGAAAGATGTCTGCCGGGAGATGGGTGTACGAACGGATATTCCTTTTAAGGATCTCAGTGAAAAGGAAAAAAAGATTGTCTATTTTGGCAAGCCGGTCAAAAAGCACATTTTGTATCAACCCAAAAATTCAACAACGGCTACGCCGCTGGATTTTACTTATTATAGTGCTGTGCATACCGTCGAAAATGCCTTGGCCAAAGTCAAAGATGAAAAGGGGATGAAAAGAGTCGCAAAGTTTTTAAAGGAAGAAGACTGTCCTGAGTGTCATGGAACGCGTTTATCTAGGCTTGCCCGAGCTCCTCGATGCGCCGGGCTTTCTTTAGATCAAATCTGCCAGATGAGTTTGGCCGATGCCTTGAAATGGGTTCATCGGGTACCTGAAACCTTGCCTATAGAGATGCGGCCGATGGCTGGACGGATCGTGGAGTCTTTTGAGAGTGTGGCTAAACGTTTGATGGATCTGGGGTTGGGCTATTTGAGCTTGGACAGGGCCTCTAATACGCTTTCGACCGGGGAAAGACAGCGCATGCAGTTGGCACGAGCTGTACGCAATCGCACTACGGGTGTTCTGTATGTTCTGGATGAGCCTTCCATTGGTTTGCATCCTTCCAATGCGAAAGGGTTGGCGGGTGTGATGGATGATCTTGTCCAGGATGGCAATTCGGTGGTCGTTGTGGATCATGATATCGGGATCCTAAAAAAAACAGATTGGATTATAGAAATGGGACCACAAGCCGGGGCGCAGGGTGGGCAAGTCATAGCGCAGGGCTCTCCGGATGAACTTTGTCAAAATCAAAATTCGCTTATTGGCCAATATTTAAAAGCCGAGTCTCAGATCGTAAAAAAAGATGAAGCAGATCTCTTTGATCAAGGAGTGATCACTTTATCGACTGATGCGATTCATACGGTCAAACCATTGGAAGTCCGGATCCCTAAAGGCAAACTCAGCGTTGTGAGCGGGGTATCGGGTTCCGGGAAAACAACATTGATTCTGGAAAGCTTAGTTCCGGCTTTAGAAGCTTCGCTGAAGAAGCTGCCGCTGCCAGATCATGTAAAACGGATAGAGGCTTTGGGCATTTCGCATACCAAATTGATCGATGCCAGTCCTATCGGCATCAATGTACGTTCAACGGTAGCGACGTATGCGAATGTGCATGATGAATTGCGAAAGATTTTTGCGAAACAGACAAAAGATTATAAAGCGGGTGATTTTTCTTATAATACGGGTAAACTACGCTGTCCGGTCTGTGATGGAACCGGGCAGATCGATCTGGATGTCCAGTTTCTGGCTGATGTGCAGATTCCATGTCCGGAATGTCGCGGCTCTCGTTACAGCAAGCAGGCTGAGACGATTCGATATCATGATTTATCTTTGCCGCAACTGATGGCCATGGATATCGATACGGCTTTGAAACATTGTCAAGATCTGAAGAAAGTGCAAGAACGCCTGAGAATCTTGTCGCAGCTTGGATTGGGATATTTGACTTTGGCAGAACAGACGCCAAGCTTGTCTGGGGGAGAAGCTCAGCGCTTGAAACTTGCCAGTGAGATGAAAAAGGCTCAGCACGATTCTATTTTTGTCTTTGATGAGCCGACGATTGGCTTACACCCATTGGATGTGCAAGTCTTGATGAAGATATTTGCGTCATTGATCCAGCAAGGGGCTACTGTGATCGTAATCGAACATGATTTAGATGTGATTCGCCAGGCAGACTATGTCATTGATATGGGGCCTGGGGGCGGGCAGGAAGGCGGGCGCATCGTAGCGTGCGGAACACCGGAACAAATAAAGAATGCTCCCGAAAGCATCACAGGAAAATATCTATAAAAAAAGACCGGATCGACCGGTTATAGTCTGTGAAAGATGGGAGTCATCTTTTCGAAGGTACAATAAGTTTGAAAACCAATCGCTTTGAGCATTTCTTTGGCTTCCTGGATGCCTGTTCCTAAGTGTTCGGGTTTATGGGAGTCGGATCCAATTGTCAGGATCGTTCCGCCCAAATCGTGATAAAGCTGTAAGATTTCCTTTGAAGGGGTGGAATCCTTGAGACCATAACGCTTGGAGGAAGTGTTGATCTCAATGCCTTTTTGATCCTGGATCACAACTTCAAGCACTTTTTGGATCCATGGTTTGATTTTTTCAAAAGGATAGGCCCCTTGTTTATCGTAGCGGTTGATCAGATCCATATGGCCCAGCACACTGTAGTCTTTATAGGAAGAAACAAGTTCATAGAGGGCCTGGTAATAGCCTTCATAGACTTCTTTTTGGCTCTTTCCTTTCAGGTAGTCTTGATTCCAGAATTCCTGGTTATCGATTTCATGAATTGACAACAAAATAAAGTCAAAAGGATAGCGGTCAAACAGCGCCTGATATTGTGGGATCGTATGTTTCTGCATCCCAAATTCCATACCTGTCTTGATTCTGATTTTATGGCCATACTTCTTTTTCATCTCTTGAATGGTTTTCATATACAGAGGATAATCGCAGTTGGTCAACGGTTCATTTCCACGATAGAGTATGGGCTTTCCGGGCTCCTGGTCGAATTTGATCCCATAGTCGACGTGTTCGGTAAAACAGATCTCATCCATATGCATTGCGATCGCATCTTGGATCACATTTTCCATAGGGTAGACGGAATCGTCGCTGAAAGCGGTATGTACATGGTAATCGGCAAACATAGGCATCCTTTCTATTGCATCGAAATTAAATGAACTTTCAAATTCATTTTCACATAAAGCTCTTTATGAAGATCATAGCGATTCATCTTTTGAAGGCAGCTTTCCTTGAGCTTGGAAGGAAAGAAGCGGTCCAGGTAATAGAATACACCTTTTTGTTCAAAACCGTAAACGATACCGGCAATTCCATTGTCTAAACAAATCATATGATGCACGATTTTACAAGGGGTCTTGATCAGGGAATTTAAGAATTCATCAGGCTCTAAATGTCTTGCGAACATAACACTTCCTCCTTTGTGATTTCAAAGTACCTTGTTTCAAAGGAGGATTCAATAATATTTTTGAAAGTATTGAAAATAAAAGAAATAAAATAATTTTCAAAGGCTCTGTCACAACAAATGGTTGATTTTTGACGAGAAATAGCGTATAACAATAGTAAGAAACAGTACCACCGAAGGAGGTAATTGGATATGCCT
>NZ_JACHHD010000009.1 GCF_014202635.1 Faecalicoccus acidiformans
TGAATTGACGTTCCTTCTTGGTTTCGTTTCTTGTTCAGTTTTCAAAGATCTCTCACGCCGCTTCCCGCGCCGTGCTCAGTTATATTACCAAATCTTATCCCCCTTGTCAAAAAAAATGTGCATTTTTTTTCATAAAGATTAAAAAAGAGCCAATTTCCTTTATTTATCGAAGAAACTGGCTCGCTCGTATCGGATGAATCATCTCATCTCTACCCTTTTTTACCGATAGATAAATCCTTATTTTCTGGATGTGATTCACCATATCATAGAGTCGATCTCTATGTGATAACCTTCCTTTTGGTATTTCTATCCTATCATATTTCATCGGGTTGTCATTTTTGCTGTCCAAATCTGTTTCAAATCTGGAACGTTTTGTTCTCTTTCATCCTTTTTTCATGTAAAATCATAGATATGAGATATATTTATGAACAATGTCAGTCTATTTTAGATCCTGCTCTGCCCTGGATCTCCAACGTATCTAATATTCTGGCAATCCTTTATCATGAGATTTCTGATTTAAACTGGGTCGGAGTCTACTTTACAGATCCTCAAAAACAGCTCTGTTTTTTAGGTCCCTTTCAAGGAAAAGTTGCATGCACCAAGATCCCTTATGGGAAAGGCGTTGTGGGAACCTGCGCGCAGCAGAAAAAAACACTCGTAGTGAATGATGTACACGCCTTTCCTGGTCATATTGCCTGCGATAGCGCCTCCCGATCCGAAATCGTCATCCCATTATATAAAGATGAAAATATCATCGGCGTTTTAGATATTGACTCTCCTTTGCTTGCGCGCTTTCAAATCCCGGAAGAATCCGTCTTACAAAAAACGGCAGATCTGATCTCGGAATTATTATCCAGAGCCGACTGCCTTTGGTGATATTCTATTCTGTATCTTCATCTAAACTCAACCGAGTGATTTTGCGATCAAAGATTTTATCCGCTTTTACATGGATATACTTCATAGCCTCTTCCACTGAATCGTTGGAGGCTTTCGTAATCAAAAATGTGCGTACCTTATTCGTGCTTCCCTTTTTGACCTGTGCCCTTTGGATGGCGGTTTGACCAAGGTTGAGCGTCTTTGCGATTGCCGGAAGCAACACGCTGTATTTTGGATCTATGTCGAACATCAAAGAAACGCCTTGATTGCGGGCAAAAGAGCGCAAGACATGACTGAAAGAAAGAGGATAGTTCATTTTTTGATCGATCATCTTCTCATCCCAAAAACCCCAGAACGCAAAACTATAAACCGGATGTTCCGTACGTAATACACCCTCATATTTTAAAAACTGATTGGCCAGTTCGCCGTTTTGATCACACGATGTAAGCAATTTATGATACCCATTTTGATTTTCACGAATTCTTTTCCAGTCATCAACCGAACCCTTGATAGTCTGACACGCTGGATCTAAACAAGAAAAAGTGAAAGTCGGCATAAACAAAAGGCCTCCCGAACCAACCACATCCATGAGGACTTCAATGATTGTCTGCGCACCACCGACCACTTGATGACAGAAGGCGTCACTGCACTGAATACAAACGTGATCTCCTTTTTGAATCGAGAAATGTTCCAGCAGATCTCGAATGTCTGATCGAACTAAAAAAGATGGATTACTCATAGGACTATTTTAACATATTTGATAGAATTGAACCATGGAAAGGAGATATCCTCTATGATACATTTAGTCGCTAGTGATTTAGACGAGACTTTGCTTCGCTCTGACAAACACGTCGGACTTTATACGCAAGAAATGATCCGTAAAATCCAAGAGAAAGGAATCCATTTTGTTTGCGCAACCGGCAGGCCATTCTTTTCTATTCAAAATACCCTGAGAGAAATTGGTCAATTTCAAAAACCAGGGACTTATACCATCTCTTTAAACGGAGGTTGTGTTACCGAAAATAATACCGGCCAAGTCTTATATACAAAACCCATGAACTTTGATTTGGTAAATCAAATCTATACATTAGGAAAAACATACGATGTAGGTATTCAAGTCTACTTGGTAGATAAGACTTATGCCTATCGTTTAAATGAAGACGAAAGACATTTTCTCAAAGGCCGCATGGAAGTTTCTGAGATTGATGCCGAAGATTTATCGTTTCTAAAGAACCGGCCGATCATCAAGATCCTTTTTGAAAATACAGATCTTTCGATCTTGAAACAGATCGAGAAGCAGCTTCCTGAAACGATTTCTCAAAATTGTGATCTCTCGTATTCCAGCAATCGCTATTTTGAATTCAATCCCCGCGGTGTCCATAAAGGACTCGGCTTAGAATATCTTTGCGATCATCTGAAAATCGCAATCAAAGATACTTTGGCAATCGGTGACAATATCAATGACTTAGGTCTTTTAAAAACCGCCGGCCTATCCATCGGAGTCAAAAATGCCCATCCCGACATCTTATCCACGATCGATGACTTATGTCCTTATACCCACGATGAAGATGCCGTCGGACATATTCTTCAGCGCTATATTCTTTCAAAATAAAAACTTCCGATAATGATGGAAGTTTTTTTAATACATTCGAGTCGCCGCAACCGCTTTTTTCCATTGGGCGTAAAGTTTTTCCACACTTTCGTGATCTCGCGAAGGCAAAAACTGTTCTGTTTCACCATCCTTGAAATCGTTCATCGTAAAGAAATCAACCGCCAAGCCCGCCAGTCTGGCAGCCCCTAGTGCCGTCATCTCCAACATCTCATTTTTATAGACAGGAATCTCCAAGATATCACTTTGAAATTGATTCAAGAAACGATTGGAACTGGCTCCGCCATCCACCTTTAGATATTCTATTTTCTGATTGAGATCTTCTTCCATGATCTGGATCAAATCCTTACTTTGATAGGCCATACTTTCTAAAGCGGCTCTGGTCAAATGACGAATATCCGTCCCCCGGGTCAAGCCAAAGATGGCACCGCGGCACTGATCATCCCAATAAGGAGCTCCTAAGCCTGTAAAGGCTGGAACGATCATAACTCCATTGCAGGAATCAACATCGGTGGCTAATTGTTCACTGTCCTTTGCGGATTTAAAGAATTTCAAACCGTCCCGCAGCCATTGAATCAGAGAACCGGACACAAAGATACTGCCCTCTAATGCATATGCAATCTGGTCCTGGATCTTCCAGGCCACAGTGGACAATAATCCTTGTTTAGAAAGAATAGGCTGATTTCCCGTGTTCATCAATAAAAAGCCACCGGTTCCATACGTATTTTTTCCTTCCCCTTTTTGGAAACAAGACTGACCAAAAAGAGCACTTTGCTGATCCCCTACTAAACAAGCGATCGGACACGGTGTATTGAAGAAGTAGACAGGATCCACATAGCCGACAACCCCGGATGTATCCACGATCTTAGGAAGCATGTTCGAAGGAACACCAAACCATGCCAGCAATTCCGGATCCCAATCCAATGTATGGATATTCATCAATAAAGTTCGGGAACCATTCGTAACATCTGTCACATGAACCTTTCCATTCGTCATCCTCCAGACCAGCCACGTATCGACCGTTCCAAACAAAAGATCTTCAGGATCTTCAATCGAACACTCTTCCAATATCCATCGAATCTTTGTAGCACTGAAATAAGGGTCCAAAACGAGTCCTGTTTTTTCATGGATCTTTTCTTCTAAACCTTGTTTTTTAAAACGCTCTACGATATCTGCCGTCTGCCTGGATTGCCAGACAATAGCGCGATGAACCGGCATGCCTGTCTTCTTATTCCAAACGACGGTAGTCTCGCGCTGATTGGTAATACCAATCGAAGCCACTTCTTCTGGTTTTAGATCTCCGGGCGCAAACAGTTGGGATATACAGCTTAAAGTACTCAACCAAATCGACTGCGCATCTTGTTCAACCCACCCCGGCTGCGGGAATACGTTCTGAATTTCTTCCTGTACGATTCGAATCACATTCTGATTTTGATCAAAGCAGATTGCACGAGTGCTGGTCGTGCCCTGATCGATCGCGATAATATATTTTTTCATCTGATCTCACCTGTCCCCATTATAACACGAAAGCGCTTTCATCAAGAAAGAGAAAAAAAGTGCATTTCTGCACTTTATCCACGCAATATCGCGTCACATTCCTTTTGAATATGATCGATGATGGAAGTAAACAAGGTGTTGATCTCGTCTTCTTTCAATGTCTTCTTATCGCTTTGGAAACGAATCGACAAGGCAACGCTTTTCTTAGACGGGTCCATATGTTCCCCTTGATACACATCAAAGACTTCGATATCCCGAATGACCATCTCTTTATCTAAACGACCTTGTTTCTCGATTACTTTTACGACATTCTCAACCGGAAGCTGACGGTCGATCACAAAAGCCAAATCGCGCTGAACGCTTGGATATTTAGAAATCGGTACAAATTTCACTTTTGACTTTTTAACATCCATCAAAGCATCCAGTTCCAACTCACAAAGAATTGCCGATGAAACTTCGCAATCTGCTGCATAGCTTGGATGGATCTCTCCTAACAAACCGATCGTCTTATGATCAATTTGGATCTCGCAGGAACGATAAGGATGGAAATGATCTGTATCCAGCTTATTCTCTACAAATCCAATTCGTTTCGATTGAATACCGATCCGCTCAAACAATTCTTCTATCAAACCTTTTCCTGTATAGAAATCTGCCGGAATCGAATCTTGTGTCCAGCGTGTTTCATAGAGCTTTTGACTCAAGACAAAGGCCAAGTGTACTTTTTTTCCTTCTTTAGCCGCCACATCACTGATCTCATATAGATTCACATCGGCAATATGACGCGCTTGATTATACGCCAGACTTTCCAGAAGACTAGGCAAAATGCTAGTGCGGATATATCGACGCTCTTCACTCATTGGACTGGCAAGTTCTATGGCTTGTCCGCAACTTAAGATCGCATTGTCTTTCTTCTTGGTCGAAACCAAAGTATAAGTAATACAATCTTGGATACCATGCTGCGTAAAGGTCGTGCGAAGATCGCGGACCAATCTCTGCCTTGCGTTTAATTTTCCTTCCGTCATTTCCATGAAAGGCAATGTACTTGGCAAGCGATCATACCCGATCAGACGGATAACTTCTTCGCTGAGATCAGCCATGCCTTCCACATCGCTTCGATAGCTCGGGATTTGAACTGTAAACTCTGTATCCTTCGATTGCGGCTGCCAGTCTAAACGACGGAAAACATCCATGATTTCTTCAGATGTAAAATCCGTTCCCAGACGATCGTTGATCGAATCAAAAGAACAAGTCAGCGTCAAAGGCTCGTACGGCGTTTTACCAAACTGTACCGTTTCTTCGATTTCTTTGGCATCCGCATATTCTACTAAGAGTTGAACAGCCCGATCCAAGGCCTTTTGGGCTGCCAAAGGTTCAATTCCTTTTTGATAACGGACGCTGGACTCTGTCGCCAGATTTAAACGACGTGCCGTATTGCGAATCGATACGTGGTCAAAGATGGCACATTCAATGATCAGTCCCTGGGTCGAATCTAAGATCTTAGAGTCATCCCCTCCCATGATCCCGGCAATTCCGATCGGTTTTCCTTGATTGGTGATGACAATATCTTCCGGTAAAAGATCATAAGTTACACCATCCAGTGCGGTATATCCTTCTTCAAAACCATCCGCAACCGTGATCTCAAGATCTTTGATTGCCGCTTTATCATAGAAGTGCATCGGTTGTCCAGTTTCTAACATTACGATATTTGAAATATCGACGACGTTGTTGATGGAATGCATACCGGAAGCTCTTAAGAGCTCTTTCATCCATTCAGGACTTTCTTTGATTGTAATATTTCCAATAACTTTCCCTAAGAACATCGGACACTTTTGCGTTTTCGAAGAAACACGAAGATGCGTCGGTCCCCCTTGAGAAGCGGCATGATCATAATTTGGAAGTTGAACTTTCCGATCTAAGATGGCTCCCACTTCCTTGGCCATATTGAAGGCAGACAAACAATCGCTGCGATTAGGAGTCAAAGCTACATCCAAGATTTCATCATTCCATCCCAGATAGCCTAACGGATCCGTATTCCCAACCGGAGCCGATTCAGGCAATACTTCGATTCCCGCCTTCTGTTCCTCCGTTAACAAGTGAGGATCTACACCCAGTTCAAACAAAGCACAGATCATCCCATTGCTTTCTTGTCCGCGAATCGAACCTTTCTTGATTTCTAGTCCTGGAAGCTGGGCTCCCGGCTTGGCAACAATGACTTTTTGCCCGACGGCGACATTCGGTGCGCCACAAACAATCGATACGATCTCATCCCCGATATCGACTTTCGTGCAATGTAAATGATCACTGTCCGGATGCATCGTGCACTCTATGACTTGACCAATCACTAAATTAGTTCCTTGGGATTGTGATTCGACAGATTCCACTTCCAATCCGGCATCGGTGATGCGACTAGCAAGCTCATCAATGCTCAAATCGGATATATCCATATATTGCGATAACCATTTTCTGGAAATTCTCATGATCTTCCTCCTAATCAAACCGTTTGAACGGTTCCAAAAAGCGCATATCGTTCGTATAGAAATGACGAATATCGTCAATGCCGTATTTCAACATCGCAACACGCTCAATACCGACTCCAAACGCAAACCCTGAACACTTGTCCGGATCATAACCAGCCATCTTCAAAACATTCGGATGAACTTCTCCCGCTCCCAGGATCTCGATCCAACCAGTGCCTTTGCAAGTTGGGCATCCTTTTCCATTACAGATATGACACGAAACATCCACTTCCACACTTGGTTCTGTAAATGGGAAAAAGCTTGGACGGAAACGAATCTGACGATCTTGTCCAAACAGTTTGCGAGCCATGAACTCCAATGTTCCTTTCAGATCCGACAAAGTCACATGTTCACCGATGACCAGGCCTTCCATCTGCATGAACTGATGAGAATGCGTCGCATCATCATCATCGCGACGATATACTTTTCCCGGACAAACAACTTTGATTGGAAGATGTGGAGCGCTTTGTTCCAAAACCTCCATCTGAATTGCGGTCGTATGCGTACGAAGCAACCAGTTGGGATCAATATAAAGCGAATCCTGCATGTCCCGAGCCGGGTGATCCTTTGGAATATTTGCTCTCTCAAAACAATATTCATCACTGACGATATCGTCTCCTTCGATCACTTGATAGCCCAAACCAATAAAAAGATCTTCCAATTCCTGGCACACAAGATTCAAAGGATGCAGATTTGCTATGACAGGTTTTCTTCCTGGCAATGTGATATCGATTTTTTCTCTTTCAATTTTTTCTTGAAGCTCCTTTTTAGCCAAAGCTTCTCGTTTTTCTTCGATGGCCTTCGCAATCTGACTCTTCAGCTGATTGACTTTTTGGCCAAAAGCCGGCCTTTGATCTGGCGTCAGATCTTTCATCCCCTTCATCAGATTTTGAATCGGTCCTTTTTTCCCAAGATACTCGACCCGAACTGCATTGAGATCCTGATTGTTTTGACAATCCGCAATCTTGGTCAATGCTTCACTTTGGAGCTTTTCGATTTGTTCCATAATATTCTTCCCTTCTTTTGATAAAAATAAAAAAGACGAGTACAGGAGCCAGTTACGGCGGTACCATCCTGTTTCGTCTTTTACGCACTTAATTCATGATAACCGTATGAAACGGAAGAGGTTTTTGACTCTTGCTCGCAGGTGAATTCTTCCAATTTCTTCGTTCAGATCTTACAGCCAAGGATCCGATTCTCTTGCCGAAGCCGGTTTGGAGTACTACTCCTGTTCAACGCTTTAGATATAATGGATTATACAAAATCGTCTGATAAGTTTCAACTGAATTCGTCGTTTTGTGTTTGTCCTAAAGCATCGATCTTCGATTGAAAATGTTTCGCTTTGGCAACATACGAAATCTTATTGCCTAAATTGATCACTTTTTCAAAATACATATTCGCCAATGAATAATCTTGTTCTACAAAAGAGATCATACCGATATAGTAACAAGCATCCACCTGTTGAAAAGGAAAGCTTGCCTTTTGTAAAGCTTGCAGATAATACTTTTTGCATGTATTGAACTGTCCGTTCATCAAATCCACTTTATTTTGAATGGAGGCAACTTCTTCGTTCTGGACCATGATCCCCTGTGTGCCAAAATTCAAACGAACTTTATTGGCCTCTTCTTTACAGCGCTCTAACGCTTCTTCGTCTTTGAGCATGTAATAAATCGTAGCCATCAGGCTCCAATACTGCAAAGTGCTGGCTTGATCCCGCCGAGGATAGTCAATCAACACATCCATAGCCAGCTGCGGATCATCCATATAGATCAAAGCCTGCGCCATCAAGATCCGATCTTTGATCTTGACTCTTCCTTTATGATCCATTCCATAATAGATGCAAGCACTGGCACAAGCTTCCGGATCGCAGTTTTGATAAAGCAGCATCCGAATCGGCATCAAAGAGCTGGCATAGTATCGCATCAGATAACTGAAGGACATAAAGAAAAAGATAAACAAGATCGCCAGCAAAAGAAAGCTTTGCACGAAAAACATCACACATAAAGCAGCCGCGATGCCTAACCCATAGACAAAGGTGATCTTGCGAACATTCTTCTTACATTCTTGAGCCATCTGACGAACATTTTCTTGAAGCTGATGATGAATCTTATATACACGGACTATTTCATCATCATTGGAAATATTTCTCTGCTTCCGCTGGGATGCCAAAGAGCTGCGCAAAGTTAGCATGCCATAGATACAGGCTATCACGCTTGGCAACAACAATATGATTCCAACAAACAAAAGCAAGGTGGAGGCAAACATCAATAAAACAATAAAGATCAAAGGGCTGAACGTCGATACACTGGAGAAATACTGGGCCAATAAAACAATATTGATCAAACCCGCAAAAACGATCCCCAACGAGAGCGATTGAAGAAGCGGACTTTCTATATAAGCTTCCAAGCTCGGTATAGCCGCTGCCGGAACGCCGGCATCCGCCAAGATGTCGCGCATATAGACTTGCAGTTCACCGCCGTAGACAAGATTGGCAATCAAGCCAAAAAGCACCCCAACGAGAAATGAACCAATTAAAGAAAGTAAATGGGATTTACAGCGATATTTCCACATCTTCGCGCTTCCTTTCAATAATTCGAGCCGGCATGCCAACTGCCGTTGCGTAATCTGGCACATCTTGTAAAACGACCGCATTCGCGCCTACTCGAGAGTACATTCCTAAAGTGATATTCCCTAAGCATTTAGCCCCGGACCCAACATAAGCTCCTTTTTTCAAGGTCGGATGTCTTTTCTTATGTTCTTTCCCGGTTCCTCCCAAAGTCACGCCATGATATAAATGACAATCATCTTCAACGATGGCCGTCTCGCCAATCACGACCCCCATGCCATGATCGATCACAAGTCCGCGGCCAATCGTAGCCCCCGGATGAATCTCGATTCCTGTCCAGTTCCGGGCTACATTCGAGACCCAGCGAGCCAAAAAAGTTCGGTGATGATCCCAAAGCCAGCGGGCAATGCGATGCAGACCGATCGCCTTGATATGCGGATACAGCCAAAAAACTTCCCACTTTGAATGGGCTTCCGGATCCAATTCCATTGTTCTTCTTATATTATAAGCCGCATCTTTAAAAAAAGAACGTCCTTCGTATTCACTCATGAATGAATTTTATGTTATTTTAAGCTAAAAATCAAGCAATACACAAAGCACCGCCCGAAGACGATGCTTAGAATTCCTATATCTTTCTAAAAACTTGAATCACTACAATGAGTCCAAGAAGAATTCCTGAGAAAACAAACCAAACTCCATATCCATCGGCATTCCAGTCTACCCTTGTCGAAACCATCGGAATCTTGATATTTTGGATCTCAAGATAAAAATATCCTTCTTTCGTTTTGGCCTTTTTTCCATCAATATAAATTCCGTCTTTTTTCACTTCCAAGAAATATACATGGTCTAAAAGACGATATCCTTTAGGCGCTTTTACTTCTTTTAAGTACCAGGAACCTTGTTTCAGATCTTTCCAGGATACCGTTCCTTTAGAAATATCGGTCTGTCCCGTTTGATACAGAGTATTTGCTTGTTTATCTTTGAAAAGCGCAAATTCTAATTGTGCATTTTGAATAGGTTTACCTGTATCCGCATCGACTTTTTGGACCTGCAGATCATAAAGAGGCAAGATCTCAAAAGTCTGTTTGTCGTCATTCAAATCTTCATGGGCTGCCAAAAGGTGTCCATTTTCACAGTATAGCCTTTCGGTTACGACATAAGAGGCTGGCTCGATCTGTGAAGCATCGAAGCGAAACACCATATCCACAAAACCATTTTTAGTTTCTGGCACAAAATCCAAAACTTGGATCAGTTCTTTTCCTTCGTTTTGGATCGGTTTTTTTGTCTTAGGATCTAAGATCCTTCCCTCCAGTCGATAGGTTTTGCCAGGAACCAGCCCGAGATACTCTACGCGATCTGTGACCTCTATTTCTTCTTCTGGATACCATTCTTTCTCTTTGTTCACCGTTGTCTGGATCTGTACGCGCTTATTGGTGATCGACTTTTCTAAAACATATTCATCTCTGTCTCGAGATCCTTGCACAAACTCAAAATCAATCGGATCTTCCAAGAGCTGATAACCTTCGATCGTCTCAATTTCTTTTAACTGATACGATCCCAGAACCAAATCATCGATAACCAAAGAACCCGCTTCTAAAGAATAGATCCCATCCGGATGTTCTGAAGTTTCAATCCAACTTCCCTTCGGATAAAGCAGCGTCCCATCTGCCGGATCAAATATATCTTCTTTGGCTGACAATCGAAAACGCACCTCTCCTTTGCATAGATCTTCCGACAATCTTTCTTCAAACTCCTTATGAAGAATGATCTTCGCCTTAGGTCTTTCATTTTCGATGGTCACTTCAACTGTCGCATGCCCCTGATCGTCGACTTGCGAGACATAGCTCGATCCCAAAACGATCTTGACAGGTTCTTTTAAAAGCTGATAGCCTTGCGGAGATTCAACTTCCTGAATCTGATACGTTCCGGCTTTCAACTTTAAAGGTGTCGTCAGAACTCCTTTTTCATCTTGAGCGACAAAGACCCCTTCTTTTTCTTTCGGGTGATTGGATGCGGTCTGGAATGTATCGTAGGTTTTGGATCCCACTCTCATCGTGACCGGCTTTCCTTCTTCGTCCAAGATCTGAAAGGATGCACCCGATGTTGATATCGGCTTTTTCGTTTGAGCATCGATTTTGATCAGACGCAGATAATATTCAAACGGTCGATTATTGATCGTATATTCTAAAGGCTCATCGGTTTCCTGGTCGATCTCAAAAGTAAAGGGTTCTTTGAGCCAATGTGTTTCCGGATCTCCGCCAGTCTGTTGAGCCATATAAGTTCCATAAGCCAACGCCTTGCTTAAAGCATACCCTTGATCATCCGTTGTCAAAATGTCCCATTCGCTGTCCGAAAATCGATCTCGATGTTCAATTGCCTTTGTGATTGAGCCATATTGGTCAACATAACGTTTGAGCACAATGGTAAATTCCGCTCCTTTTTCCGGCTTCACGATCTGCGAGATATCTTTGTCCGTAATGATCTTCTTGATTTGGATGCGGCCTGTGATCACCTCATCGCTCAGTTCTAAGATGACATCTTTCTGATTTGAAAAATCAATCTGTACCTGATTTGTATCTAACTGGTATCCTTCCGGCGCTTGTATTTCCTGAATTGTATACGTGCGGTCCGTAGGCAGATCACTGATGCGGTTGCTGAAGAGATCCTCTTGAATCAGAAACGTACCTGCAACTTTCTTTGTTTTGTTGTCGATCAACTGATATTGTGCACCAGCTAAAGTCGCATCCCCTTGAGAAATGTCTTGTGTTTGTGCATCTCTTTTTAAAACTTGTACACTTCCCGTTTCGACCATTGCGGATACATGCAGCTGATTAGGTATTCCTCCTGTGATATAAGCCACCGCCTGGTGGTTATACTTGCTTCGATAAGCGATGCTGACGCCTTGTTGAGGATAGAAGCAATTCATCGTCAACTGTCCGCTTTTTCCTTGACTTTTTTCCATCCATATCGTCAATTGATTGCCCTGCTGTTCATAAGAAAGCGTCCCGGAATCCAGCGTATAGTGAGAGAACACGCCATTTGTGTCTGTCAGAGTTTGGGCAAATTCTTTTCCATAGCCCGATAGAATCACTTTTTGTTGATCAAAAGAAACATCGGTCATCATAATTTTCAGACGATTATTGATCTGATCGATCTTTGCCTGAATATCCGGATGAATTTTCACAACCAATCCCGGCATGATTTCTTGCCAAATGCGAATTTGTGTCGCGAAATCTAATTCGTGAGAATAATCCCCCTGAAAACCATAACCTAAAGCCGAGATGTACTCTAACTTTTGAGTCAATGTACTATCCCCAAAATAGTCCCCCAAATCGCTGGCAGTATAGCCCCCATTTCCATCGCTGATCAACGACAAAGGTTCAATACAGTAGACTTTCTTGCCGGAAATTGAGATCTGTGCATACGTATCAAAGTTATAGCCAGATACATTCGATTGCGAAAGCCCCACAGCCCATTTACTGTTAGGATCCGTGATAAAGCCTTCCGGATAGTCTACTTGAACACTTAACTCCTGTGCAAATACGGGAACACTCTGCACCAGGATCATCATCACCCCTAAAAAGATCCCCAAAATTTTATGAACGGATTTTCGTATCATTCTCTCCTCCTTTTTCCTTAGACGACTACCTAGTAATAGATACGATAAAAATCCAATAGAAAATAAAAAATCCCGATCATTTCTGATCAGGATCTTTGTCGGCTGGTAATTCTTGTTTCTCTTCCTGGGCGCTGTTTTCACTCGGAGTGTTTTCTTCTATTTCTTTTGGTTCCTTAGCAGCTTTTATCTCTTCTTGATTCTCTGCGCTGTTTTTTTCTTCTTCCTGATTGGCTGCAATCTCAAATTCATTGCGAATTCCCTGCAGAAGCCCGACGATCGTACCCAAAGCATAGAAGATCAAAGCCATGCAGAAGGGAGTAAAAGCACTGGAGATCAAGCTGGTAAAAATTTCTGTAACCGGTGCTTGTGAACTATACGCTGCGTAATAGGTTGTAATGGAATCATAACTGTAAAAAAGCGTATAACCCATATAAACCAAAGCTACAACAGAAAAAACATAAAGGACTTGTGATAATCGCTTGTTTTTCATGAACTTCCTCACTTTCAAAATAGCCGCCTGATGGCGGCCAATCTATAACAATATGGTGAGGCCGATGAGACTTGAACTCACACGGGCTATGCCCACTACCCCCTCAAAGTAGCGTGTCTGCCGATTCCACCACGGCCTCATGTGTTCCCTATTATAGCGAACTTTTTATCGTTTGACAAATAAAGATACACATTCTAGGCCAGCAGTCTGACAAAACATATCAACCGGCTGGACTTTTTGACAATCATATCCCACCTCCTGGAATCGCTTGGCATCACGGACCAAAGTATTCGGATTGCACGAGATATAAATGATCTTATCCGGATCAAAATCCTGAATATGGTCTGTCGCTTCTTCGCAAAGACCTTTCCGAGGCGGATCCACAAAGAGTACATCGGTCTTTTGAGCATGTTTCTTGGCATAGCTTCCCGCATCTTCACAAACAAATTCAACATTGTGCAAGTGATTGCGCAAAGCATTTCTTTTCGCATCCTGACAAGCTTCTTCTACGATCTCGACCCCGATTACACTTTGTACATGCTGACTGACCAGACAGCTGATCGTTCCGGTTCCTGAATAAAGATCCACAACATGCATGAAGTCTTGCAGCTTGGCCAGATCCATAGCCGTTTGATATAAGATCTCCATCATAACAGGATTGACTTGGTAAAACGATTTAAAATGAACATCCATTTGCAGCCCCATGCATTCTTGCACCAAATAATCCGTTCCATACAGGACTTCATAGGATTCTCCCAAGATCACATTGTCTTTGCGCACATTTTCATTAAATACAACAGATACGATCTGAGGATCTGCCTTACAAAGATCTTGTGTCAAAGTCTGAAATCGGTTTTCAGTCCCGATCCACGCGATTTGGATCTCATTTTTTTGATTGGAACGAATTAAAACATGACGCAGACTGGCCGCCTCTTGGGGACGGAGCTTCTGACGGATCGCTTGATATACATGATTGATCGCATCGGATTGAATCTTGCACTCAGGGCAATCGATCACATCGTGAGAATGAGGCCGGTAAAATCCCATCTGAACCTTGCCGTTTCTGACTTGCACCGGAAACTGGGCTTTGTTTCGATAGGCATAAGGATCCTGGACAGAAAGCGGGAACTCTACCTGTATCGGAAGATGTGCACGATCAAACAAAGTTTGTACCGCATTCTGTTTCACTTTCAAAGAAGCAAGATAGTCCAAATGTAAAAAAGCACAGCCCCCACATTTGCCAAAAGCCGGACAAGCCGGTTCAAGACGATCACAAGAAGAAGTATAGCGCTCCTCTATTTTTCCAAATGCATACCTTGATAACACCTTCACGATTCGAATCTTTGCTTTTTCCTTAGGAAGCAAACCAAAAACAAAAACCGCCATAGAATCCAAATGAACGACCCCATAGCCTTGGCTGGTGATATCTTCACAGATAACGGTATAGATTTCATTTTTTTGCATAGCCGTATTGTATCTTTTTTTTTAATAGTTGACAATATCAACAAATGCCCTATAATTATATAGCGAACTATATTTTTATATAGCACGCTATGAGATAGGAGGTGCGCATGGACAAAAGAAAATATGGCTACGGTTTTTACTTTAAATGCATTCAGTCTGCTATCGAAAAAAATATGAATGAGACGTTGAAAGTCTTTGATTTAACGGCTTCACAAGAAAAAGTTCTCCGTTTTTTACGGTGGACAAAACTGGAAAGAGTCTCTCAAAAAGACATCGAGGAATTTTATCACATTTCCAATCCGACAGTGACCGGGATCTTAAATCGTTTAGAACAAAAAGGATATATTCGACGGATCCAAAGTCAGAAGGACAAACGTGTCCACTATATCGAAGCAACCCAGAAGGCGACAGAATTCCAAAAAGTCGTCAACAAAAATGTTCGGGAATTTGAATCTAAGATCTCCGGAAATTTAACCCCCGAAGAACAAGAGACATTGTTTGTCTTATTAGAAAAAGTAGCCAAAAATTTAATAATGGATAAGGAGGAAGAAAAACATGGTTAAAACATTGATGGGACAAATCAAAGAATACAAGATCAACACGATCAAGTCCCCCCTTTATGTCATTATCGAAGTTATAATGGAAGTCCTGATTCCCTATCTGATGTCCGTTCTGGTCGATCGAGGCATCGAAGAAGGAAACATGGATATTGTTTGGAAAATCGGCGGAATCATGATCGTCTGTGCTTTTATCGGACTTTGGGCCGGGGCACAGAGCGGAAAACATTCTGCTATTGCCAGCAGCGGATTTGCCAAAAATCTCAGAAAAGCTGAATATGAAAACATTCAAAAATTTGCCTTCAGTAATATTGATCAATATTCAACAGGCGGTTTGATTACGCGTATGATGACCGATGTAACCAACGTGCAGATGGCCTTTCAGATGATCATCCGCATCTGTGTACGTGCTCCATTTATGTTAGTGGCAGCACTGGGCATGTGTTTCTTTATCAATTTCCGGTTATCCTTGGTTTTTGTGGGCGTTATCATCTTCCTTGGAATTGCCTTATTTGCGGTCAGCTTTATCGTTCATCCCGTATTTGAAAAGATGTTTCGCAAATACGATGCACTAAATGCTTCCGTACAAGAGAATATCAGCGGGATCCGCGTTGTGAAAGCATATGTTCGCGGTAAATTTGAAACCAATAAATTCCACAAAGAAAGTGAAGACATCTATAACATTCAAATGAAAGCTGAAAAGATTTTGATCTTGAATATGCCGTTGATGCAGATGAGTATGTATGGAGCCATTTTAATGATTTCCTGGTTTGGTGCTCATATGATCGTCGGCTCTTCTTTGACGACCGGTGAACTGATGTCTTTATTCACCTACACCGCTAATATTCTGATGTCTTTGATGATGTTCAGTATGGTCTTTATCATGGTTGTCATGTCAATTGCCAGCGGTGAACGTATTGCGCAAGTCATCAATCAGAAAAGTGATTTGGTCTCTCCTGAAAATGGAATCAAAGAGATCAAAAACGGTCAGATCGATTTTGAAGATGTATATTTTGAGTACACAAACATTCAGGATGAAGCAAACTATGTCTTAGACAATATCGATTTGCATATCCCTAGCGGTTCTACTTTAGGAATTTTGGGTGCTACCGGTTCCGCTAAATCCAGCCTGGTACAGCTGATTCCAAGATTGTATGATGTCACAGGCGGAAGCGTTAAAGTGGCCGGCATCGATGTGCGCGACTACGATCTGGAAAGCCTGCGCAACAGTGTCGCCATGGTTCTTCAGAAAAATGTCTTGTTTTCTGGAACCATTAAAGAAAACATGCGTTGGGGAAACCCAAATGCCACAGATGAGGAAATCGAAGAAGTTTGTAAATTGGCACAAGCGGATGAGTTCATCCAGAAAATGCCAGATAAATACGATACCTACATCGAACAGGGGGGAACCAATGTTTCCGGTGGGCAGCGTCAAAGACTTTGTATCGCACGTGCCTTGTTGAAAAAGCCGAAAATCCTGATCTTGGATGATTCCACAAGCGCAGTAGATACAAAGACAGATGCCTTGATTCGTCAAGCCTTTATGGAAAAGATTCCCGATACAACTCGTATCATCATCTCTCAGCGCGTAAGCTCGATCCAAGATTCAGATCAGATCTTAGTCTTAGATGAAGGAAGGATCTCAGGTCTGGGAACACACGAAGAATTATTGGAATCAAATAAACTTTACCGTGAAACTTTCATGGAACAGCAGAAAGGAGGAAGCCTCAGTGAATAATCAAAAACCGACAAACGGTCTTGGACGAATCCTCAAGACAACGATCAAAAATTATAAACTGGCTTGCTTCTTCATCCTGATCTTTATTTTGATCAGCTGCTTTGCCAACGTCTACGGAAGTACATTCCTCAAAGATTTGATCGATGTGTACATCGTCCCGATGCTGGCCCAGGAAGAAGCTGATTTCGGACCATTGATCCAGGCCCTTTTAACTTTAGCTTCAATCTATATCTTAGGAATTCTTTGTACGTATCTCTATAACCGAATTTTGTTGAATGTGGCCCTAGGTACATTACGAGATACTCGTGATCGTTTGTTTGAACATATGGAGACTTTGCCTATCGGCTATTTTGACACACATTCTCATGGCGATATCATGTCGATCTATACAAACGATACCGATACTTTACGTCAGCTTTTGACGATGGCCGCTCCGCAGTTGATCGTCAGTGTGGTTACGATGATCTCTGTCCTGATTTCCATGCTTTTGCTTGATATTCCTTTGACTTTGGTCGCCATCATTATCGCAATCATCATGGTCATTTCTTCTAAATTCATCACGACCCGATCTGCTCGTTACTTCCGGGCTCAACAAGAAGACTTGGGTAAAGTCAATGGCTTTATTGAAGAAATGGTAGAAGGAAGCAAGGTCATTAAAGTCTTCTGTCATGAAGAACAAAGTGTTAAAGATTTTGACAAGGTCAATGAACAGTTATTTCATGCCAGTGCCAATGCAAACATGTTTGCGAATATCTTAATGCCGATCATTGGAAACTTAGGTTACTTAAGTTATGTCATCACTGCCCTTGTAGGTTCGATGATGGCTGTTCATGGTATTGGAGGTTTAACACTGGGAACCATTGCGGCTTTCTTGCAGCTGAACCGTTCTTTCAACACCCCAATCGGTCAGATCTCGCAACAAGTCAATTCCGTTGTGATGGCCGGAGCCGGTGCTTCACGTATCTACGCCTTATTGGATTCACCAAGTGAAGTCGATGACGGAAAAGTCACCTTGACTTGTGTAGAAGTCAACGAGGATGGAAGCTACACAGAAACCGATAAAAATACGGGACACTGGTGTTGGAAACACCCTAGACAAGATGGAACTGTCGATTATGTTCCATGGAAAGGGGATGTCCGATTCCATAATGTTGTCTTTGGCTACAATGAAAAGAAAACGATTCTGCATGATATCAACTTATTTGCCAAACCAGGAGAAAAGATTGCTTTTGTAGGGGCTACCGGAGCGGGTAAAACGACGATCACAAATCTGATCAACCGCTTCTATGATATTCAACAAGGATCCATTACATACGATGGCATCGATGTCAAACTGATCAAAAAGGATGACCTGCGTCACTCTCTGGGAATCGTTTTACAAGATACCAACTTGTTTACAGGAACAATCATGGATAACATCCGTTACGGAAAACTGGATGCGACCGACGATGAATGTATCAAAGCGGCTAAATTAGCGAATGCACACGAATTCATCAAACATCTGGATCACGGCTATCAAACCATGATCACCGGTTCAGGGACTTCTCTTTCCCAAGGTCAGAAACAATTGTTGTCCATCGCACGAGCTGCCGTTGCCAATCCGCCTGTGCTCATCTTAGATGAAGCTACTTCTTCTATCGATACGCACACAGAACGTATCGTCCAGGATGGTATGGATAAACTGATGCAGGGACGAACTGTGTTTGTCATCGCGCATCGTCTGAGCACGATCCAAAACAGCGATGCGATCATGGTCTTGGAAAATGGTCGAATCATTGAGCGAGGCAATCACGATGAACTCATCAAACAAAAAGGAACCTATTATCAGCTTTACACAGGTGCCTTCGAATTAGAATAAACAAAAAAATGGTTCAAAGCGAACCATTTTTTTATGCATTTTCATCAAATACTTGTAAGGCCAGGCACCCTAATCCGGTATGAATTCCGACTGCACTGACAAGATCAATGATCTTGACCTTGGCGCCTTCAAAGGACTTTTGAATTTTTTGCGCGTAATCCACAGCCGCATCCAGCACATCTACGTGAGCCACAATGAAGGTGTAGTCCGATGTAACACCTCGACTCTTGATAAATTCGATCACCTTATCTTGCGCTTTGGTCATCGTCCGGACCTTTGCCATGACATCGACACGCCCTTTCGTTCCTTTATCCAAATAAAGAACTGGTTTGATCTTGAGCAATCCTCCCAACATCGCCGCTGCCGGGGTAAGACGTCCCCCGCGTTTCATATGTTGAAGATCATCGCAAAGCAGTACCGTTTCACAGCTTGCCGCAATCCGCTCAAGCCGCTGGATAGCCTCTTCTGGAGTATGTCCCTTTTCGATCATCTCTTTCGCAATCTCGATCATGCGATCTTGTACAACTGCCGTTACATAACAATCGACCCCATAAAATTTCAATCCCACTTGATTGGCTACCATTTCCAAAGATTGGAATGTACTGGAAAGCCCTTTACAAATAGGTACACAGAAGACGGCATCACACCCTTCTTCCTTCAGTTTTGAAAACGTATCTTCAATAAGGCCTAGTTTGGGCAAGGAGGTTTTCATCAGGACTTGCTCATGCAGATTTGAGATCACTTTTTTGTAAGGAATCGTGACATATTCATCATAAGAATTTCCGTTGTATTCGATCTGTAACGGAAAACAATGAATCCCTCTTTCTTGCCAATAAGCAGGATCCTTCCCTGTGCCTGTATCCGTCACAAAAGCAATCTTCATTTAATCGACTCCCTTCACTTTTTTACAGTATTGGAAAGCAACAGATCCTAGACCTGTATGGGAAGCAATGACCGCACAGATCGGTTCTCTTTGGATCTTAAGATCGTTTCCAATCAGAGAACGCAGTTCATCCACACACATTTTCGCGTTTTCTTCTGCTGCAGAGTCTACGACAAAATAAACACAATCGCCCGATTCTTTTGCTCCTTTGGCAGTTAATTTTGCGGCCTTGGAAATGGCTTTTGACATCGTGCGGACCTTTTCACATGTTCCTACTTTCCCTTCCGAATTCTTGCTGACTTCTAAGATCGGTTTGATCTTGAGCATGCCAGCCAACTTGGCAGCCATCGGTGTCAAGCGTCCTCCGCGGGCTAAATGATCCAGATCTTCCGGGATCAGGAATCCTTGTGTATGATCCAAAACATCCGATAAACGATGGATGATCTCTTCAGGAACATACCCTTTTTCATTGAGCTTGGCAGCACTGATTGCCAGATATCTTTCTACGGCCAAAGTCGTATAAATATCTAAAGTATGCAGCTTGATCTCATGCCACTTGGCGCTGGCTTGGATAGCCTGATTGGTTCCGGATAAGCCGCTGGACAGTGTAACCGCTACTACATCCGTCACCCCATCTTTTTTGTATTGATCAAACAATTCTTCGATCATGCCTAATGGAGGCATGCTCGTCTGCGGCATATATCCTTTATCGATCAGATCATACAACTGATCGATCGTTAAATCGATTCCGTCTAAGTATGTCTTATTATCGACAATCACTTGCAAAGGCAGATAATCTAAATTATATTGGGCGGCTTCTTCTTTAGATAAACCCGAGCCGCTATCCGTCAATACTCTTACTTTCATACGTTCGTTCTCCTTTTTATAATTCGGTATAATCGTATCACGAAGTCCTTATTTTCTCAATGTAGACTCCCGATGAATTCTGCCTCTCTTTTACCATAAACATGTTATAATAAAGCTAGTAAATCGAGGTGCGTTTTATGTCAAGTTTTATCACATTTGAAGATGTAAAAAAAACGTATACGATGGGAGAAATAAAGATCCACGCTCTGGATGGTGTGTCTTTTTCGATTGACCAAGGTGAATTTGTGATCATAGCCGGTGCCAGCGGTGCAGGAAAAAGCACGATCTTGAATCTGCTTGGCGGCATGGATACGGTAACCGAAGGAAATATCGTCGTAGATGGGCAAACTGTCAGCGATTATAACGAAAAGGAAATGACGTTATACCGTCGTTATGATGTAGGATTTGTATTTCAGTTTTATAATCTGGTCCAGAATTTAACATTGCGGGAAAATGTTGAACTGGCCACTCAGATTTGTAAAGAACCTCTTGATATTGAAGAAACAATACGTTCCGTTGGATTGGAAGAAAGAATGGACAATTTTCCAAGCCAGCTCTCTGGCGGAGAACAGCAGCGCGTGGCGATTGCCCGTGCTCTTGCGAAAAACCCAAAGCTGCTGTTATGTGATGAACCGACTGGGGCTCTGGACTATAAAACAGGAAAACAAGTTTTAAAAGTTCTGCAGGACACTTGTCGCAAGCAGAAAAAAACGGTGATCGTGATTACCCACAATTTAGCTTTGACCCCGATGGGCGATAAGATCATCAAAGTCAAAAGCGGGAAGATCGATTCCATAGAAATCAATAAGAATCCAATGGACGTAGATGCCATTGAATACTAATGCCTAAAACTTTTTTAAAAAATATATTCTGTGAGATCAAAAGCTCCTTTGGACGATTCTTCTCCATTCTTTCCATCGTCGCTATTGGAGTTGCCTTTTTTGCGGGCGTAAAAGCAAGTGCCCCGGACATGAAATACTCGGCAGATGCCTATTTTGATAAACAAAATCTCCAGGATATCCAAGTTTATTCTACCTTAGGCCTTACTGACGAAGACATTCAAGCCATACAAGAGGTAGAAGGTGTCGAAAGTGCACAAGGCCTTTTCACTATGGATGTGTTGACTCAAAAAGAGAATACACAACTTGTCTTAAAGCTTATTTCTTTGCCAGAAGATCAAGAAATCAATACGATACGACTTATAGAAGGGCGAATGCCAGAAAACGATCATGAATGTTTGGTCGAAGCCGATAGTGCCACCAACACCTTGTTTGGCGGATTGGAAATTGGCGAAACGATTACCCTGAGCAGTGGTACTGACACACCAATTGGTGATTCTTTAGCCAATGATACATATACGATCGTTGGAACTTGTTATACTCCGACTTACCTTAGCTATCAAAAAGGCAGCAGCTCGATTGGCTCTGGAACGCTGAACACTTTCATTTATGTCCCTGAACAGAATATCCTTTCGGATTACTATACCGAAGTGGATGTCTTGGTAGACGGTGCAAAAGTCTATAATTCTTATGAAGAAGATTATTTTGATGTGATCGATCCCGTAGTCAAAGAGATCGAAAAGATTGCCGGTGATCAGATTGAAGTACGCATCATAGAAAGCCAGCAGGAACTCGATGAGGCCAAAGCGGAATTCAACGCGCAGATCCAGGATGCACAAAATCAAATCGACTGGGCGCAAAATGAGATCAATCAAGGACAACAAACGATTCAAAACAGCGAAGCAACCTTGGCTTCTTCTCGTGCTCAGCTCGATGCCGGATGGCAAGAATACTACAATAATCTTGCGCTGTTAGATAATCTTCCGGTCTTAAATGATGCGATCGCCCAAATCGAAACGGCCGAAGCTTCGCTTCCGCAAGTGGAATCGGGCATCCAACAAGCCCAAGCCGGATTGAATACAATCAATCAGACATTGGCAAATCTGGAAAGCAGCTACCAACAGATCACCGCCATAACGGATCTAGCTACCCTGCAGACACAAGCTCAAACGATCCAGGATCAAATAGCTCTGTTAGATCCAAACGATCCGGCCAATACAGATATTATTGCCGGCTTACAAACGCAGCTGTCACAAATCGAACAATCCATCGAATTGATCCAAGGCTATGAATCCCTTGTCAGCCAGCGCTCACAAGTCCAAGCGCAATATGATCAATTGGTCCAGACGCGTGATCAAATCAATGCTTCTGTGGCACAAAAGGCCACCTTGATTTCGCAAAGAGATGCCTTATTGAATGCGCAAGTCCAGCTTCAACAAGCTTACAATGAACTGGTCAATGGAGAGGCTCAATATACATCGGGATTGGCCCAGATTCAAAGCGCTAAGGAAGAATTAGCTTCTGGACAATCGGAATTAAATGCGAGTGTTCAAGATTTAGAGGCACAAAAGGCAAAAGGACAGCAGCAGTTAGAAGATTCACAAAATCAAATAGATGAACTTGAAGGGGAATGGATTGTTTTAGACCGCAATTCTCATTATTCATATCGTGACTACGGAGCTTGTGCAGATCGCATGGATGGAATCGCCGCCGTCTTCCCGGTCTTCTTCTTTATGGTCGCTGCCCTTGTCTGCATGACTACCATGACACGAATGGTCGATGAACAGCGCACCGAAATAGGTACCCTAAAAGCTCTGGGATATTCCAAACTGCAGATTGCCAGCAAATATCTGATATATGCTTTGATTGCTTCTTTGATCGGTTCTGCAATCGGTTGTCTGGTGGGAATGACACTCTTCCCGACTGTGATCTTTACGGCATGGAATATGTTGTACAATCTGGAAACCATTCATTTTGAATTTCAACCGGGTCTGATCTTATTAGCTTCAGGCTCTGTTACAGGCATTACTCTTTTGGCGACGATCTATTCCATATATTCCGAATTGATGGAAGTTCCCAGCCAATTGATGCGCCCCAAATCTTCTAAAGCTGGTAAAAAAATCTTATTAGAGAGAATCAAACCTCTTTGGAGCCGCCTTTCTTTTTTACACAAGGTCACAGCCCGAAATATTTTCCGATATAAAAAGCGTTTCTTTATGACCATTATCGGCATTGCAGGCTGCAGTGCTTTACTCGTATCTGGCTTTGGAATCAACGACAGTATTGGAGATATCGCTGCGCAACAATACGGAAATATCTACCTATACAATGCGACCGTGGGAACCGAAGATGATTCCAATGCAGAACTGAGCAAACAGATTGAAGATCTGAAAGGTGTACAAGAAGCATCCAAAGAAAGACAAACGAACATGATTGCGGACTATGAAGACGAAGATCATACCGTAACCGCTCATATTGTCGATGATCCTTCTGTATTCTCGGATTTCACGTCTTTAAAAACAGAAAAAGGAGAATCTCTAGAACTGGATGATTCGGGCGTGATCATCTCGCAAAAACTGGCTAACAAAATGCAACTGGAAAAAGGCGATACCTTCACTTTAGAAGACAGTGATGAACAACCAGTAGAGATGAAAGTAGCCGGTATTTTTGAAAACTATGTAGGCCATCATATTTACATGACAGAAAACTACTTTGAAACTTTAGATACTGACATCGATCCTAATTCGATCTATATGATCAAAACTGAAGATCAAAGTGAAGACTTTGAGGATCAGTTAGGAAAGCAGTTAATGGAATTAGACACTGTCAATAGTGTAACTTTCTACTCTTCGTTACAGAAAAACTTCACCGATATGATTTCCAGTATTTCGTTCATTGTCGTAGTTCTGGTGATCAGTGCTGCTTTACTTGCGTTTGTCGTGTTATATAACTTAAGTAACGTCAATATTTCAGAACGAGTTCGTGAAATCGCAACGATCAAAGTTCTTGGCTTTACAAGGCGGGAAGTCAATCAATATGTCAATCGTGAAGGCATATTGTTGGCGATGATGGGAGCTGTTCTAGGATTGGTGATCGGTATCGGTTTACATCATTTGATAATGAATCTTGCGGAAATGGATGATGTGATGTTTGGACGAACGATTTTGCCGCAGTCCTATTTCTATAGCTTTGCCTTGACCATGCTCTTTACATTCATCATAAACTTCTTTATGTCTTTTAAGCTCAAAAAGATCCAAATGGTTGAATCGCTAAAAGCTGTAGAATAAGGCATGAAGTAAAAAACATATCCTTTTTCTGGATATGTTTTTTTAATGGTCTAAAAAATGAGCAGGTTATAGAGTACCTGCTCATGAACATGAATTTTTAATTTTCTGTAATTTCAACGATACGCATCATGTTGGTTGCACCATGTCCTTCTGGATAACCAGCAACGACAATGATGAAATCTCCATAATGACAACCTTTCATCAAAGCAATATTTTTTGCCAGATCCACATCATTTTCTCGTGTGTTCTGGATCTCGCTGAAATATGGTTCAACTCCAAAGATCGGCAACATTGCACGTTCTGTCACTTCATCAAAACAAACGCCAATAATAGGAGCCTGTGGTCTAAAACGAGCTAAACGACGAGCTGTTAAACCGCTTTGTGTAAAGGCAATGATGCATTTTACATCGATTGCGATCGATGTATCTGCCGCACTGACACCGATAGCATCGTTCAAAGAATTACGGGAAGTGCGAATTCCTTCTTTTAAACGCTGGCGATAAGGAATCATCGGTTCTATTGCATCCGCAATACGGTGCATCGTCTGAACACATTCTACTGGATAATGTCCGGCAGCACTTTCGCCTGACAACATGATACAGTCCGTACCATCCATGATCGCATTGGCAACGTCACTGGCTTCTGCCCGTGTTGGACGTGGATTTTCTTGCATACTCTCCAACATATGCGTAGCCGTTACAACAGGTTTTCCTAATTCATTCGCAACGCTGATAATCTGTTTTTGATAGATTGGAACTAATTCCAGGCTGACATCAACACCTAAATCACCGCGCGCTACCATGACGCCGTCACTGACTTCCAAGATGTCGCGAAGATTATCAAAACCTTCCTGGTTTTCGATCTTCGGAATGATCTGAATACGATCTTTTCTTTCTGAGATCAAAATCTTGCGAAGCGCTAAAACATCTTCCTTACGGCGCGTAAAGCTGGCAGCGATATAATCTACATCTTGCTGACATCCGAAACGAATATCGGCTTCATCTTTTTCAGAAATAAAAGGCATGCTCAGGATAACTCCTGGTAAATTACATCCCTTGCGACTCTTCAAGAAGTGCGGATTTTCAATACGACCTTTGATATGATTCTCATCCACTTCTACGACCGTTACTTTTAATTTCCCATCATCCATCAAAATATGGTCTCCAGGTTTAACGTCGTGGAAGACTTCCGGACAACGCAAGGTAAATCTCTCATGATTTCCTTCCACTTCTTCTTTCATGATCTGAACGATGTCTCCTTCCTCAAACTGACATCCTCCATCCTTGAAATCTCCTAAGCGGATTTCCGGTCCTTTTGTATCCAAAAGAATACCAATTGGCTTGTTTAATTCCTTAGACACTTCACGAATCAATTTAATTCGATTTCCATGCTCTTCATAACTACCATGAGAGAAATTCAAACGGGCAATATTCATTCCCGCCTTGACCAACCGTTTTAAAGTTTCTTTGTCTTCACTGGCTGGTCCAATCGTACAGATAATCTTCGTCTTCTTGTCACTAATACACATAAATTTTCGATTCCTTCCTTTTCCTTCCTTATACTAAACGTTCAAACAAATTCTGAAGAGGTTTGCGTGATTCTGCAGGCATGCTCAATGCCTTTTCGATCGGATACGATACGATCTTGTTGTCGCGAATACATACACAATGTCCACCGATTCCCTGCATCAGCAGATCCACGGCTTTTTCACCCATCTGGCTTGCCAACATACGATCATATGGACATGGTGATCCACCACGTTGAATATGTCCTAATACCGTTGCCCTTCCTGAAAAACCGGTATTAAGTGTCACCTTCTTGGCAAATTGATCGACATCAGTGATTTTTTCAGAAATCACGACGATGGCATGCTTTTTCTTACGGATGATATCTAAGTCTCGCAAACGATCCAAAACATCATTCTCATCAAATCCTGTCTCGCTGGTCACGATCATATCGGCTCCGGATGCGATTCCTGACCAAAGAGCTAAATCACCGCAACGGTTTCCCATCACCTCTACAATAGAACAACGATGGTGTGAATTGGATGTATCACGCAATTTATCGATAGCATCCACAACGGTTTCCAGTGCCGTATGGAATCCTATCGTAAAATCAGTGCAAGTGATATCATTATCGATCGTGCCTGGCAGACCGATACAATTGATACCCATCTCCGTTAGAGATAAGGCTCCTCGATAGGAACCATCTCCTCCGATGACAACCACCGCTTCAATACCTCGTTTTCCAAGTTGGTGAATGGCTTTACGGCGAACTTCTTCATCTTTGAATTCTGGTAAACGAGCGGATCCAAGAATCGTTCCTCCACGGTTTACGATCTCACGGATCGTCTCACGTGTCATCGGCTCAATGTACCCTTCCACCATGCCTTTGTATCCATTGTAGATACCAAACACTTCCAGGCCACTGTTTAATCCTACTTTTGTAACCGCACGAATTGCTGCATTCATCCCCGGAGAGTCTCCACCCGAGGTCAAGATCCCGATTCTTCTAACCATATGAGTTCCTCCTAAGAATAAGTTTTTAAACCATTCTAAAACACTTTAAATATAACACAGGAATCAAGGAAAAAGAAGAAAAACAGACAGTTTCTTTTTTTTGAAAAGACAATTGTAAACCATGCGTAAAATGTAACGGTTTACATGCTAAAACGATGTAAAAAGACCGCTGTTTCTAGCGGTCAAAATAACGAGATAAGAATTGTTTTGTTCGTTCCTGCTGCGGATTCTCAAAGATCTGCTGCGGCGTTCCTTGTTCTGCAATCACACCTTGATCCATAAAAATCACGCGATTGCTCACGTCTTTGGCAAACTGCATTTCATGCGTTACAATGGCCATGGTCAAGCCTTCCTTGGCCAGTTTCTGCATAACTTCCAACACATCGCCTACCATCTCAGGGTCCAAGGCCGACGTTGGTTCATCAAAAAGCAGGACTTCCGGATCCATGCACAAAGCACGGGCTATTGCCACACGTTGTTTTTGGCCCCCGGAAAGACGAACAGAACTGGCATCGGCAAAACTTTCCATCCCTACGCTTTCCAAGTGGTGCATGGCAATCTGACGAGCCTCTTCTTTAGATCGTTTTAAAACCTTGATCTGCCCTATCATGCAGTTTTCAATCACGCTTTTGTTCGCAAACAAATTAAAGCTTTGAAACACCATACCTACTTTTGAACGATATTCAGTCAAAGAAAGCTTACCGCTCAAAATGTCCGTGTCCTTATAAAGGATCTTTCCGCCATCTGGAATCTCTAACAAATTGATGCAACGAAGCAATGTACTTTTTCCAGAACCAGAGGATCCGATAATCGTTACCACTTCGCCTTTGTTGATTTCAAAGTCGATATCGTTAAGAACTTGTAAGGAACCGAAATGTTTCTTTAAATGTTGTACTTGAATGATCGTTTCCATGCAAACCTCCTACGCGCAATTATCCTTGATGGTCACTGTTTTTGTCTGATTGATCTTACGCTCCATCGCATTTAAGATCAAAGTCGCAACGGTCGTCAGCACTAAATACATGACCATTTCCAAGAAATACACTTCTGCATATCGCATATTGCTTCCGGCTACCGAAGATGACTGGAAATAGAGTTCCGTCACCTGAATCGCATTCAACATACAACTATCTTTGATATTGACAATCAGCTGATTTCCAATTGTTGGAAAGGTATTTTTGATTGCTTGCGGGAAAATAATCGAAAGCATCGTCTGCAAGGTTGTCATTCCTAAAGATTTTGCTGCCTCACTTTGACCAACATCAATAGACTGAATCCCTCCACGGATGATCTCGGCCATATAGGCTCCTGTATTCACCGAGATAATGATCAGACCGGCAGAAAAACCTGTCCATCCTAATACCGGACGTAATAAATAGAAGAAAAACAAAGCTTGAACCATCATCGGTGTTCCGCGGAAAAACCATACATAAAATCCGACAACAAAACGGGCAATCTTCTTTAAAACCTTTACAATGGTCGAATCCATTGGATCTTCCGGAATCGCTCGCAATGCCCCGGTAACCAGTCCTAGAAGAAGACCTACGACCGTACCTACTAAGGCAAACAGCAGCGTATTTTGAATACCAAAGGAAAACAGGCTCCAGTTTTCGGTAAATATTTCAAACGCTCTTCCAAAATCGATACTCATTGAGTGACAAACCTTTCTACTTATTCTTCTGTTGGGGCATTTTCAACGGCCGTAGCCATATACTCATTGCGAGTGTCCTGATCGATAGAATCCAAAGCTTCTTGCACTGCATTGAAGAAATCAGTGTCGCGACTTCCTTCAGCCAAACCGATCGAAACGGTTGTGTCGACTTCAAATCCATGTCCTTCATCAAATTTTACGATCGCAAGACCTGGATTTGCCGCAACGACTCCTTCTGCTACCGGCATTTCAGCCGTAATTCCATCGGCCACTCCATTTTGTAAAGCTGCCACTAATTCTGGATAGGTTGCCAGAGGAGTTTGGTGATTGACGCCCTCGATTTGATCAATTACAGTGTCATAGTTTGTATTTTTTTGTCCGATTACATTATGTCCGGAAAATTGTTGGATATCAGTATATCCAGCCATTTCACTATCTGCACGAACGATCATGACCATTCCTTCACTTTCATAGTAAGGGGTCGTAAAGTCAATTCCTTCTTCACGTTCGTCACTTGCTGTCATTCCGGCAATGATCGCATCGATTTCACCAGATTCCAAAGCGGGCTGTAAACCATCCCAAGAAATCTTTTTCACTTCTAACTCTTGTCCTAGTTCATCCGCAATGGCCTGGGACATCATGACATCATAACCATCACAATATCCTCCTCCGCCGCTGATTTCTACTGCAGAGTCTGTTTCAGCATCCGCTGTTTGCCAGTTAAATGGCTGATATCCACATTCCATTCCCACTGTAAAAGTGTTGTCTTCTGCTGCGTCTTGCCCTCCAGAGCATCCCGCCAGTGCCATCGCACCTACTAAACTTGCCGCAAGTAATTTTTTCATCTCATTTCCCTCCTAAAGTTCATGAAAATAGATAAGAAAAAAGCCATATGCGTTATCCATATAGCTTGTCTTCGCCTTCAAGATAACCCCTCTTCTTACGAAGGAGTGCAGTGGGTATTTCCCAAAGCCCCAAGAAACACTGTCGCCACAGTTTTTCCTTCGGCGATGATTACCTTTCCTACAGTTCAAAGTTCGCCAACTCCCTGCAGTACTCTGATGCATCGCTACCTCTATCTTCATCTGATTTACTTGTATGCCCCCATTATAGGAGTTTCTATGGCACAAGTCAATGTAAACTCAGCAGAAATCATCGATTCAAGAAATATCCCAACAAACTAGAGGAGTCATAAACCATCGGGATATCCGGAAAAATAAAAATCATTCGATAAATATAATAGACGATCATGCAGCCAATCCACATCCATAAAAATCTTTCCATCCACTTTTTCTTCTTTTTCCATTGACAAATCCCGATCAGTAAAGCGAACACCCCTGTCGGGATCAACATCGCATGATACATCAAAGAAGCAGAAAGATTTCCTTGAATCAAATGATATAAACTGGTTGTCATATTGCAGCCGGGGCATGGAATACCAAGTATTTTTTGTATGGGGCAATAAACTCCCATGAAAAGAACAAACAGGAGCAACACAATGATTGCTCCTAAAGTCTTTCCTATTTTTTTAGCGGTTAGCATAACGTGCTATATCGTTCAAAGAACTTTGGCAGATAGCCATCGAAATGATACCCAGTCCCAAAATCGGCATAATCAACTGGATGATACTATTATCAGGAACACTAAAGCCGTTATCGAATTCAAGCTGCGCCAACGCCTTGCCAGCTTTCCAATAGAAGTAGATACCGTAAAGCCCACAAGTCACGATTGTCAATAAAACAACGATTCCCGGCTCCGCAACACGTGGTTTATTTTGCACATTGCAGCAAGCATTGATATCTCTGGCAAGACAATATAACCAGTAATAAGAATAGATTCCACAAGTCACGAAGGTTAATACGATACTCAAACCTATACTTCTTTCCATGATAAAAATCTGTCCGTTTGATTTTCCAGTCGTATTGGCAGAACTTTGATCATTAAAAGATTGATACTGTGGCTTTGGAGATTCTGGGGTGGCCAAAGAAGCCAATTCCGTTTCTTTTAATCGTTTCCAGTCCGCCATTCCTGTTTTCCAAACAAAAGTATTTCCAAAAATCTGACGAGCTTGAATCAATGTTTCCATTTGTTCACGAGTATATGGCCCATTTTGTGCATTTTTGGCATCCACATAATACCATTGTTCCGTAGAGCTCATATCCGGAACAGGAATCTCAGTTGACTTCAACTTTACCCAGTCTTCCATTCCTTGTTTCCAAACCAGAGTGTCTCCATTGATTGTCTTTGATTTTAAGAAAGCCGTCATTTCTTCCACGCTATAAGGACCCATGGCTTGATCATTCTTAACATAATACCAGACCTTGCTTGGTTCTTCTTTCTTGTCTTCCAAAAAGTCTTCTTTTGGAGATGGTTCTTCCTCAACAACTTCTTCTTCGACAGGTTGTTCAGCAACTGTTTCTTCAGATTCTTCTACGACAGCCTCTTCTGTAACGGCTACTTCAGATTCCTCTATTTGGGCATCTTCCACGATGTTCTCTTGAATGACAGGTGCGCCGCATTCAGGACAAAATTTTGCATTTTCTGGAAGGTCTACTCCACATTTTTTACACTGCATATTCTTTCAACTCCTTAAGTTTATTACCAAAATTATATCTCAATTAACATAAATTACAAATAAACATTCTGCTAATTAACAAAATAGGAAGCATGCAGACCACATACTTCCCATTCTTAGTTAAGATTTTAATATTCGGTTGATCCCTGTCATCAAACTAGATGCATAGGTATTCGAGGTTGCCCAAGTACCCTGTAATTTCTCTACTGTTGGTGCTTTGCCACGCAAAGAATCACTCCAGCGCGGATCCACTTTTGCTTGATTTAAAGGCTCTGTGGACGCATAACATTTTAAATGTTGCACCTGTGCACGGATTCCTGTGCGTACATCTTTAAAAGAATTTCCATGCGTACCATTTCCTGTAGCCCCTAAACCGGCAAAGTTATATTGATTAGGTAAAACATCGCCGCCAAACTTCAAAAATCCGGTCTCATGCATTGCTTGTGCAAAAGCTACTTCTGCCTTAACCCCTTCAGCCTGACATTCTTCTAAAAAGATTTGACAAAACTGTTCAATAGTAGCGGCACCCCCTTTTGAGAGAGTGCCGTTATATTTTGCGTTTGATCCAGTATACTTATCATATGTTGCAGAACCCTTATATGAATTGTAATAGTTTGCCAATTGTTTAGCTGATACACTGGATGTGCCCATTATTTTATAGCCTTTCGCTTGTTGAGCATTTTTATCATGATAAGCATTTGACGTACTGCCCGGAGCAGAACCACCTTTCTTCACTAAAACGATTTCTATTCCTTCCATACGATATGCATAGCCAGAGCTTCCTGAGCTTTCACCATTTTTAGCCCAACCTAGCCATCCAAGCTTTTGTACATGTGTACGGTAATAAACATCATAATAATTGGCAACGTCCCCTGTAAGCTTGATTTGTATAGCTTCTAATCGTTTTGCCTGCCCGGTTGTTCCACTTTCTTGTCCATTCTGTTTCCATCCTTGCCAGCCATATGTCTGTACATGAGTTCGATATTGTACTCCTCCAGAATACCCGGTCTCACCTAAACTGATCTTGATTGATTCAAGTCGTTTTGCCTGGCCAGATGTACCACTTAGTGCTCCATCATTTACTTCCCCTTGCCAACCATAAGTTTGCACATGAGTCTGATACTTAATTTGTTTTGTCTTATAAGCATTTGACGTACTGCCCGGAGCAGAACCACCTTTCTTCACTAAAACGATTTCTATTCCTTCCATACGATATGCATAGCCAGAGCTTCCTGAGCTTTCACCATTTTTAGCCCAACCTAGCCATCCAAGCTTTTGTACATGTGTACGGTAATAAACATCATAATAATTGGCAACGTCCCCTGTAAGCTTGATTTGTATAGCTTCTAATCGTTTTGCCTGCCCGGTTGTTCCACTTTCTTGTCCATTCTGTTTCCATCCTTGCCAGCCATATGTCTGTACATGAGTTCGATATTGTACTCCTCCAGAATACCCGGTCTCACCTAAACTGATCTTGATTGATTCAAGTCGTTTTGCCTGGCCTGTAGTTCCAGCAGTTTGCCCATCTCCAACAGTATTCATCCATCCATAGGTTTGGCAATGAACAGAATAATTAATCGCTTTCGGTGTTTTTTGTAATCCGAACGCCTTTGCGATACCTGTCGCATCCGCCACTCCTAATTGTTTTAATTTCGCTTCCGAACTCAAGAATTTATTAAAATCATTCCAATTATCTGCCATGCAATGTTCAACAATGATTCCAGAAACTCCCACCAATTTACTATAACGGATCACGCCATAATAATCACCTACAGAACCATCCGGATAATCATAAGCCGGATGATGAGCTGGCTGTCCAGTTTCCGTATTATATACATACTTGACTTTTATACCTCGATTTTGAATTCCTAGACCAACTAACTGGTTCAAGATGTTTTGAGCCAAGTTTTTACCTGTAGTTGAAGTTGCTGCATTGTAATTCGAACTTGGATAATATACCTCAGCTCCCGCAACTGTACTTTGGGTTCCCCATCCAGTAGCATTTAAATGTATACTGACTAAGGCTGTAGCTCCGGCATCGGCAGCAATTTGAGCACGCTGTTGAAGAGATGGGTTTGTATCCCCTGTTCGAGTCATCACAACTTTTACATTTTTATACTGCTCTAATTCCGCTTTTAGATATTGAGCGATTTTCAAGTTATAGTTCTTCTCATAGGCTCCATTTACAATGATAGTACCGCTATCATTACCACCATGACCCGGATCTATACAAATCACTAACGGATTCGTTTCACTGTAAGTTGTAATTGAATTAGAACGACTTCTTGATTGAACTGATGGCAATGCATTATTTTGTAAAGCATCTTCCACTAATGCTTCTGTCTGATCCGCATTCGATCCATCCAGAGTTACAACGGAAGTATCAATTTCTGCTTCAGAGAGTCCCTGAGTATCAATAGATTCCTCTTGAACTTCATTTCCATTCGCATCTACAGTATACCCTTCAGCAGTTCCATAACCTTCATATTCTTGGTTAACTCCAAAACGAATATCCATTTCTAAATCAGAAAAACTGACTTCATATGTTTGATTATCAATAACATATGTAAATCCATTTACTTTATATGTACCGCTTTCTGCCTCAGTGAAAGATCTTTCAAACACATATAAATTAGATTGTTGCCTAGCAACATCCAAACTTAATTCTTCTTCACCATCTTTTTGATATTCGAGTTTTACTGAAGTAATTCTTTCTGCTCCAGTCCCAAAAGATAAAATAAACTGTTGAGTAGCAGGTGTAGTCAAATAAGGACTGCCTACATAAAAATATTCAACTAAAGAAGAATCTCCAGGTTGAACGATAATATTCTTCTCTTCAGGAATGCTATCTTCAACATTATGCTGTTCTTGTAAAGATTGCACATTTTTTTCAGCAGCCTGGTTTTCCATGACTGAAGAATCATCATTAAGATTACTTCCTTTATCTTCTGTATTATTTGAGCCTTCAGACTCAGAGTCTTCAATAGCGTTTTCTTCCTCAGCTTGATTCAAATTTTGATTTTCAACAATTTCATTTGTATCAGCATTGTCTGAAGAAATAAAATCTAAAGCATAAACATTAGAAACCAGCGATGTGACTAACATCAATATCATCACAAAAGAAAGTGATTTTTTTAAAAACTTAAACATATCTATTCTCCTATCATATATAAAAACATATGTTTCCTTATTTCGTATTTAAAATCTCCAAAAGTTTATTCTTTAAATCGTCGCTATCCCCTCGCTTTACATAAAAATTCATAGAATCTTCAGTAAATAATTCTTTATTTGCTCTACTATCCCCCAATATTACAGGTTTTTTCATGGCTTTATATATATATGTTTTTCCTGCAATCGTGCGATCTGCTTTCCCAATATCTCCACTAAAATGTCCTGCCAGACAAATATCGCTATTGGCGATTTGAGCCGCAAGATCTTTTTGTGACAACCATGAAAAAAATGTAGCATTTGGATACTCTTCTTTATTTAAATTAAACTTTTTATCTATAGGTCCCACTATTACAAAATGCAGTCTTGAATCGTTACGTAAACTTTTTATCGTATCCAATATGACTTCAATGCCTTGTAGAGGTAAAATACTACCAAAATACAAAACATCCAAATGATTTTTTTGTTTGATTTTGACTGGATAATTATTTGGATCGTATATAGAAGTATCGGCCTTTAAATAAATAACTTCAAATTTAGTAGGACTAACATTAAATTCTTTAGAAAAATAATCCCTGTCCGCCTTTGTATCTACAATTATAAGATTTGCATACCTAATACAGTATGAATCTACCCAATGCATTAGCTTTGAAATCAAAGATCCTTCTTTTACTTTTTTTCTATCATCAATAAAAGTATCATACACAGAAATAAAAAAATCTATAATTAATTTATTACTATCTAAAAAGGGGTAAAAGAAAAAGAAAAGTTGCGGAGAAAACCCAATAAAAATATAATCAAAACTCTTTTTTCTAGTAAAAAGCAATTTAAAATATGTAGAAATCAGACGAATAAAATAATTTTTTGATGAAGATCCAATTATTTTTACTTCTGAAGCATTTTGTTTGAGTATATCTATTTCCTGAACATTTCTTATATACTCTATTTGTTTACTAGTAATAAACAATACTTTTTTACTTTTTATTTTGTCTACTAAAATCATATACCTACTCTACATTTATCTTCATAATTAAGAACATAAATCCTAACAACATAATTAAAACCAGTCCTAAAATACAACAAAACAATATACTGACTCCTAACAGTCCAAATGTTGTTAATACAAAACCACCTAATATAACAAATATAATTGATCCTATTAAAAATATGAGAGTGAGCAATTTCTGTTGTCTAAATATAGTATAAACAATATTCATTAAATTTAATATTGCTAAAATACCTCCGGCCACTAGCAAGAATGTAAATATTAATGTCCAATCATTAACATCCACTCCATAAATGATTGAAAGAATCTTTAATCCAATCAAATCGCCTATAACAACCACAATCCCTGTTATGAAAACAATTAATAGTATTAGTTTTAAAATTGTTATATTAAATTTTTTATAATCCTTAGATTGATATAATTCAGACAATCCTTTAATCATTGGATTAAAAATATAAGTTCCAAAAAGAGCAATGACAAAGACAGGCATAAAAACAATGTTAAAATTCGTCTGAACTGAATCAGAAACTACTCCATCAATTAAATATTTTGGAGCATTAGCTAGATACATGATCAATATTGAGGTTAATGCCAGTGGAAATAGTTCAACAAGCAAATGTTTAATATTTTTAGCTGTAGATATGGTCTTGCTAAAAAAAGTACGTAAAAGGCCGAAATTTGTATATATAAAAATAAATGCATTGAAACAAAAACAAATCAATGAAGACAATAATAAATTATTAAACAATAAATAAGTGATGATAAATAATACATAAAAAAGAACATATCTCAAACTTAATGCTTTTGAGGCAATATCTAACCGCCCAATTTGTTGAAGTTTTCCATGATAAACATCCTCATAAGCATCGATCATCTTAAAACCGCATATAAAAAGCATACATAAAGCTTTATAAGCACTGTAATTATTATTTATTATTCCATAAAATATATATACCACTGTAGCCAAAATCATAAAAGCTACGGTTATTTTTCTCGAATCAATATATTCTTGATCAGAATACTTTTTCTCTTGATCAGTTACTTGATAATTTCTAACGCCAAATTTTCCAACTGTTAATAACAAATTACCTACAGCATAAGCAATTACGAAAATACTCGAATCTTCGATACTTCCAGAACGTGTGATAAACAATAATAAAACAGTTGTTTGAAAAGAATTTAAGGTAGCTGAGAATGCTGACCAAAAAAAAGAGGACTTTGAAATCGATTTTGTGGAAACTAATTTTTCTTGTAAAAATTTATTCATCCAATTTTTCCTTATCTTTTATCATTTTTCTCGCAATCCATTTTTCTCACACGATATTGAATATCCTCTAAAATTTTTCGATTTGCTGCAATCAAATCGGCCTGTAATCCAATGACAATTGTTGAAAAACCAAGCATCATTAGAGTACTCGCTAAAATCAAAGATTGAATATGACCTGAACCAACTCCCTGGAAATAGAAGAATAAGAAACGAAAACCAAGAGCAGCGCCCATACAAAAAACAATAATACCTAAAATACAAAAGAACATTAATGGCTTATACATCATGAGAGCTCGTAAAATTGTTACCATTGATTTTTTAACGTAACCAATCATACTATTGAACAATCGACTTGGCCTTAACTCTCCATTTGTACGAATTGGTACAGAAGTCATCGCGATTTTTGTACGCCCTGCCTGTACAATCGTTTCTAATGTATATGTATATTCATTAATGACATTCATCCGTAAAGCAGCCTCGCGACTATACGCTCGAAAACCACTCGGAGCATCTGGAATATCTGTCTTTGAAGCTTTTCTTACAACCCAACTTCCAAAATGTTGCAGTTTTTTCTTTAGAGGAGACCAGTGTTCTGTAGTATCTACTGGTCTTTCTCCAATGACTATATCCGTCTTCCCCTCTAATATAGGACGAACCAATTTCTCAATGTCTTTACCAACGTATTGATTATCTGCATCAGTATTTACAATTATATCTGCCCCATTCTTTAAACATGCATCTAACCCAGCTAAAAAACCATAAGCAAGTCCTTTATTTCTTTTGAAGTTGACCACATAGTTAACACCCCATTCTTTAGCAACTTTCACAGTATCATCTTTACTACCATCGTTGATAATCAAGTATTCTATTTCGTCAATTCCCTCAATATGTTTGGGTAAATCGTTTAATGCAATAGTTAGCGTTTCTGCCTCGTTATAACATGGAATTTGGATAATCAACTTCATTTGAAACAACACCTCTTAATCTCTCTTATACAAGTCTCTAGTATAAACTTTTTCCTTTACATCGTCCAATGCAATATCATATCTGTTCGTTATTATGACATCCGATTTCTTTTTAAACTCCGATAAATCTCTAATAACTTTTGAATTGAAAAAATTGTCTTCTTTCATCGTTGGTTCATATACTATTACTTCAATACCTTTAGCTTTTACTCGTTTCATTATTCCTTGTATTGCACTTTTTCTATAGTTATCAGAACCTGATTTCATGGTTAATCGATATACTCCTACTATTGATGGGTTCATGTCAATAATTTCCTGAGCAATATGATCTTTTCGAGTGCGATTACTCTCAACAATAGCACTGATTAAATTTTCCGGAACATCTTTGTAATTAGCTTTCAACTGTTTCGTGTCCTTAGGTAAGCAATATCCTCCATAACCAAAAGAAGGATTATTATAATGTTCACCAATTCTAGGGTCTAAACATACTCCATCAATGATATCTTTAGTATTTAACCCTTTCATTTCTGCATAAGTGTCCAGCTCATTAAAATATGATACACGTAATGCTAAATATGTATTTGCAAACAACTTAATTGCTTCTGCCTCAGAGCTGTTCGTAAAGATAGTAGGTATATCTTTCTTAATTGCCCCTTCTTGCAAAAGTGCGGCGAATTGTCTAGCTTTTTCCCCTTTATCTCCCACAACTATTCTCGAAGGATAGAGATTATCATATAATGCTTTTCCTTCCCTCAAAAACTCTGGTGAAAAAATAAGATTATCTATTCCATATTTTTCCCTCATTCGTTTGGTAAAACCTACAGGTATAGTTGATTTAATAATCATCGTGGATTTTGGAGAAATTCTAAGGACTGCCTCAATTGTACTTTCTACTGATGAAGTATCAAAATAATCCTTTTTTTCATCATAATTAGTAGGTGTACTAATAACTATAAAATCTGCATGATCAAATGCCTCTTCTTGATCCAACGTTGCATGAAGATTCAAAATGTTACTTTTTAAAGAATCTTGAATCTCTTTGTCCTCAATAGGCGAAACTCCCTCATTAATCATTTTTACTTTTTCTGGGACTATATCTAAGGCATATACTTCATTGTGTTGTGCTAAAAGTGTCGCAATACTTAAACCAACATACCCTGTTCCCGCTACAGCAATTTTCATAATTTCTCAATCTCCTATTACCAATGTAATAATGTGTAAATAAAGCTACTATAAACAAACCATATAACAATTATAAACGAAATACAATTCATCACTTTCTTTAAACTTTCAGATGAATCCACTTTACATAAAAGGTTATTGTAAAGAAAAGCAAAACCAAACGCAAAAACTGGCATCCAACAAATATAGTATCTACTTTGAAAGCCCCCCATGTAACCACGAATGGAAAAACTATTGATAGCCGAAAAGTATTGCCCTATAATCGCTACAATAATTCCTAAAAATACTCCAATAATAAATTTTTTCCCAATAAAATCTTTTTTTTGTTTAAAGAAGAGTATTGGAGACAACGGTAAAATATAAAATATACATCTATCTAAACTTAATAAATCTTGCGACTTAATGATAGAAACATGAGAATTAATTTGTCCCCATGTTTCTATAAATTTTGTGAAGAAATACTTGAAATAGTCAATTTGAGTAAAACATGTTCTATCAGGATAATCTACAAAAAAATCCGTTGTTTTTAAATAATCATATGGTATTGGTGGTTGAAAAGAACCATATCTAAAAAATATAGCTAAAAAATACCAAGCACCTATAATCATAAATGGTATAGCAATAAGAGCATTCTTATTCAAAACACAACTTAAAGACTTTTCATTTCTACAAGTCCATAAAATATAAATACTATAAGCAAAAATCAATACTATTCCAGCAGTTATTTTACTAAAAACAGTGATAAATATACCCAGACTAAGCAAAAAATAAGTGAGTAAATTTCTGCGTTCATTTTCAAATCTTAATATTCCCCAAAAAGAAATAACAACTCCTAACAAGGAAAGAATATCGTTATTCAAACCTGAAAAACTATATAAAAAGAAAGGTAAACTAACTGTACTAATAATATATATTAAATGAACAATCGGATTTTTTTTAGATAAATATTTATACCCTAAACCCATAAATATCCCGATAGCGATTAAACCAATTCCCGTTGAACACAATCGCAATAAAACTAGATTAAAAGTAGTACCCCCTAATAGCATTTGACAAATAGCCAAGAACCAATAATATAAAGGTGGATGTCCTAAGTAGTTTATAGTTCCCGGAATAGCTTCCGGAAGCCCGCTAGAAAAATCGTACATTTCCATTTCATAGAAATTTGGGATAATTGTTTTATTTTCCAAAATATACTCGACATAAGACATATGCGCTGGTTCATCAGGTGAATGCCCAACATAAATAGAATAATAAAAAATTTGAGCAATTATAAATATAACTGAGAAAAAATAAACAAACTGGATAGATTTTTTCTTTGAAATTCTAAAATCTTCATAACAGAAAGATAAAGTTAATACTATTAACAAATATAAAAGTGTTCCAAAGAAGAATACTAAGTTTACATATGATATATCACTTACTTTTTGTATCGTCCTCGATTCTTCTAAAGTTGATAGACTAAATGGAGTTTCGCTTTCATCATTAACCGAGATTAACTTTAAGTTTAGTTTCTCTTGTTCAATTCTTTCAAGCGGTTCCTGAAAAAATATTTTAATCTGATTTTCAGACAAAATATCGTTTCTGTCTTTTACAGAAGAAAAAATAGTATTACCATCTTCATCTTCTATAAGAATGTAAACATTATCCGTTGTTGATTCTGGATTATTTGACACTGGGATAATAAGGCCATATAACGGTTCATTCCCATTTGTAAAAGTAATCTCATTATAATTCTTATTTGTTTCTATAGTTTCCACTTCGCAATTAGAACGTCTCTCACGAAGCATATAATTATAATCAGGCAAGACAAAAACAAATAAACAATAAACCACTAAAAAAGCAAGAGAAATTATCTGGAATATTTTTATAATAAGCCTTCTTTTAACTCTATGTTTATTTGCATAGTATAAATCATAAACTACAAGAATAAAGAATAAAACAATTATTGCTTGAAATTTTAAACCATTATTATGATTTATTGCCAGATGCATCTGAGAAAGAACATCTTGAGGAATCTTTATATTCTCATTTTCTACATTAATATGTAAATCAGAAACAGAAAAAATCTCTCTATCTGTCGCGGTATCATAGTTTCCAGAGTAAATGGAAATGTGATTTAATTCTAATGGTTTACTACTATGAATCGAAATAATAGTATCTGAATCTATAAAAATATCATGAAATTTAACAAATGCCCCTCCATCTAATAAATTGACTTCTTCCGAATAAGAATCCTTTGAATTCAAAAAATCTATCGTAACGACATTCGATTCACCTTGATTTTCAACAATTCGATCAAACTCTAATTGCATCGTTAGATTATCATAAGGAATAGGTCGAATAACAATAATTAACGATAATAATAGGAATACAATCCATGATAAAAAAATCTTATCTTTAAGTATTTTTCTTAGCATATACTAATTATTCCGTTCTAATTTCTTTTAAATATCTTGCCAGTGCATCTTGCCAAGCCGGCAATCTGTTAAAACCATTTTTATCTAATTCCGTTTGATTCATCCGAGAGTTTTTTGGCCGAGTCGCTTTTGCCGGAAAAGCACTACTGTCCACCGGCGTCACTTTAACATCATCCATTTTTGCTTGTTTAAAGATCTCGCAGGCAAAGTCATACCAGCTGATAAAATCTCCAGAATTCGTCGCATGATAAATTCCGTATTTATCCGTTTGAATCATATCGACAACCAATTTTGCCAGATCAAACGTATAAGTCGGATTGCCAATTTGATCATTTACTACGCTAACCGCTCCTTTTTCTTTGCCTAAGCGAAGCATTGTCTTAATAAAATTATTTCCATTCTTGCCAAATACCCACGCAATACGAATGATAAAATGTTTAGGATAAGCTTCTACTGCCAATTCTCCTTCATACTTTGTTTGTCCATAAACATTCAAAGGATGTCTCTCATCATATTCATTCCAAGGAGTTGTGCCTTGTCCGTTGAATACATAATCTGTCGAAAAGTACATCACCGGAATATCTAACTCTTTACAAACATTCACAATATTTTGTGTACCTGTCGCATTCACGGCCCGTACCGTATCTAATAGTTCTGGTTCTTCTGCTTTGTCAACCGCTGTCCAAGCTGCACAATGCACTACTGCATCATAGTTTCCAGCCTTAATTACGTCATTTACTTGCTGAGCATTAGTAATATCCATTTCATCAATATCAACACCAACAGCTTCTATGCCGCGTGAATGAGCTTCATTCACAACATCAAATCCTAACTGCCCTTTATACCCTGTTACTAATAATTTCATGATTCCTCCTATGCAAGAAAAGAGATTGTTATACAATCTCTATTTCTCTGCTCTTCCTTTTTCTACATACATCTTTTCAAAATAGTTCTGGTATTCACCGCTGATGATGTTCTCCCACCATTCTTTATTGTCTAAATACCATTGAATTGTCATTGGAATACCTGTGTCAAAGGTATATTTTGGTTCCCATCCTAATTCAGTTTCTAATTTGGTAGGATCAATCGCATAACGACGGTCGTGTCCTTTTCTATCTTCTACAAAAGTGATCAAACTCTCTGGTTTATCTAAAGCTTTCAAAACAGTTTTGACAACTTGAAGATTTGTTCTTTCGTTATGACCACCAACATTATAGACTTCTCCTTCGCGTCCTTTACGAACAATTAAATCTATTGCAGTACAATGATCATATACATGCAGCCAATCTCGAACATTCTCTCCCGTTCCATATACAGGAATCGTTTCATCATTTAAAGCGCGTGAAATAATTAATGGGATTAATTTTTCGGGAAAATGATATGGGCCATAGTTATTTGAGCAACGAGAGATCGTCACTGGAAGTCCATACGTCCTATGATATGCTAACACAAATAAATCCGCACTGGCTTTTGCACTTGAATATGGACTTGAAGTATGAAGCGGTGTTTCTTCTGTAAAGAATAGATCTGGTCTGTCTAATGGAAGATCTCCATATACTTCATCTGTAGATACTTGATGATAACGTTTAATCCCATATTTAACGCAAGCATCTAACAAAGTGGTTGTTCCCATGACATTGGTTTTTACAAAAATTTCCGGATCTTCAATACTGCGGTCTACATGGCTTTCGGCCGCAAAGTTTACCACAACATCAAAATGTTCTTTTTCAAATAAATCAAAGATAAAATCTCTATCTGCAATATCTCCTTTAATAAACTTATAATTTGGTTTATCTTCTACCGGTTTGCAAGTCTCTAAATTGCCTGCATATGTCAATTTATCTAAATTAACGATCATATCTTCTGGATACTTATTCACCATGTAATGAACAAAGTTTCCTCCAATAAACCCAGCTCCGCCAGTAACTAAAAACTTCATCTTATTTTTCCTCCTGATATACAAACTGATTATTTGATTCTTCTAAAGTTGGTCCAATTTGATCTTTTTCACTAAGAACAGGTTCAATGCCATCTAATAATGTCCCCCAATCCACATTGACTGTCGGATCATCATAACGCATTCCACCTTCTGATTCTTTGTTATATACATTATCCACTTTATAACGGAATTCTACATCTGGAGTTAAAGTTAAGAATCCATGTGCAAATCCTTGTGGAATAAAGAATTGTCTGTGGTTTTCTGCGCTTAGTTCCACACTTACCCATTGACCATAGGTAGGACTTCCTTTACGAATGTCTACCGCTACATCGATCACCTTTCCTTTAGTACAAGATACTAGTTTAGACTGTGCATAGGGAGGATTTTGCCAATGCAATCCTCGCAATGTTCCTTGCTGAGCACTAAATGACATATTATCTTGCACAAAATCAACAGTAATTCCTAGTTTTTCATACTTAGGTTTTGAATACGTTTCGGTAAAATAACCTCGATGATCTCCAAAAACATCTGTATCAATAATCAAGACACCAGGAATTTTAGTTTCTGTTACTTTCATCCTTTGAACTCCTCCTCACCTTTGATATATTTCCGATCCATAATTTTTTTCAAATAAGCACCATATTGATTCTTCTTATAGATTTCGTAAATCTCTTCCAATTGCTTCAAAGAGATCCATCCATTAGTGAATGCAATTTCTTCCAAACAAGCAATCTTTCGATGCTGATGTTCTTCTATCGTCTTTACAAAATTTGTTGCATCTACTAAAGATTCATGTGTACCTGTATCGAGCCAAGTAAAACCATCTCCTAATAAAGTTACATTCAATTCATTATTCTCTAAATAAATACGATTCAAATCCGTAATTTCTAATTCTCCTCGAGCACTTGGTTTTAAATTTTTAGCATATTCAACCACTTTATTATCATAGAAATACAACCCCGTAACTGCGTAGTTTGACTTTGGATGTTCCGGTTTTTCTTCTAAAGAAATAGCTTTTCCTTCTTCATCAAACTCAACAACACCAAAACGCTCTGGATCTTCTACATAGTATCCGAATACTGTAGCTCCCACTTCTTTTTTGGCAGCGGCTTTTAATCGTTTGGTCAAACCATGACCATGGAAAATATTATCGCCTAAGATCATGGCACAAGAATCAGAACCAATAAACTCTTCTCCTAAAATAAAAGCTTGTGCTAACCCATCTGGGCTTGGCTGTACTTTATAAGACAGTTCAATTCCAAACTGATGTCCATCTCCTAATAATTCTTGAAAACGAGGAGTATCATCTGGTGTAGAAATAATCAATATTTCTCGAATTCCAGCCTGCATTAAAATCGACATAGGATAATAAATCATAGGCTTATCATAAATCGGCAATAATTGTTTACTTGTTACTTTTGTTAATGGATATAATCTGGTTCCGCTACCCCCAGCTAAAATAATTCCTTTCATTTTTTTATCCTCCTAAGTTTTATTCTATCATAAATAATAAACCCTTACGTAACGTAAGGGTCAATCGATTATATAAATTTATTGATTATTGGAACTTTTTTTAGAATAACTACCGTAAGTAACGACAGAATAAAAACTACTATTACAAGAAGAGATATAGTTACAACAGGTAGGTTTAAAAAAGGATTAATACTAAGATACTTTAGAATCGATCTTATAAAAAGCATATGGATCAAATAGACTCCAAAAGTTAAAACATCGAGTTTTTTTATCCATTCCCGATTTTTCCACTTGATGCTATCAACCAAAGAGAAGATCCCAATAGACTGTACTATGACAAAAACCGAAGAATAATTTGATAATACATTTCCTAAATTATAATGCGAATTCTCTTGATTGAAAATTGTTAAAAAAATAATACACAAAGTAGATAAAACTATCATAAAAAAAGATTGATATCGTTTTAGAGATATTATTCCGTGATGAAGTGCATATCCAAAAAATAAATAGAACGGATAAACAGAACTAACCATAATATAAAAAGCAATATGGATTCCGATCGTTTCTAACATAGGAATTACAGATAAAAACACAAAATATATTAGTAATAAATACTTAATCAGTTTATCCGAAGCACCTTTCGTAACAACTTTGTAAATAGGCAGCAGCAAATATATACCAATCAACAAATATAGATACCATAAATGAGACCAACTACTGCCTTGAAAAAAATCAAGAAATACTTGAATGACAGTATACAAATCAAACGATTCTTTGTGGACTATGACATCATAAACCACAAAAATAATGCAACAAAACAATAAAGCTTCTAGAATTCTTAAAACGTATCTTTTTAATATTTTATCTAGTGACAGTTGTTTATTCTTATCCAGTAATAGAGCTCCCGTAATCATAACAAAACATGGTACACACCAAAGCAGTAAATTTAAAATAATTTGAGATATCAACAATTCATTTTGGCTAATAACAGATCCATATAATCCAATGGCTCCACTCATAAAATGTAAAAGAACTATTCCCAAACATGAGATAGTTCTTAAATAATAAAAGCTATAAATCGGTTCTTGTTTTACCATGTTTCAACGCTGTCTCCTAAGCACCCTTCATTAGCCGAAGAACCTGTATCTGCTGGAGGTGTTTCTTGGACAGGTTGTTGTACTGGTTGTTCTTGCACCGGCTGTTGTACCGGTTGCTGTTCTTGAACTGGTTGTTGAGCAGGTTGTTGCACAGCCTGTTGCTCAGAAATATTTTGTTGGTTTTGCTCTGTCGTCACATTATTTTCCTGTGATTCTGATTGTGTTGCCAACTCTTCTTTTATTCTTTGTTCTGCATCTTTTGTTGAAACTTTAGCTTCTTGGTCAAGAGATTCATACTCTATGAAACAAATATCATCTTCAAACTTGATCGTTGCTTCCTTCACATCTTCGAAAGGAAAAGAGTGCAACTCATATGATGAATCTTCAAAATCAAGTTTAATGGTATAATCTGGAGAAATTTGCATCTCAGATCCTTCTTGTTCCGTTTCATTATTTTCAATAGCCTCTGTTGCATCATAATACAATGTTCTTGTTTCTTCATTAGCAAAAACTTCATCTTCTTTTAACATGTTTTCGCTATAATCCATTGTATCAGTTTTTATTGAAAAACCCACAATGTCATTACCTGTATCGTTGATTAGAGAGACTTTGTACACATTTTCTCCAGAAAGTTTCTCACCAATGATTTTTTCTTCGACTTCCTTTTCTTTGACTTCATCGGATTCTTGTCCTTGACAACCAGTCAAAAACAAAGAAAAGCAGAACATTGATCCAAATAATAATTTAATCTTCTTTTTCATATAAAAACCCTCCAACTAATTCATTCTAGAATAACTATGATATTTTAATGTTCCTGAAGTACCGTATGTAAACATATAGCCATTACGGCCTAATTCCTTTTCAAAATCAGGATCGAACACATAGATTGTTCCATTCATATTAATTTCAACCCATGAATGCGGGGTGTTATAACTGCCTTGATAACCTCCCACTTGATGAGCATCATAACCCAAATCTCTAGCAAGATAAGTAAATACAGCTGCCATTACATAACAATTGCCTCTATGCCTTGAGAAACCATATGAAGCATAGTTTGCACTGCCATAAGCATTATTATCAGCTGGTTCATATCTTGAATACGTAATACTCTTCGCATAATTAAATGCTGCTCTTAAATCCCTACCTAACGAATTATTTATTTCATTAGCAGTTTGCTCAAGATCTGATGCATATTCCCGATAATAGCCGGAATTCGATCCGACAACTGTACCCTTAGGAACAATTTTTATTTCTATAGCCTCCACTTGATTCCCTGACTTTGAGGAATTACCGGCGCTTTGTCCATTCATAGCCCAACCTAACCAACCAAGATGAGCTAAATGCGTACGATAGTAAATATCACAATACTTATTCATTTCCCCAGTCAATGAAACTTGAATTGCTAGCATTGGATTAGTGGATGTAACTTCTTGCCCGCTTGAATAAATATCTGTCCAACCTGAATGAGAAAAATTTACTTTATAATTCACAGCGCCAGAATATAAATTACCTGAGTTATTATCTATAGAAATTTTAATACCATTAATAGCTTTACTTTGTCCTGTAGTTCCAGCTGTTGCACCATTAGTCTTTTCGCTTTGCCAACCATAAGACGAAGAATTAACACTATATTTTAAACTTCCTATTCTATCTGTTCCAAGATAACCATTAGAAGTTTTTATGCTAGTATCTCCTTTTTTTCGAATCTGAATTTGAATGGCTTCTGTTCGTTTAGCCATTCCCTCAGTACCAGCCTTATCTCCATTTTTAACCCAGCCTAGCCAGCCATATGTTTGTACATGTACTCTGTAATAGACATCATAGTAATTTGCCACATCTCCTGTTAACTTGATTTGAATAGCTTCTAATCTTTTTGCCTGTCCGCTGGTTCCACTCACTGTTCCATTTTGCTTCCAATCTTGCCAACCATACGTCTGAACATGCGTTCGATATTGGATACCTCCAGAATATCCTGTATCTCCTAAGTTAATCTTGATTCCTTCTAATCTTTTTGCTTGCCCTGAAGTACCGCTAGTTGCTCCATCAGAGACAGTGCTCTGCCATCCATAAGTTTGTACATGAGTTTGATAAGTCACTAGTTGAGTTTTATAAGTGGTAGACGTATCACCCGGTGCCACTCCGCCTTTCTTTACAAGAACAATCTGAATGGCTTCCATTCGATAAGCATAACTTGAAGTACCAGAACTTTCTCCATTTTTTGCCCATCCAAGCCATCCGAATTTTTGAACATGAGTTCGGTAATATATATCGTAGTGATTAGCAAGTTCCCCAGTAAGTTTAATCTGAATAGCTTCTAATCTTTTTGCTTGGCCGGTTGTACCGCTCAACTCCCCGTTTTGCTTCCATCCTTGCCAACCATACGTCTGAACATGCGTTCGATATTGGATACCTCCAGAATATCCTGTGTCTCCTAAATTAATCTTAATTCCTTCTAATCTTTTTGCTTGTCCTGAAGTACCGCTAGTTGCTCCATCAGAGACAGTACTCTGCCATCCATAAGTTTGTACATGAGTTTGATACTTTACACTTGCTTCATCCGCCAGTAAATTTATCGAATCCTCTTTCTCGTTGTTTCCATTAGTATTCGAATTTTCAGCTTCATCCTTCTCTATTTCTTGACTATCTTCTTCTTGATTATCCACATTTGTTACACTACTATTTGAAGTTTCGTTTGACAAATCTGATGATTCGTCTTCCTTGTTATTAACGCTACTATCTAGTTCTTCATTCTGACTATTCTCGTCTTCAATAATCTCAGAATCTTCACTTTCCGCTTTCCCATTGTTCTCCGGTCCTGTTTGTTCACTTGAATGATCTTCATTATTATTCTGTGGTAACTCCAATTCCTCAGTAGTTAAATCATTCATATACCAAATAACAGATGAGGAAGCATTATTCTGATTTCTAAAAGATCCTTCAACAGTGAACTGTCCCTTATAATCAATATAATCTAAATCAGAATCTATAAAAGTAATAATAGCTTCTCCATTATCAATTTTCACCTTGCCTAGAACTTCATCTGTAGATTCGTTGGAATCCTTTTGATAAGCATAAATATATTCTTCAGTTGTATCTTTGAACTCCATATATTCTACCGGTAAATTAATGGACGCTTGATCCCCTGATACAGGGTTCACATTCTTAAACTCAAAATTGATAATCAATTGGTTATCTTCTTGTGAATACAAAAAAGGATGGAAACTCGGATCATTACTCCAATCTTTCTTTCCATCAAGAGCATAAACAGGTTGAATGCTGACAAAAAGAGCCAGAAAAAAAGCTATGATTCTATTCATCATTGGTTTTATCATATATTAATCTCTCCTCACCCATTAGATCGTCTTAGTTCTAGCTCTTAAATATTACAAATTGGTCGTATTTTAATTAATGTGTGGCAAAGATTGTGTATAAAAAAATTAACTCTAAACTAAACAAATAAACAGTCCGGCTTGTTTTGTAATTCGAATCGAACCCTGTTCATTTATTAATTTCTCGATATATTGCTTAAATTCATTTAATCTGGGACCAATCACTTCACTTTGATTTCCATGACAACTCATAATGTAGTCCACCAAAGGTTGTGCTTGATCAACTATCAACGCATCATCATATTCTTTCAATTGTACATTGGAAAAAAATTCTTTAAGAGTTTCCTCACCATTTTCAAGTCCGAATACATCATAAAGCTTATTCTGTGATAACTCAATCTGCGGATCATAAGACTTTACAATTTCGGTTATTTCCTTCATATGACATTTTCCGTAAGTGCTGCAGTAAAATACACCATTCTTTCGTAAAACTCTTACAATCTCAGATAACCCTTTTTGGATATCTTGAACATAAAACATCACATGATTAGCCACCACTGCATCAAAGTATTCATTTTTAAAAGGTATTGACTGACAATCTACTTGGATGCAGTTAAAATCATTCCCTAACTTTTTGCGAACCTCCTGTACCATTCCATCCGATATATCAGATAAAAATATTTCTCGATTTCTCAAATCGACTTTTTGATTTAACCAAAGCTTTCCATTACCGCACCCAATCTCTAAAAGACGCGTAACTTTTGAAAAATCAATTTGTTCATAAAGCCAATTGAACCAACCTTTTTTATTTGTCGAGAACCGATCATGTAATGATATCCTCACTTTTAAATTATTAGAATTCTTATATTGTTTAACAATATCTTCTTCAATATTAGACATTTGAAGCAAAGAAATAATTTGATCCCAGTTAATATTGTCATCTTCATTGTGGACTAAAGCCTCCATGGAGTCTCTAATCCCCTGTAAATGCGCAATCTGATTATTTAATAATTCAATCTGCATAGAAAATGATTCTTTAACATTCTCGTCTTTAAGAACCATAGGAAAAATCTCTTCCAATGAAAAACCCATATGTTTTAATGACAATATCTTTTGTAATTTCAATAAATCGGACTGAGTATATTTTCTATATCCATTTCCCATAACAAAAGAGGGTTTTAACAGCCCTATTTTATCATAATATCGAATAGTGCGTTCTGTGACGTTTGCCAGTTTAGCGAATTGGCCTGTTGAATAAGAACTCATTTTTCTTTTTTTCGATCCTCGTATTCTTTTATAGTTAGCTTTTGAATTAACTCATTGATTTTTTCTTTAAGTTTAGAAATTTGAATTGCTTGAATAAACAAGTTTTATTAGAAAATATAAAAACATCTCCTGATAAAATCTTCAAGCTAAAGCTTATTTTTCTTTGCTTAAAAACATCATATAATCATTCCTAATTTCATAATCAATATAATTTGAAAGGTCCTTTATCCAAATTAAAATTAATATTATGGAATGGATCTCCATTTTTTAAAATGTCTGGCCATTTTTCCTGAAATTTTTTTATTTCATTATTAAATCGTTCTAATTTTTCAGGTGTGTCTTCATAACCACGAGTTTTAGATTCAAAATGATGCCATAAAGAAAAGGCATTAAAGACATTGAATAGACCTAGTTTTCTGATTTTCAAACAAAAATCCACATCATTGCATGCAACCTTAAATTGCTCATCAAATCCGTCAACTTTATCATATATCTCTTTACGAACCATCAAACAAGCAGCAGTCACTGCAGAATAGTTTGAGGATACTCGCGGTCTACCCATATGTCCAAAATCATCTCGATCAATTTCAGTATAAGCATGAGTTGCATAACCTTTGTAACCGACTACAACACCCGCATGTTGCACAGTATTATCAGGGTAAAGCAGTTTTGCTCCCACTGCTCCTACTTCTTTTCTTTGGGCACATCCTAACAATTCTTCAATAGCATCTTCATTAATAATCTCTACATCATTATTCAAAAATAACAAATATTCTCCCTTAGCAAAGGTCACAGCAAAATTGTTAATTGCAGAATAATTAAACTCGTCTTTCCATGTAATGACTCTAACATTCTGATACTTATCTTCTACTTCATGATAATACTCAAAGATTTCTGGAGTAGTGCTATTATTCTCGACAACAATAATTTCAATATTTTTATAAACATTGATCTTTTCCAAGGACTCTATACAAGTTTTAAGAGTTTCGGTTTCATCTTTATTTGGAATAATAACAGAAATTAAAGGATTGCCTATTATTTTATATCGCACATGATACATTCCATAAAGTGGAGCATCTAACATCGTTACACTTCCCTCTACTCCACAGCGTTTTAAATGAGCTTCAATTGCTCTTTTACCTGCGTCATAGCAGTACATCTTGCTTGCGGGATCTTGAGCAGTTGAAGCAGGATGCATTCTCCAATGATAGAGAATCTTAGGCACATGATAAATGCTCTTGGATTTCTCTATACATCGAAATATAAAATCATAATCTTGGCTTCCATCATATTCTGGCCGCATCCCCCCTACTTCATCCACAATACTTTTCTTTACAGCAAAAAAATGTGTGATGTAATTATGGGAACGAAGTAAATCTATACTAAAATCCGGTTTAAAATGTGGATCCGTATAAATTTTTAGCGCATCATCAAATTTATCCTCATCACTATATAAACAATCATGATGTACTTCTTGCATACTAGAAACAAATTCAAACAAACAATCTGGAGTTAACATATCATCATGATCATAGAGAGCTATATAATCTCCTTCAGCCATTTCAAGAGCTCCATTCATATTTCCGGAAATTCCATAGTTTTTATCCAACTTTTTAAATTTTATCCGCTTTTCTTCAGAATAATGCTCTCTGATATAGTTCTCTACTGCATCTGTAGAACTTCCATCAGCAATACACAGCTCCCAATTTATATAAGTTTGTGCTATAACTGTTTCAATCATATCTTTTAAATATGTATCTTTTGTATTGAACGTAGCCACAATAATACTTATTTTGGGGTTATATGATAAACTAGTATTCCTTTGTTTTTCTAATGTTGCTTCTGTTGCCTTATGATCTTCAAACCAAAACTGATAACGAATATCCCCAGCATTGGGGCCCAGAGATAATCTCTTCAGAAATCGTTTCATCCCATATTCATCTATAAATTTTTTAGATTTATTTAAATTAGAAGGTTCTAAGTAACTTAAATAGTTCTTAAAGGTCTTTACAGAAAGTCCAGCAGACATAAATAACTTTTCTTGTCTTTTATGTTCCCCATCATCAAATTCTAAAATATATGTTTGTTTTTTATCTCCCTTGAATTTTATCTGAAAGCCGCAATATTTTTGTGAGAGTGATAACTTTTTTAACACAACGGTATCCGCTCGACTCATTTTTTGAAGCTTAAATTCGATTTCTTGGCCATCTTGATCAAATAATTTGTAATTAATATTCTTACCTTCTAGAGAGTATGCCCATCCAGTGACAATTAATTCATTATTATCTCCGCATTTAAAATAATCAATATATGAATCAATCAAATCTGCTTCTTCTATTTCTAAGATTTTCTTTTCATTGTAATCTAATATTTTTTTTCTTTGGCCTTCTGCCTCAGCAAAAAACTGAATTGATTTTGGCAATGTTTGAAACTTTACGCTCAATACAAATCCCACTCTAGAATTTCGTAAATACTTTGAATATTTCTCTTCAACATCTGCTCTTAATACACCATTCATTTCAAATGGTACCGAAACTCCGTCTAATTGAATATCATATTGAATTTCCTTGCCACCAGAATGAAATGCCCATCCATAAATATAAAAAGACTGCTCAATATATGTATTTTTTAGCTGCACTCTATCTATATAACAAACTATTTCATTATCTCCAATATTATGAAAAAATAACATTTTACAATACCTCAGCAAACCCTTTTTCTAATTTTCTAAAAATAAAATAACCTATTACTAAAACCAATAAGGAAAAGACCAAAACTCCAAATAAAGATAAAAAATTTGGCCAACATTGATATAAAAAAGCATCCCTATATGCATTAATAATTATTGTCATAGGGTTTAGGCTAATCAATTTGTATAATAAAGAAGAAGTTGGTAACATATTCAAACTATAAATCACTGGGGTTGCATAAAATCCCATTTGCAACACAAATCCCACAATATGCTCAATATCCTGTACATAAACATTGATAGCCCCAAGAATAAAGATAAGTCCAAGGTTTAATATCGCTTGAATCAAAGCTAACAGAGGTAGAGTGGCTAAATAAATTGAAACCCCTTCTCCCGTTCCAATGCAAAATATCAAGATAATGACACACGAAATCAAAAAGTTAACCAATCCACTTAGCACTTGAGAAATCAATAAAATCTCCCTGGGGAAATATACTTTTTTAATAATTCCCGCATTTCCTTTGATTGCTGTTGTACCTCCAGTAATGACCACTAAGAAAAAATTCCAAGGAATAATACCAGTAATTAGATACACTAAGTAATTATCAATTCCAGCCCCTCTGAATAGATATGGAAATACTATCCAATAGACAACCACCTGAAGCAATGGATTAATAAAAGACCATAGCACGCCTAAAAAAGACCCTTTATAGCGCCCACGAATATCTTTCTTTACATTCGATTTCAACAATTCTCTATAATTACATATATTTTTAATAATTTGCATATTCTTACCTATTCAGTTAATTCAAAAGTTACTTCTTTTTCTTCCAGAATTTCATTGTTTGGCAAAATATATCTCGCAAACAATTTATGTTTACCACATTCAAGTTGTTCTAGAGGCAACTCATATTCCCAGCCAATAGAATTCTCATCCATAAATCCAGCGAAATCTTCGTAATAAACATCATATACATCTTTGCGGCAAACTCTTTTTATCTTTGAAAGTTCGGTATCATCTAAAACTAATTTGAAAGAAGCTGAACTGCTATCTGTGATTGCCCATCCACGACATAGCATAGAATGATTGCTCTTTTTAACAGAAGCGAAATCTTTAGGCATATCTATAAATGTTATACCCTTTTCTTTCTGTTTACCTTCTTGAAGATTTTTAATACGTTGTTCTTTATGATCTAAAGCAACCTGCTTCAAATATTCGCCAATCACATAAGTAGGATCGCCATCAAGCTTAAACTCTCCTTTGTAGATCCAGATAGCTCGATGACATAATTCTTTTACAACACCTAAACTATGAGTAACAATAACGATTGTTTTTCCTGAATCTCTAAGTTCTTCCAGTTTCGCATAACACTTTTCTTGAAAATGTTGATCTCCAACCGCTAAAATCTCATCAATCAATAAGATATCCGCATCTACATTAATAGCCACTGAAAAAGCCAACCGCATATACATTCCTGAAGAATATGTACGGATAGGATTATCGATAAACTCTCCTAATTCTGAAAATTCAATAATATCTTTGATTCTACCTTCGATTTGTTTTCTTGTCAGTCCAAAAATTGATGCATTAAAATAAATGTTCTCCCTTCCTGTAAAATCAGGATGAAAGCCTGCACCCAATTCTAGTAAAGAGGTTAACTTTCCATCTGTTTTAATCGATCCTTTATTTGGAAAAATAATTTTGGTCATCAATTTTAAAAGAGTTGATTTACCCGAACCGTTGGTCCCGATCAATGCGACAGTCTCACCTTTTTTTATATCTAAATTAATATCTTTTAAAACTTCATGAACTTCAGTATTTCCGCGATTCCAAAACAAAAGCTTTTCTTTTAAAGTATGCGCTTTGTCATAATCCACTTTAAAATGCTTTGACATATTTCGTACTTCAATCGCATTTTCTTTATTCACAAGATCACCTCGCAAAACAAATATATTCTAACACATATCTCTATTAAAAAAAGGCCTGGCCCTTAAACCAGTCTGAATTTCCGCAAAAGACAGAAAAAAATATCCATGAGCCTAGCCTTTAATGGTTTTAAATCTTTATAATACGGATTCATATTCTGAAGTCCGATCGAAACAGGTTTTCCCATCTTTAAAAAATCTAAATGATTCTTGTAGAATATCCGCATCGAATCATATTCAGGAACACTTTCATAGTATTCTGGATAAATCTCTTTAATTGCTGATAAAGAATCAAATCTTTCCTGGGCAAAAGCTGCGCGTATATCATAATTAAATATTCTATTTAACTTTTGCTTAACCGTTGGTTTTTGATTGTCCGGCAATCCTATCGTATTCTTGTCATGGATGCGATAAGAAAATAACGGCTTGTTGTAGAAATACATTCCCTTTTCTGCCGATGCGATAATATTGAGGACCCAGTCATGAGGAAGAGTATCTATAAATTTCTCCTCAAATTTATTTCTGAGTTCTTTTTTGATAACCATAGAACACCCTTGAAAATAATTATGAAAAACAAATTCATTCAATGTCATTTCAATCAGTGCGTTCTCTTCTACGGGTTTTAATAAAAGATTGTTATTCGATCGTCCAGGAATCAGTTTGACCTCTACAGGTCGATCATTCTGATCAATCTCACGAAAAGAAGATGCCAAGGATAAAATAGCTGGATGCTCTTTCAAAACGGAAATCATATCCTTAATTTTATCAACATCCCAAATATCATCTTGATCACACAGAAAGATATAATCTCCTTTGCATTTCGATAAAGCTTTTTTAAAGTTCAGCTTATAGCCCAAGTTTTTCATATTTTGAAAGAGCAAGATTCTTGAATCCTCATTCTGATATTTCTCAATGATCGATACTGTCTTGTCTGTCGAACAATCATCGACAATAATGATTTCATCTACAGGCAAAGATTGTTGCAGAATAGAATTTAATTGTGCTTGAAGATATTGTTCTCCATTGTAAGTAGCCATTGCGACTGATATCATCAAGTTCTCCATGCCGCCTCCTATTTTAACGCCCATAAGATAGATATATCTTTATAATATACGATGTGTCTAAAGATTCTTCGGATCATGACATAATGATAGATGATCCTGGAAATAAATCCTTGATCATAAAAACAGTTTAAATCCTTTTTTAAGATTCTTAACCTTTTTCTGGCGCTGCTTTTAGAGTCCGTGACCGCCGAAAAAGATTGTTCTAAAACAGTATCCACAACCTGTATCTTGATATTTTTATTTCTCATATCGCGCATAAAAGAATGATCTACATAATCTAAAAACATCCGCTGGTCATATCGATAATCCCTAAAAATCAATAACTGAATCACCATTCCACTGTTGATTCCGCAGATGTTTTGCGGCGTCAATTCCTCAATCTTTTGTATTCTATGACAGTATCCATGCTTACTCATCTTACTTGGAGAAAGTATGCCCAACGAATCTTTGACAACAGGCAAATAGATTGGTTTTAGACTTTTTTTGATCTCTTCATTCATTTTTTTGACAAAATCAGAAGGAATATTTGTATCATCATCCAAAAGAACAACATAGTTGTTAGGATCCTCTTTATGTGAAAAGATCCAATCTATCGCTTTGTTATAAGCTTTCGGCAAGCCTTTATTTCCTTCCATCGTAATATATATTTGATGATTCTGCTTTACTGTAGACTGATTAAAATCAACAAATTGCCTTTCTGTGCTATTGTCAACAACAATAAGAGTAAGATCTTGAGATAAAAGAGATCGATAGGATCTCGATTCACTAATTTTTTTGTTGTATATTACTAAAATTCCATATTTTATAAACATACTTACTCCGTTGTTTGTTATCCTTTGTTCAATCTATATTTTTTATACTTCTCGATTTCATAAAACAGATCTTTACGCCATTTGATCATTTGACGAATGCCGGCATGCTTCATATCTGTTTTATTATCCTCATGCCGGCGATACAACAAGTATACTTCCGGGATGAGAATATTCTTTCCCTCCAACTCTCCGACCAATCCGATCCATTGATCATGCATAGGTATTCTTTTAGGAAATGGAATAATTCGCTCTTTTAAATTGCTTTTAAAAGCCATGCAGCAACCTATGTAACTGTTTCTGATCATGTTTTCCCTGATTCCTAATTTTACATGGCGATAAGAAAAATAAGATGGTTCTTTAATGACCATTTTTTCATCTACGATAGATGCATCGTGCATCACCACTTGCACACTTGGATCTTCAAACTCCTTCAATACTCGTTTCACTTTTCCAGGGAGCCAATAGTCATCCTGATCCGCCAGAAAAATGATGTCATTTTGTGTATAAGCGATCGCATTCTCAAAATTTTTAATTACACCTTTGTTCGGACCCGGGATCACATGAACACGCGAATCCTTTTTTGCGCGCTCCAAAACAATTTCCTCTGTTTGATCTGTTGAGAAATCCAAAGAAATGATCAATTCATCCGTAGGATTCAATTGATGTAAAATCGATTCCATCTGATCCGCAATATATTTTTGTCCGTTGTAGGCTGCCATAGCCACTGAAACTGTTTTCTCTTCCACTTTAAGACCCCGAATTTTGTTCTATTTTATCATAGATTCTGTTTGATTTATTCCATTAACAAACGATTGCTTCGTAAAATATCGCAAATAAAGAGATTTGATATTCTCTCTTTGAATAGAATTTTCCTGTATTGTTTGACCACAAATCACCTTAGCCATTGGTTTGATACAGTCATGAGAAACATGAAAACCTATATTTTCTTTCTCACAAAAATCTTTCGTATCCCCTGGAATCGTATTGATGATAGGTAACTGTCCACACATATAATCTAACGATTTCATGGTTAGTCCAACGACCACATTTTCCTTCATCACATTGAATCCAAAATGACACTGATCAAAAATCTTCTGTTTTTCCACCTGATCAAAAACCTTATTATGATCAATAACTTCTACTTTTTTCATCTTTACCTGGTAAATCAGTTCCTTTTTAGATTCTCCATCCCCGATCAAATGTAACTTTACCTTTTTATATTTCGAACATGTTTCACAGAATTGAGCAATAAAATCAATGTCGATGATGTTATTCATAGATCCCAAATAACAAAATGATATTTCATTTTCTTTTAGATCCATTTTACGTTGTAACGGCATTTCTTGCCGAGCCCAATACAAGGTATGAAATTTAGGATTGCCTTCCTGATGAAGAACCCTATGAAATAAATCGCATTCCGTATAGACAAGATCCGCAGTATCCAAATACCGATCTCTGACGTTTTTCCAAACTGTAAACGGAAAACGGTTTTTCCATTTTGAAATTGGCATCGTTTCTGGCCACAGATCGATTAAATCAAAAATCAATCGAGTCTGCGGATGCTTCCGTTTATACATAGACATAGTCTTCGCCAAAGAATTACATGGAATCAAAACATGTAATACATCCAAAACCTGTGAGTTGATGGCATGATAAGCACGTTTTGAAAAATCGATGTGCGAACGAATCCGCGCGATCGACAGATTCTTTTGATAAGGTCGAGTCGAAATCTGAATCGTGACAGGATCCTGCAAAGGAATTTTCGTTTTTTTTCGATGTGAAAAATCAGAAGAATATACCTTTACTTCTGCTCCTTTTTCTTCATAGTACTCTTTTAGTAAAGAAACCCTGTCAAAATAGGTATCAAAAGCACAAACTATCCCTACTTTCATAGACCTCCTCCACTTTCCGTAATCTGAATGCTTTGTTCAAGAGAATATTTAGTGTAATCTAAATCAAAAGAAGATAATGAAGGATCAATAATAAGATTGCCAAACACTTTATTTACGATTGTTTGTTTTCTCATGCATTTTAGAACGGGATTAAATACAGAAACAAAATGAATGGTATGCCCATGTTCTCGAGCAATCAGGGCAATCAAATCTTTTGTCTGGACCGGTTTCTGATTTTGAGGAAGAAAGATTCCTTCTAACTCTAAATCAATCACTTTCTTTATAAACTGAACAAGATTTCCCACAAACAACATACTTCTTTCATTTCCAAGGGTTGGAAAAAACGGAGATTTTTGGGCAAACTTCGACAATAAAGGATAATTTCCTTTCGAATGAGGTCCATAGATCATAGGTGGACGCAAAATAACAACTTTCATATCCGAATCGATCGAACGAATCTTGATTTCAGCTTGTTTCTTAGAATCGCCATAAAAATTATCTGGAGTTAAAGGAGTTTCTTTCGTTATCGTTCGTTTACAGCCCACTTTGCCGCTCCCATAGACGATGATCGAACTCATAAAAATAAATTGTTTAACGCCTTCACGACTTGCCTTTAACGCAGTTTGATAAGCTAGTTCCGTGTTGATTTGATAATAGAGATCTTTCTGACTTTCATCCGGCGTAGAATGCGCTAATCCTGCCACATGATAAACTACATCATATCCTTCAAAAGAAAAATCTGTCCACTTTGGATTCTTCAAATCGAGTTCCGCAACTTGATAAGCTTCTGGTTTTCTTTCCAGTTCGTTTCGTACAAAACTGCCTAAATAACTGTTCTTACCTGTGATCAGTACCTTTTTCATTCATGATCTCCTCTATGCATTTCTCCAGTACCGCCCTCAACAACACCATCATGTTTCAATACAGATGTAATAGTCATCAAAAAACATTTGCAGTCAAAAAGGAAACTTTGTCTTTGTACATATTCACCATCTAATTTTGCTTTTACAGGAATCTCCAATTCATCTCGCCCATTGATCTGCGCCCAGCCAGTAAGCCCAGGCATAACATCGTTAGCACGATATTTATCACGTTCCTCGATCAAGTCATACTGATTCCATAAAGCGGGACGAGGCCCCACGATTGCCATATCTCCCTTAATGATATTGATCAACTGCGGCAATTCATCTAAGCTAGTCTTCCTTAAAAATTTCCCCACCGAAGTAATATATTGATCTGGATTGGTTAACATATGCGTCGGGACATCTTTCGGAGTATCTATTCGCATGGTCCGAAATTTTAAAATATTGAAATGTGTTTTATGGATCCCCACTCGTTTTTGTTTAAAAAACACCGGACCCGGAGACGTGATCTTGATCAAAATGCAAAGAACGATGAACAGTGGAGACAATACGATAAAACCACAAAAACTGATACAAAAATCTAAGATTCGTTTGATCCCTTTCGAATACATCGTAACCCTCCAATACTCTTCGATATTGTATCATGAATCACAACTACACACAAAAAACAGCCGTGCCCCGCACAGCTGTCGCTAATTCATGCGATCTTTGATCGTTTCTAACAGTACTTCTTTGATCTTGGCCGGATCATCCGTTCGCATGATCACATCATACAAAGAAGTGATTTTTTGATCTACCTCTTCTTGGGTAATCTCAATTGGTTCATGCACGAAGATCAGCTTGTTTTCCGTTCGATGACATTTTTCAATCTCCAGTGCCAGCTCTTCAAACATCTTTTCCCCCGGACGAAGACCAATTTCTTTGATCTCAATATCTTTATAAGGAACGGCCCCCGATAAGGAGATCATCTTTTCTGCCAAATCTAAGATCTTGACGGGTTTTCCCATATCCAAGACGAAGATCTCTCTATGATTCGCATAATATCCTGCTTGTAAAACCAGCTGTGCCGCCTCTGGAATCGTCATAAAATAGCGCTGAATATTTTTATCCGTGATGGTAACAGGTCCTCCCTGTTTGATCTGCTCTTTGAAAATGGGAATTACAGATCCGTTAGATCCTAAAACGTTGCCAAAGCGGACAGCTGCCATACGAATTGGCTTATCTGTTTCTCTAGATTGCAGAATCAGCTCTGTCATACGTTTGGTAGCCCCCATAACGTTTGTCGGGTTCACAGCCTTATCCGTAGAAATCATGATAAAACGTTCTACTTCGCTATGGATACAAGCATCGATCACATTCTTTGTCCCGAAAATATTGTTGCGAATTGCTTCCGTCGGCCGATCCTCCATCAAAGGCACATGTTTGTGCGCGGCAGCATGATATACAACCTGAGGATGGAATTGATCAAATATTTTAAACACTTCATCACGCTCACGTATTGAAACAATCAAAGTTTCTAATTCGATTTTTGGCGAATAAGACCCCTTTCTTACTCCGCGTAATATCTCTTGTTTCAACATATACAAAGTATTTTCATTGATGTCTAACAAAACCAACGACTTGGGTTGAAAAGGCAAGATTTGACGAACCAGTTCCGAACCAATCGAACCGCCTGCCCCTGTAACACAGACCACTTTATCCGTCAAATAAGAACCAATTTGTTCCGTTTGTAAATTGATGCTCGGTCGCTCCAGCAAATCCTCGATTTGAATATCTTCCACATGGACAGGAGAATTTAAGTCATTTTCCGTGGTAAATCGCATGATCTTCGTATTGGCTCCCGATGAAGCACAAAGATCAATGATCCTTTGTTTTTGTTGTCTTGTCGCCTTACTGATAGCGATAAAAACATGTTTAACATCATACTTTTCACAAATAGCTTTGACATCGTCCACGGTTCCCAAAACTTTTTTTCCGCTGATGATCGTTCCTTTTTCTTTTAAATCATCCAAAAAACCAACGACATTATACGGATAGCTCGTTCCCCGATAAATCTCTGTCAACATCAAATAGCCGGCATTCCCCGCCCCGACGATCAGAGCATTCTCGCTTCGCTCCATATCCATGGCATAACGCCTGAAAGAACGATAGATCAGACGACAGCCCAAGGAAGCAAAAAAAGCAAGAGCCTCCCCTAAAATCAAAATCTGTGTATGAAGAAAAAGTCCAGATAAAGAAGAGAATACCAACATGATCACTAAACAGACAATAGACTTCAAACCTGCGCGAATGACTTCACTTGGCCCCGTAAATGTCCACAGGCTCTTATAAGTTTGAAAAACCACTCCCATCACAGCATGAAGAACCAAAACAAAAACCATACCTAAAAGAATATAGCTAGTGATATGTAAAACTCTTCCATCCAAGAAAAAATGATTATCAAAGAAAAACGCAAAGACATAACAAAAAAAGACTACGAAGATATCAAACAAGGAAATCATCAAGCCTCGATATCTTTGATATAGGATCGATTTATACAAACTTGTCATATTGATCACCCAAATCTTAATTATTATATCGTATTTCCCCATAAATACAAAATTTCAGTATATCGATTCACATAAAAAAATCGCATAAGTAACTCGTAATGAGGCCTCATACGATTTATTAAAAATATTTAAGATTCTGGAATCGGGGGAAGATCGGCTTTTCCAAGACCATGCATTTCTTTTAAATACAGATATAATTGAGTCATTGTCATATCAACATAAGGGGTAACAAACACTACACCAATTCCGCAACATAGAACCCCCAACAAGATCCAGCCTAGAAAGGAGAGTTCCAATACGAAAATATTCCATTTGTTATTCTGCGTCAAGAGCGCTGATTGTTTAAACACTTCAGAAGAATTCATATCCGGGTTTTCTGCCAGAATGAAGGGGACCATCCGATACTCATAGATTTTTATGATGCCAGGCACCACAAAACAAAGCAGCCATAGAGCAATCTTCAAATAATACAGAAATGTAATCTTGACAACATTCCAATAGGAAGATTTAAAAAAATCAAAAAGCGTTGAAAGAGTCCCTATCCTGTCTGCAGATTCCAAGTAATACTTCGTAAGTCCAATCCAGATCGTATGTCCAACAAAGACAGAATAAATCCAGGAAACAAGCATGATCACGATCCAGATCCGAATCAAAGCTTGCATATCAATGGCATAATTGCCAAAAAGAAAAACAAGTCCATCTTGAGGATCGTATATTTCCATGAGCAATGTAAAAAAGGCACCTTGCAGTACTCCGCCTAGAATTGATACACCTAGAATTGCCCAATACTTCCCTTGCAGCACATCTTTTGCTCTTTGTTTCATTTCTTCTGATGTCCACATAGAATCACCCATTTCTTTCTATATTATTATAGCATGCAATCTAGGATACTCCTAAATTAACAAGATACTCATAATAAAAAAAGAACGCAGTCTTTCAACTACGTTCCATAACTCTCTATCGTTTCCTGACTCATGCCTGGATCCGTATACGTTTGAGAAGGATCTGTTGTTTCCAAATAAGATTCTTCACTATATGACTCTTCAGGTACGACGGATTGCTCATAACCATAATCATAAGTACTATTCGAGTCCGTATACGTATCACCAGGAACAGATCCCGTATCCGTACGATAATCCATAGTAGAGTCGTATTGTCCCCAGTAGTTATAAACAGGATATGTCGTTTCCAGCCATTCTGTATCCACGGAATCAGATGATTCTCCATTCATCACCGCTTCAATTTTTTCTCTGGCAATCTGTACTGTACGCATATCCGGAATAGACACAGAAGCCTCCTGCCCCAAGGCAGCACAATACATCATATCTCCGGCTACATCGATCTGATATGTTTCGAACGTCCAATCTGGATTTGCCTGCAATTGATACTGCAAAAGCGAAGTGATCTCTTTTGTGCTCATGTTAGTCTCAAAAGCACCGCTGAAAGCATCCATCAAACTAGCATAATTCACAATGATATCCGGAGAAGTTGCTTTATCGACGATAGCCTGTAATACCTTTTGTTGATTCTTTACACGCTGATTGTCTCCATCTTCATACGCATAACGTTCACGGGCAAAAGAAAGAGCTCGATCTCCTTCCAAATGATTCCAGCCTTCTGTTACACCCTCTAAACTGCTGTCCGCATAAAAAGTATCCACAGCCATACCTTCTTCGATATACACATCAATACCGCCTAAGGCATCTACAATATCGGTTACGCTCGAAAAGTTGACACGGAAAGTATAGTTGATCTCGATTCCTAAGAAGTTTTCAATTGTCATCTTCGACGCATTCACACCATACATTCCTAAATGTGTAATTTTATCCATGGCGCCTGTAAGGCATCCATCTGCCGCATCACAAGCCGATTCCACATAGGTATCTCTTGGAATGCTCGTCAACAAAATGGTTCCCGTTGATGGATTGACCGTTACGATCATATTCACATCCGAGCGCGACAGTTCACCAACATCCCCATAAGTATCATTGCCCGATATCAAAATATTAAAAGGTTCCGTTGTGACATCGGATACAACTAAAGCCTCGTTAGCCTTATCCGTATAATAGATCGTTTCATAGACCACTTTGGTTTCATTGCCAAAATCAGCATATTCTTCCATCTCTTCAACATTGCCGCGATATGTCTCATTCAATACGATCGCATCGACCTCTCCATCGTATAGTGCCTGCACCAAAGCCTGAACACTTACATAATCCGTCTGCTCAAATGGAAGATCACCATAATCGCTGGCAAAAACAGCTTCCTTTTCTTCTTCAGCTTCTTCATCCTCTTCCAAGGCATACACATCAAATGTCGACTGAGACAGCTTCGCCGTTTTTTCATCGTTTCCCAGTTGTTTAGAAGCATCCTTTAAAAATTCTTCTGTACCATAATTATCTATGGTTCTTAAATAGCCGATCGAGCCATTCTCCAGATCCTCTAGATCCTCTGCAGAACTCGATTTTAACGCAATTAGAGACACTGTGTTTTTTACCTCACCAGAATGCGTTGTGATATTGGTCAACATATTTGATGTGCGATAAAGATAAAAAGAGCCTACGCTCAAAGCACCGATCAAGATGAGCACAAATAGAGAAGAAAAGATTTTGCCACTTGTTTTACGGTTCATAAAGTTTACACATATGAATCCGATGGCACAAATCAAAACCAAAATCAGGATCGCAGGAATCAGTAAATTGGTAGGAAGAACATTCAATATGATCAACTCAGCAACGGCAATCACCGTAATTAAAATCAATAAGACAGAAAGAATGATCGCAAAGATTTGAAAAGCCTTACTCTTTTTTCGAACCTTCCTCATCGAGTCCCCTCCTATTCTCAATAGCCATAAGTTGTATCCCCATACAAAGCATAAGGGTCCTGACCATAAATCGATGCAGATCCACCATATACGTCTCCTGTATCCGAATACTCGCTAAAGTCCCAAAGCGTCAATTGATACGGATCAGTCGACGGCTCTTCTATCGATTCGCTGGATTCTCCATCCAAAACAGCCTGGATCTTTTCTGTAGCCGCATCCAAATATTCTACATAAGGTATCATGACAGAAGCATAATCGCCCTGAATCGTACAGAATTCTGTGCTGACACTTCCGGAAATGGTGAAATTTTCAAATTTCCATTCTGGCATCATCGCAAATTCATAACGGATAAACGAACGAATCTGATCCGCAGGCATATTTGTTTCAAAGGCGCCTCCCAGAGCATCAATAAAATCTCCAAAGTTCAATAACATGCTTGGCGATGCGATTTTATTGATCAAAGCCTCCAGAACCTGCTGCTGGTTCTTGACACGCTGCGCATCCCCATCGACATACGCATAACGTTCACGTGCATAAGCTAAAGCTCTTTCCCCTTCTAAATGATTCCAGCCCTCTTTTACACCCTCTGTTCCATTGGCATAAAATGTATCGACCTCTAGACCTTCTTCAACATAAACATCGATTCCATCAACCGCATCTACTAAATTAACCAGGCTTGAAAAATTGACGCGGACTGTATAATTCACAGTTATACCTAATAGGTTTTCTATCGTTTCGTCCGTTGCTTCCACACCGTATTGACCCGTATGCGTCAACTTATTCAAACTGTCTTCCGGGCATGCCTGCACTCCCGAAGGACAAGTTATACTAACATATAAGTCTCGAGGCAAACTTGTCATTAGGACTGTATGCGTGGTCGGATTGATCGTTACCAACATATTCACATCCGAACGACTGTTTTCATTCAACGAGCCGTATGAATCGTTTCCGCTAATCAAAACAGTAAAGGGATCGGTCACGATGCTGCTGACACGATTCAACGATTCATCTTGCGAAGTGGAACGTTCTGTATAATACACCGTTTGATAAATACTCTGGGTCGCAACACCAAAATTAGTATAATCTCCACCCATTTCGTGAATATCATTTTCATATGTTTCATCTAATATAATCGAATCGACTTGTCCGTTATAGAAACCATATAATAAATCACTCAGCGTATAATACTCATTGGTTTCAATCGATATATCCTGACTTTCTAAATCGTTTAAACATCGCTGGATTCCTTCTTCGTTAAGACTCAGTACAAGACCTACAGTTTGTCCGTCCAAGTCTTCAATATCTTCGATACCAGAACCATTTAATGCATAGACATTGATCCGATGCGCAATCTTATCCGTCAGATTGGTTACCTCGTTAAAAAGATTGGTCAGTCCATAAACATAATAATTTCCAAAGCCGTATCCCGTTGTCAGAGCAGCCAAAAGAAGTGTCATGAATACTTTAGACACTTTTCTTCTGCATTTAAAATTCGCAAACAAAATGATCATCAGCGTCAATAGTATCACTACACTGACCACGGGGATGAGTAAGGTCAATGGGAACATATCCAATTGAAACAATTGAAAAACCAAATATCCTACCAAAGCCAATGATGCGATAGACAAAATAAAACATAAGATGACAAGAAATGGTGAAATCCTTCTTCTTTTCTTTCGAGGCACCTTACGTGAATTTGTCTGTATTTGTTTTTTACTCATGCGCTTATTTTTGCATTTTATTAAGATTATGTCAAATTTTGCCCTATAAAAACATTAAAATCCCATATTATTGATAAAAATCGCGTTTTTTTTAACAGAAAATCCCACTTAATAACGCATAATCAGAATTTGTCCTCCCACCGCTAACAAGAGGTAAAGAAGAACCAACGCACATTGTCCAATCATATCGGGACTCCACAAAATCGATAAAATCCAGATCATCATGGCTCCCATCAAACAAGGTAAAACTTTCGCAATCTCCTTATGAGCAGGATAAGAAACCTTTTGCATCGTCATGGAACTCATCAAAATCAAACTGACAAACCCCATGACCAAAGGCCCCCAAAGTCCCAGAAACAGAATTAGAAGCATTGAACCGGCACTCTCGATCGCAAACACCAACAAAGAGATCTTATGATCAGGAAACTTGTGTTTTTGTAAAACTTGGCGATTTAAGACCCATAGCCCCGGTATTAACCAAAATAGATGAACAATTATTTCATACACTTGAAAATCTTGGCTCCATAATACGATTCCCAAGCCAAATCCCAAGAAACATGCGAGATGATTGATTTCTCTTCGTGAAGATAAAGGAATCTTTTCTAAAAGATAGATATAGAACCATGCGATCATCATCAAACTTGCCAACATTCCGGTTTCTTCTGACGAGCAAACTAAGCCGCAGACAAAGACAGGGCCTGCAATCAACAAAGATTTAAGTATTGAAGGCAAAAGTTTTTTTCCTTGTTTTTTTATTTCGTTTTGGATCGATGATCGATTCATCGGTTTCATAGATGCCAAAGGAAAGACCCGAATCAGAGCATCTAAAAAGAGCCAGTCACTTAAAAGAAGAGCAGTTAAGGATACATCATTCGTATATTGAACTTGAGTAAATACTAGAATCAGGAAAAGAATCGTTAATGCGATTCCCACAAGATCACGAATTTGATTTTCGTTTCGATTTTGCATAATTGCACTGCCAAACAATACAGGAAGAAAAATCAGGCTGTGAGAAAAGCTTTGAAAGAAGAAAGATATGATCAAATAGATTCCGCAAAAAACTCCCATCCAAATCAGCTGTGAGATTTGAAAAGCCCAGGAGAATTTCTTCTTATACTGGAGACCTTTAAGAATTCCTGCAAAAAAGCCAACCCATGCCAGTGAAAAACTCAATTGACCGATCCCGGTCAGCCCCAATACAGAAACACAATGAATCCAAGCCAAGAAAAAGCCGATTCCGAATACCAATGATTTACATTGACGAACTGATACCATCATAATTGTATTTTTACACACTATTCGTAAAAAGAAAAGACCTGAATCAGGCCTTTGATACAATATTTTTAGCATCTTTGTAGATGCTGTGCGCTGGAATGATTCCACGAACGCGGGATAAAGGATATATATTGGTATCTACACCAATCACTGTTCCCGGATTGAGCACAGAATTACATCCCACTTCCACATGGTCACCAAGCATGGCTCCCATCTTCTTCAATCCCGTCTCGATGGTTTCCTCTTTGTCTTTGACAACAACTAAAGTTTTGTCACTTTTTACATTAGAAGTAATCGATCCGGCGCCCATATGTGAATAATAACCTAAAATAGAATCTCCTACATAGTTATAATGCGGAGTCTGTACATGATCAAATAAGATAACATTTTTCAGCTCCACGCTGTTTCCGACTACGCAGTCCGCCCCAACCAACGCATTGCCTCGAATAAAAGCACCATGCCGGACTTCTGTACGTGGACCAATAATACAAGGGGCCCCTAAATAGGCCGTAGGTGCAAGAACCGCATCCGGATGCACCCATACTTGCGGCTGAATCTCTTGGTAATCCTTTAAAGTCGGTCCTAATTCTAAAATAAAATCATGGATTCCTTTTAACGCTTCCCAAGGGTATGTAAAACGCTGTAAGTATTCTTTTGCCAAAGTATGATCTAAATCATATAACTCATTGATCGTAACCATAATCTTCACTCCAATCTTCTTCTATTTTAAAAAAAAGCCTGCCTGTTAGGCAAGCTTAAGATTTTAAATCTTTTGAATCCTCTAAAGAACCCATCGCTTTCTGAATCGCTTCGGTCAAGATTGAAACCATATCTGTTTCTTCCTGCGGAAAGAGATCTAAATAGATCCTCTCGTATATCAATGTATCAGAATCAACGATGCAGTAAGTGCCTGCATAAGGTCGGATCTGAAGGTCTTCCTGACTCAACATCTGATTGGATAAGACCCACTCTCTTCCATCTTGATTCCATCTAGTCGTGCTGATCTTTACATCAATATCTCCAAATTCTTCAAAAAAGTGTTCGATTACGGATTGTTTTGTTTTCGCATTTGAAACCAGAACATGATCGATCGGCATCTCCTTCAAAGTGACTTGCAGTTTATAGCGCATATCACGCGAAAAATCCGAACTGCCAAAGAAGGAATCATCCATATAGAGGAAATACATTAGCGATTAAAGAAGAAGTTCGGGATTGAATCATCCCCGGTGTTTTCTTCAACACTCGTCACGACCCCTGCAGTGGTTGGAGCCTGTACAGAAGGTTGTGTGAATAACGATTCTTTTGGACGAGAATCACTGCGTTTTTTTGCAACTTTCTTTGTTTCTTCAAAACCAGTTGCGATCACAGTAACGATGATGGCATCGCCCAACTGTTCATTAATAGCAATACCGAAGATGCAATCTACATCGCCTCCAGCTGCATCCTGGATCACAGCAACTGCATTCTGAGCATCGAACAAAGACACTTTGTCGCCCCCTGTGATATTGATGATAGCACTGGTAGCCCCATTGATCTGAGCTTCCAACAATGGAGACTGGATGGCTTTTTCGGCAGCGCTAACGGCTTTATCTTCACCCTCAGCCATACCGATACCGATCAAGGCACGGCCCTGATTCTGCATTACGCTACGAACATCAGCAAAGTCCAAGTTAACCAATGCCGGCACTGCGATCAAGTCAGAGATTGTCTGTACACCTTGGCGCAGAACATTGTCCGCAGCCTGGAATGCTTCTTCAATTGGTTTGCGTCCAATAACTTCTAACAGATTATCATTGGAAACAATGATCAAAGAATCAACATGTTTCTTTAATTCTTCAATTCCATCGATCGCATTATTCATACGACGTTTTCCTTCAAAAGTGAATGGTTTCGTCACAACGGCAACCGTTAAGGCTCCCTCTTCTTTTGAAATCTTCGCAATCAACGGAGCTGCTCCTGTTCCGGTTCCTCCGCCCATCCCGGCAGTGATAAATACCATGTCCGAACCTTTGATTGCTTCCCGGATCTCACTTTCACTTTCTTCTGCTGCTTTACGGCCAAATTCCGGATTTCCTCCGGCCCCTAAACCTTTTGTTGTTTCACGTCCCAGGACGATCTTATTTTCACATGGCGAATTTTTCATGACTTGGACATCGGTATTGCAGATATAAAAATCAACTCCCTTGACTCCATCAGCAACCATGCGGTTTACGGCATTGGATCCGCCCCCGCCGACTCCTAATACACGAATTGTCGCAACTTGATTAAATTCTGTCATCTTCTGTACCTCCGTTTATTCCTTCTCTGTCAGAATCGCATTCTTGAGTTTTTGTGTAAATCCACCTTCAGAGCCTAATTTCGCTCTCGTATTGATGGAATCGATGCTGGCTTCCAGTTCATTGTTGTTGACACTCATCTGATCGCTGTGACGGATGCGATTGACATACTGCCAGGCATATGCCATTCCCAAACCGCAAACATAGGCGCCATCACGAGCTCCGATCGTCTGCTCTTCAAAGACTTGCGCTTTAGCATTAAAAGCGCCTTCCAATTGTGACAGCACACGAATATTTGCACCTTGCCCTGTCAAAACATAGCGCATGGAAGACTGCGAAGCAATTGGAGCACATGCTTCATTGACATCCGCGATCCAGCTGCGAATCTTTGACAAACAACTTTGTGTCAGTTCTTTTAGCGTGATCTCTACACGCATCTCTTCTTTTTGTTCGATGTAACAGATCACATCGCTCGCTTCACTTTCGTTGGCGGTAAAGATGTTCTGCAATAAGCGGTAACATACCTCGTCACTGAGATGATATTTTGCCTGCAGATCAGATGTAAAGGCGTGATATCCCTGTTCTAAGGTCGTCGTATTTAACAATCGACCGTGCTGGAAAAGCGAAAGCGTACAATGCTCTTTTTCCAAATCGATCAGAATCGTTGCCTTGTCTGGATCTGAGATCAAGACTCCCGTCTCCTGTGCCAGTGCATACGCATCGATGCACACATCCAAAATCTGAAGATTGGATTGTTCTACACAGCGAGCATAAGCATACATGGTTTCTTTATCGGCATATAACAGATCGATATCCATAAAGAAATCATCACATTCTTCCCCAATCGGCATTTTTGTCGTTTCCTGCCCATTGATGATATACGCAATTCGATTCGCATTGACAAATACGAGTTCTTCTCCCAGCTGCTTTTCTATCGCTTTATTAAAGCCTTGCTGAATATGGAACAAGCGAATCGTACGCGTTCCATCTCCAATCTGGATATGGATCTTTTGGCTGCTGCGATGAACATTGACACTCGGTATCGCAAGCAACACACGTTCTATACGAAAGCCCAAAGCGCTCTGCGCATTCTTACAGGCTTCCTGAATGGCTTTGACAACGGCTGCTTCATTGCGAATCTTTTGTCCTTCTACGCCCGCACACTGCACACGTTCTACACGCAAGATGTTGTTACGGGCTTCATAGACTTCCAAAACAATCAGACGTATTTCCTGATCCGCAATTTCCAGAGTCGCATACACTTTTTTCTTAGGCATTCGAATTCTCCTTTTTCTACTTTCGAATCATGTTCAATTATAACAAATTTCTTTATAGAAGTTTAGTCTATTTCTAAAAACAAGTCATTTTTTATTCCATGGTAACGGAAATCTCCATCGTAGAATCGATAGGCGTATTAGGTTCTACACTCTGAGCGACTACCGTTCCATAGCCATCGGTCTGGATCTGTATCCCTGTCAGATCCCAAAATGCGGTAATATCTTTCCGCGTCCAGCCTGTCATATCTGGCATTGTAATCTGGGCGCCATCTGTCAATAAGAAAACACGATCTCCTGAGCTGACCACGGATCCAAAAGCCGGGTATTGTTCAATGATAGTCGATCCATTTCCAATCATGACCGTTGTCGCTTTCCATCCAGAAGTTTTACTGTTCGCATAATCAACAGAATGATTGACAAGATTCGGCATGGTATACGTTTCCCATGTTTGTGATTCCTCATCTTCTGCTGAGCTTGAAGAACTGCTCTCGTTACTTCCGCTGATCCCGTATGCCACCAAAGCCGCTTTCATTATATCCTGAAACTGTTCAGCACTATAGTTCACATAGTTGGGTCCGATCATGCCCCAATACACCATGATCTTGGCATCCTCCGCCGGAGCCGCCGCCATAATACTGGACGTGTAGTTCACTTCATCATATTTGCCAGTCTCTGGATTGTAGATTTCTCCGGTCCCGGTCTTTGCTGCCATGGAAACGCCTTCAATCGCAAAACGTTCTCCGGATTTCCCCTCATCTAGAACATGTTTGAGCATTTCAGTCATTTTATTTGCTGTTTCAGATGAAATCGGAGTCCCTACTTCTTTTGTTGTATAGCTTTCAATCGTTTCTCCCGTTTCCGAATCCTCGATTGAATCCACCACATATGGCTGTACCATCGTACCCTCATTAAAGATGGCAGAATAAGCCTGCATCAGCTGTAAAACCGTAATAGAACTCGCTTGTCCGAATCCTGTCGATAAGTAGTCCGTCGGAATATCGATGTTTTTCGTTCCTGTCGCTTCGGTCACATAAGGAATTCCGGTTTCTTGAAAGAAACCGAAAGAATCCAGGTAATCTTCCAAAGAACCATAGTTCATATGATTGGCCAGCAATTCACAAATTCCGACATTGCTGGAAAACGCAAGACCATCTTCAAAAGTCAAAGTTCCAAAATCATTTCCCATAGCATCACTGATAGCCGGATATCCCGTATCCGTTCCATTGGATACGCGCATGATCCGGCCCGTTGAAGTATCAAATGTATAGGTAAATGTGCCGGCACGATACATTGTATTTTCAGGGAAAGTTCCCGTATCTACAGCGGCTGCATAGGTAAATGTTTTCATGACGGAGCCGGGTTCATAAGCAACCATGCTGACATAATCATTATACGAAGGAATCTTTTCATGCTTGTTTTGATCAAAAGTGGGATAACTTGCCCAAGCCAAAATTTTTCCGGTCTCCACTTCCATCACAACGGCCCACGCACTGGTGGCTTTATTATTTTCGATGGTTTCTTCCATCGATTTTTCAACAGCCACCTGCAAATCGTAATCGATCGTTAAAACGACATCATCGCCATCTTCTGCTTTTTCGTATACCTTCGTCGTACCTGGAAGTATGCTGCCATCCACGGCCTGTTGATATTGTACCCGTCCATCTTTCCCGGATAAAATATCATTCATCGTTTGTTCCAGTCCCATCTTCCCTACGATTTTTTGCTCATCTTCATCATAGGTCGCAAAACCGATCAAGTTACTGGAGAACGGAGTCGTTGGATAATTTCGATTGCTGGTTTCAATAAAACCGATTCCAGGCAGATCCAATTCCTGAACAGCCTTCATCGTATCTTCATCCAACCGTTTGGTTCCCGCACCTAACTCCGTTTGTGACAATTCTTTATTTTGCGCATTTTTTATGATCTTCTCTATATTTTCTTCATCCGCATCTTTTAAAACCTTACATAGTTTCTTTGCGGTCGAAGCTGCATTCTTTACATAATCGGGGTTTCCTTCCTCATCCTCAATGCTTGAATCTAAATAAGCAACGATTGTCCATGCCTTGACTTCTTGAGCAATCACGTTTCGATTTCGATCATAGATCGTACCTCGTTGCGCTTCTACTACTGTGTCGACAATGGAAGATGATATTTTTGAATTCAGCGCACTTTCTCCTGACCAAAAATGCGTCTTTGTAACCATAGTGAAAAGAACATTAGCAACCACTAATGTTCCAATCATCACCATCACTTGAATCATTCGATAAAGCTGTTTATTACTTCGCTTGATACTGCGACGCATCATTTGCGGATCAAGCGATTGTTTCTTTCTACGCTTTATTTTCATTCATCATCCACCTATCCGAACTAATTGTTGATCACATAGATATTATCTTGATTTTCAGTTAGTTCATCTTCTACGATACCTAACATTTTATTCTTATCTTGGATCGAAGAAATATCTGTTTTCAAAGTATAAACTTCATCTTGTGCTTCTGCAAGTTCGGAAGCTAATCTTTGATCTTCTACAGAAAGTGTAATATTGTACGAATTCAAGCCGATTTTAGAAAAACAATAGAAGACACAGGAAAGGCAGAACGCCAGAAGCAATAATTTCTCCGGACGCAATTGGCGAATACTTTTCTTTTGTTTCTTTTTATTATGATTTGATCGCCGCATATTAACTGTCCCTTCTTTTCAATCCCCTCAGTTTTGCACTATGAGCTCGTCGGTTTAAAGCAAGCTCAGAGTCCGAAGCCGTTACCGGTTTCCTTGAAATCAACTCATATTCTAAATTTTCCATCCCAATTTGCGGCAGACGTCTGTCTGCCTTTTTCTGTACAGCCACTTCTTTGAACATCGTTTTTACAATACGATCTTCCAGGGAATGAAAAGTAATGACTACCAATCGTCCCTGCGGCGCCAACATCTCAATCGCGTCCTGCAACGCCATCTTCAATTGATCCAGCTCTTGATTGACTTCAATGCGGATCGCTTGAAAGATTTGTTTGGCAGGATGCCCCTTTTGATTAAGAACCTTTGCCGGAAGACAAGATCGAATTACATCCACCAGTTCAAATGTCGTATCGATTGACTTTTCCTGACGATTTTTCACAATGGCCTTGGCTATCCCATACGCATGCGGATCCTGACCGTAATCGCGAAAGATCCGAAACAGCTGCTCCTGAGAATATGTATTGACGATAGTCCAAGCATCTAATTCTTGTGTCTGGTCCATTCGCATATCCAAACGAGCATCGTATCGATAGCTGAATCCTCTGGCCGGATCGTCGAATTGCGGACTGGATACCCCCAGATCCATCAAAATTCCGTCGGCCTTATTCACCCCGTAACTTTCCAATGCCGCCCGCATATGGCCAAAATCAGTATGGATACAAGTGAAATTATCACCGATCCTGGATAATCGAGCCTGACTTTCTTCTAAAGCCTGTTTGTCTCGATCCAAGCCATACAAATGACCATATGGACATTGCTTCAGGATCTCTGCACTGTGGCCCCCTCTGCCCAGCGTGCAATCCACATAGATGCCGTCCTTTTTGACATCGAGCATTGTAATCGTTTCCGTTAAAAGTACACTTTGATGTTCCATGTTACTCCATGAATCCATTTAATGCCTCTGCGGCTTCTTCAAAAGAACCTGACTGTTCTTCTTCTAATTGTGTCCAACGCTCTTTTGACCAGATTTCTAAATGATTTGCCATACCTACGATCAGACACTCTTTCTCTAAACCAGCTAAATCGATCAATGTACGAGGTATAAGGATTCTTCCCTGGCTGTCCAGGTCAACCTCCGCTGCCTTAGATAACATCATACGCTGAAACATACGCGCATCTTTGTTTGTTGAAGGCAACGTCGATAATTTTTTATACACCGTCTCCCACTGAGAAGAGGTATATACATACAAGCAGCCATCCAAGCCGCGGTTGACAACGACGTGTTCACCAAGATCTTCTCGAAATTTCGCCGGCATAATCAATCGCCCCTTACGATCGATATTATGTGCGTACTCCCCCATGAACACGTGTCATCACCCCCACCTTTAGACACTTTCCGCTACTTTGCACCACCATAATACATCATTTCATTCTGTTTTGACAACTTTTTTTTCAATAAATATTATTTTTATACAATCGGTTGAACCTTCAACCTTTTTTACTTCAAAAAAAAGTGAAAATCTATGCGATTTTAAGCTTTTTTTCGGTATAATTGAAAAGGTTTAAAACCCATTTGAGAGAGGTGAGATTTTGAATCTATTTGTGTTTATTCTGGCATTGTTGCCAATTCTGTGGCTGATTGTGGCGTTGACCCTTTTCAAATGGCCCACATTTAAAGCGGCTATTGGTTCTTTGATCATCAGCGCCATTCTAGCCATCACATATTGGCAAATGCCGATCATCGATATGGCATCTGCTCTGGCAGAAGGCTTTGCGATGGCTGTATGGCCTATCATTATTGTGATCATCGCTGCTGTTTTTACATATAACCTGACATTGCGCACAGGCGCTATGGAGATCATCAAGCAAATGATCGCATCGGTGAGCAGCGATCGACGCATCATCGTTTTATTGATCGCGTGGTGTTTTGGCGGATTCATGGAAGGTATGGCCGGTTTTGGAACGGCCATTGCGATTCCTGCCAGCATGTTAGTCGGCTTAGGCTTTAAGCCTTTGTTTAGCTGTCTGGTTTGTTTGTTGGCAAACGGCGTCCCGACTCCCTTTGGCTCCATCGGGATCCCGACCGTGACATTGGCCAATCTGGTTGGATTAGAAAACACTTCCTTATCTTTTATGACCAGCCTTCAGTTATCGCCTTTTGTGATCGCAGCTCCCTTTTTGATCGTTATGGCAACAGGTAAAGGTCCTAAAGCGTTGAAAGGAATGGTCCCGTTAACGTTAGCAAGCGGTCTGGGCTTCATCATTCCCCAACTGGCAGTCAGCTACTTTGTGGGCGCAGAGTTAGCCGTCGTAGTCGGCAGTGTCTGCTCCTTGTTATTGACGATTCTTTTTGCTCTAAAGAAAAAACCGGACCCGCAATATGCAATGCAAGTCCAGTCAAAAGAGAAGATTACTCTTTCAAAAGCCATCACGGCTTGGAGCCCTTTTATTTTGATCTTCTGTTTCCTTTTATTGACATCCAAACTAGTGGCTCCGATCAACGAAGCCTTATCTGTCTTTTCAAGTCAAGTAACGATCTATACCGGCCCAGACCCCAATCTGGTTTCCTTCTCCTGGATCAATACCCCAGGGGTATGGATCTTCTTGTCAGCTATTTTAGGAGGATGGATCCAAAAAGCGAAGTGTAAAGACTTTATTCAGGTTTTGATCGAAACCCTTCAGCAAATGAAAGAAACAATGATCACGATGCTTTGTGTATTGGCCTGTGCCAAGATCATGGGTTATGCTGGCATGATCAGTGATGTTTCCAGTTTTGTGATTCTGATCACCGGCAGCTTCTACCCTTTCTTTGCTCCGTGGTTTGGTGCACTGGGAACATTTGTCACAGGGTCCGGGACCAACTCCGGAGTCTTGTTTGGGCAAGTTCAAATGGAAGCGGCTCAAGCTTTGCAGGCGAACAACTTGTGGATCGTCGCTTTAAACTCCCTGGGAGTTGCCGTAGGAAAAATGCTCAGTCCTCAAAGTTTAGCGATTGCTTTAAGCAGTGTTGACAGCAAAGGACAAGATTCCAAACTTTTATCCATGGTCCTGCCTTATGGTGCCATCATGATTATCTTGATGTCGATACTTGCCTTTGTCGGCAATATGATCCTTTAACAAAAAGATCCGCATCTCAAATGATGTGGATCTTTTTTACTAAGCTAATTCAGAAGTACAATGCGGACAGCGAGTCGCATCAATGTGGATCTCGCTTTTACAGTAAGGACATACCTTTGTCGTAGGAGCAGCCGCCTCTTCTTCTTTTTTCTTGATCAGACTGACACTCAACAACTTATTGATTGATTTCAACAAAACAAACAACACTAAAGCTGTGATCAAAAAATTCACAACTGCAGTAACAAACGCATTGGCGAATCCCGCAACATCTTGCAGAGTATACATCTTGGCACCCGTAACGACATCCAGGATCGGTTGAATAAGGTTTGTAGTCAAAGCAGTCACGATACTCGTAAATGCACCACCGATCAAAACACCGACAGCCATATCCATCACATTGCCACGCAACGCAAATGACTTAAATTCTTCTATAAATCTCTTCATCCTTTTCTCCTTTTTTTAACGGCTATAAATTCTACACTATTTTTAAACCCTTTTTCAAGCTTACAATTTTATCCAGACTGAGCTAGATTCTCTGAGATTTGCATAAATATCGACTTTTCTTGTGATAGAAAATTTTTATGTTATAGTATAGAAGAGTTTGAAAGGAGGCGAAAAATGGCATCACCCGAAAAAATGGAACGATTCTTTAAAAAGAATCACATCTTGGAAGAAAATATTAAATATATCATTCGACAAGATTCCAAAACCTGTCTTTATCTGTTTAACGGAAAAGTCGTAAAAACCTATATTCCAGCTAAGACGATCATCACATCCTTAGGCAGCTCACATTTCATCAATATCAACAAAGGCATCTATATCAACAGCCGTTATGTAATTGATATCAAAGGAAACAACTATACGATGATCGATAATAAATGTTTCGAAGGCCGTTCTCGCCTTTCCAGCGATCAAAAAACATTCAATGACGAATGGCAGACCAACATCAACAAAGCCGATTTAGAAAATCCTGTCCTTTCTCATTTACACATTTTAGATGATTGCCCTATCGGTTTTAGCGTGATTGAGATCGTCTTCAACGAACAAGGAAACGGTGTCGACTTCTTTTTCCGCTACTGCAATAAACAAATGGTGCAGATTGAAGAATTGCCCCTTGATCAACTCATCGATCATTCTTTTTTGGAATTGTTCCCAGACGATAATTTAACATGGGTGGCGAGCTATGCCGACGTAGCAATCAACAATACGCAGAAAGTCATCCATTCTTACAGCTACACCTTAAAAAAATATCTTTCTGTCTATTGTTTTCAACTGAAGCCGCGTTTTTGCGGATGCATTGTCTTTGATTCAGAAAAGACAATCAAGGAAATCTTATCCCACGGCTTCCCTTTCGCCCCTTCTCATTTTGATTTTTTGAAACAATACGTAAAATAGCATAATAAAAACAGCTTTTAGCTGTTTTTTATTATTTCAATATGTCTTTTAGCGACTTGCTTGATTTAAACTTCACATTTCTCGTCGGCAAGATTTCCATCTTTTCACCTGTAGAAGGATTGATTCCAATTCTACCTTTACGGTGCGTTACAGAAAAGCGTCCAAATCCATAAATATCAACTTGGCCATCTTCTTTTAAGACATCTGTAATCTGATCGAACACAAATTGAATGTATTCGTTAGCAGTAGCTTTGGAAACATGAAATTCCTCGCTAAATCGAGCCTCCAGATCCTTTCGGTTGATTGATAAAGACATACATTCTCCTTCCTATCGATTGATAACCGCTATTATATTAAATTTAAACACTTGATTTTTCAATAATATAATTAAATTATTGTACTTTACTTGTATAAAAATAAATTAACTGACAATTCTTGAAGTTATGTTACATCTTTACCACACATTATTTCTTTGCATCTACAATGTTTCTTCATAAACGCGCAAAACATTTCTATAAAAAACCTTCTCGATATCTTCTTGCGGCAAGCCTGCCTTCCGCAACGCTTCCTGCAGCTTCCACATATGAGCCGAACTTGGAATCTCTAAATCCGAATGGATTCCATCGAAATCCGTTCCAATACCAATGCAATTGATACTCGCTATATCCCGTATGTACAGGATATGGCGAACCATAGCCTCAACCCGACTGGGGCCATTGGCAGCAGCATGGGTTTCTAGAAAATCTCCGCAAAAGTTCAATCCCATGACTCCACCCTTTTGATCTAAAGCACGAATCATATCATCATCTAAGTTACGGGCAACCGGACAGATGGTGCGCGCATTGGAATGGGATGCCACAAAGGGCTTGGTCGCATGATGTACGACATCCCAAAACCCGGCATCCGATAAATGACTGACATCCACAATCATGCCCAGCCGTTCCATCTCTTTTACATAGCGAATCCCAAATTCTGTCAATCCGTTTTCGTTATCCACTTTCTGCAACAAGCTAGCCTGTTTATAGTCCGTAAAATCGTCCATCGATAGATTCGGATACCCTATCCCATTCGGATAGTTCCAAGTCAGGGCAATCATACGAACGCCCAACCGGTAATAATTTCGAAGCATGGCCAGATCATCAAAGACCACCCCGCCATCTTCCAATGTCAAAAGACAAGAAATCTTATGATTTCGAGCATTCTTTTCAATATCTTCAAAACAGAGAACAGGCGCTAGACGGTCCGCATTTCGTTCTAACTCGCTCCAATAACGATCCATCAGATCCATCGTTCTTTTTTCCGGGATCGCTTCTTCTTTGCGATGCGTAAACAAGGCGAAATTTTGCACCAGTACATGTCCTTGTTCCATTTTCTCTATATCTACACTCAAACCATTCTTTCGCAAGGAGGCATTCTCCCCCTGCTCCCAAAGAGAAAGAATCGTATCACAATGCATATCAATCAAAAACATGCGTTTCCTCCAACAAACGATCCAGCCAAACGACACATCCATCCTCGAAACAGGAAGGGACAACGATATCGGCAACTGTTTGACATTCTTTTTTCGCACTTTCTAAGCTGGCAGAATACCCAGCCATCCGTAAAGTTTCCAGATCACTGATCCCATCCCCAATGGCTGTCACCTGATTCCAAGTCCATCCATGCCTTTTCATCAGCTCTTCCAGCGTCTTATGTTTGGAAACTCCTTTCTGGATCATATCATACAAAAGCGGCGTACTTTTGATCACTTCCATGTGAGTGTGTTCGTTAACTTCCCGACAGAATCGATCACTCAGTTCAACAAGTTTTTCTTCGGTTTGTGATACCGCACATTTTACGATCTCATTTTGGCAATATTTTTCAGGATTCTCAGTAATGATATAATCTACTTCACAATTCTTCTGATCCAGGCTGAATCCTTCACTCATGCGATTACAAACAAAGTAGTCCGGCTGAGAAAAGCCCAATCCCAACCCCATTTGATTAGCAACTTCCCATAGATAAAACGCTTCTTCTTTTTTGATCCGCTTGGTAAGAACAACTTCTTCTTTTGCCATATCATAGACATGACATCCATTGGCTGAAATCACATATCCTCCAAAGCGATCCATTTGGATCTGTCTGGCCAAAGGATATACCCCTTGAAAGATCCGGGCACTGTTCAAGATCACAACATGCCCTTTTTCCTGAAGGCGGATCAATCGTTTCTCTACCTCTTGTGATACTCTAAGACCTGAACTGGGCGGCATCAAAGACCCATCTAAATCACATACAACGATCCATTGCATAAAAATCCTCCGATTCTAGATAAAAGTGATACACTTAAAATTATGAACACTGGTGATTTTTCCCAAGGCAGCATCTCTTCCCATATTCTGCGCCTGGGACTTCCTTTAATGTTAGCACAATTTGTACAGGTCGCCTACAATCTGGTCGACCGTCTTTATATCGGTCACATGGATACATCCAGCGCTATGGCTCTGACTGGCCTTGGACTCTGTTTCCCTTTGATCACATTGATTACCGCCTTTACCAATCTGTGGGGATTAGGCGGAGCTCCTCTATGCTCGATTGCCCGCGGAAAAAAACAGGAAGATCATGCCAAGCAGATCTTAGGAAACACCTTGATCGGATTGATCTTTACCTCACTGATCTTAGCTTGTATCCTGGAAACTTTTCAAAGGCCGATTCTGATGGCATTGGGAGCCAGTGAAGCTACCTTGCCTTATGCGCAAAGTTATTTGTCCATTTATTTGTTAGGGACTCCTTTTTTAATGATCAGCGCCGGTATGAACGGTTTTTTAAATCTGCAAGGATATGCCCGGCTGGGAATGATGACCGTATGTTTAGGGGCCATCATCAACATTATCTTAGATCCTATTTTCATCTTTGGATTGAACATGGGCATTCAAGGCGCAGCCATTGCGACAGTTCTGTCCCAATTCTGTTCTTTTCTGTGGGTTCTTGCGTTTTTAACGGGAAAGAAAAATCAGCTGCCTCTTGTCAATCTGCATCGAACACTCGATTTCAAAATCGACTTTAAGATTTTGTCTCTCGGTCTTGCAGGATTTATCGCCACTGGTTCCAACGCTTTTGTCAGCATGGTTATCAATGCCTCTTTAGGCTATTATGGCGGCGATCTTTATATCGGGATCATGACGATTTTAAATTCTGTTCGCGATGTGCTCTTTTTACCGCTGGAAGCTATGAATGGGGCTGTTGAGCCCATCATTGGATATAACCTGGGGGCAGGATGCATATCTCGTATCCACGAAACCGTCCGTTTTACTTCTAAGATGGTTTTTTTCTACCTTTTGATTGCCTGGGGCATCTTGTTTCTGTTCCCAGGGCAGATCTTGTCTGTCTTTAATCAGGATCCGATTTTGATCCAAACCGGAATCCCCTTATTTCATACGTATTATTTTGGCATTTTCCTCATGGCAGGCCAGTATGTGGGACAAGGTACATTTGTGGGTTTGAATAAACCCAAATTTGCGATCTTCTTCTCGATGTTTCGCAAGATCGTGATCATCTTGCCATTGACACTGTTACTGCCTTTGATTCCTTCTGTTGGGATCCTCGGCATCTTTTTGGCGGAACCCATCTCGAATTTGATTGGCGGCAGCGCCTGTTATTTGACGATGCGCCATACAATTCGGCATTTATAGCCTCAGATGCGCTCCCGAAGATGTTCATAGATCTCGTCAAGTTCTTCTAAAGCATCGATTTGAATAGGGATTTCTATCTGATAGCATAAAGATTCTAAAGCATAATAAATCGTAGGATTGCGAATATAGAGCTTGGCAGGACGCCCAATTTCCTCAATCAGTTCCATGAACATGGCAATCAGACATTCCACTTCGTCATCTTCGAGCGCTAACAGATGTGCATGCACAATAAAATCTGTTCGCAGATCGTATGCCATCAAGACCAGCGGATTCAGGGGACGATCATAATCCGGATCATGAACTGGAGCGAACAAATAATTCAGATCCAGAGCCAGTTCCAGATCTTCAATCGGTTTTTCTTTCAGCGATTGTTTTAAATCCTCCGGAAGTTCGATCATCTTATAGCGTGGAAAAGGTTCCGGCATCAAGATGGATTCCATGCTCATTTCACCTGTATCCAATATCGTCGCTCTTAAGATTTCCTTATTTTCAAAATCCGGCCATTTCTCAGGCTCTTCTTGAAGGCAATCCAGGACACGAATCAAGGCTTTAAAAACAAGCGTACACCGCTTCACCTCTTCTAAAGATAGATCCGACGGACTATAGCGCGGCTCAAAACTAAGGAAATATGTCCAATCCATCGATCCTTGATAGGAACGTCCCAGCTCTTGAATACGTTGCATCTGAACATCATCCAATTCTTCCTGATCTCCATAATAACAAGTCAAAGCGTGAATATCTCCCATGACATAAGTTGACGGAACCGGAAAGTCACCCGATTCCATCAGCATCACCACGTCCGAATATCCCTCTATCCCATAATGCAGGCTAATTCCCGGACAAAACTCTTGTTTGCCCATGATACTGCAGGTAAAGGCTTCCCGATACTCCGGAAGCTTGATCTGAATCAGATCAATATCTTCAAACCGCTGCCACGGTTTTCTTTCTTTTAACTGGTCAGCCAAATCATAAAGATCTCTCCATTGTTCTAATGTTGCGATTGCCATAAACAATATTCTCCTTGGTCTTTATTATGGAGGAAATCGGAAAAAAAGAAAAGGCCTCATTTCTGAGGCCTTCATGCTCAATTACTTATACAAATTGTAGAAAGATTTCTTTCCTTTGTATTGGGCAATCTGACTAGCTCCGCGCTGGTTCAGTTCATCTTCGATACGCATCAAGCGGTTGTATTTTGCGATACGGTCTGTACGAGACAGAGAACCTGTCTTGATCTGACCAGCATTGAATCCAACAGCGATATCTGCAATCGTAGAATCTTCTGTTTCTCCTGAACGGTGAGATACAACACAAGTGTAGTTGTGTTTTTTAGCTAATTCCATAGCATCGAAAGTTTCTGTCAATGTACCGATCTGGTTAACTTTGATCAAGATCGCATTGGCAATACCCTTTTCGATACCTTCCTGTAAGATAGAAGGATTAGTAACGAACAAGTCGTCTCCAACTAACTGAACTTTGTCGCCTAAACGATCTGTCAGTTTCTTCCATCCATCCCAGTCGCGTTCTCCAAGTCCATCTTCGATAGAGATGATTGGATATTTTTCAATCCATTCTGCATACATATCGATCATTTCATCGCTTGTCTTGGTTCCTTGACCTGATTTAGACAATTCATACAGACCTGTTTCGTGGTTATGGAATTCACTGGCAGCAACGTCCATAGCGATGCACATATCTTCACCAGGTTTGTATCCGGCAGCTTCCATAGCTTCTACTAACAGTTCCAATGGTTCTTCGTTTCCATCTTTACAGCTAGGAGCGAATCCACCTTCATCTCCTACATTCGTGTTATAACCTTTTTTCTTTAATACGGTTTTCAATGCATGGAATGTTTCAGCAGCCATGCGTACAGCTTCCTTTTCTGATGTAGCACCAACCGGCATGATCATGAATTCCTGGAAATCTACTGTAGAGTCTGCATGGCTTCCACCGTTGATAACGTTGCACATAGGCACTGGCATTGTTTTGGCATTGAATCCGCCAAAATAGTTATACAATGGCATACCATAGAAATCAGCAGCAGCCAAAGCACACGCCATGGAAACACCCAATGTCGCATTGGCTCCTAAGTTTTTCTTGAATGGAGTTCCATCCAATTCCAACATTGTTTTATCGATCAGAACTTGATCACGGCAATCCATACCGATCACTTTTGGTGCGATAATGTTGTTGACATTATTTACAGCCTTTGTTGTTCCTTTTCCTAAATAACGGCTCTTGTCACCATCACGAAGTTCCAAAGCTTCTCTTTCACCTGTACTGGCACCACTTGGAACCATTGCACGTCCATAAGCACCAGATTCTGTAGTAACTTCTACTTCAACTGTCGGATTACCACGAGAGTCTAATACTTCACGAGCATATACATCAACAATAATAGGCATATCTAAATATCCTCCTTCGCCTTAAGCTATAAAAATAATACCACTTTAGCCTTGCAGATTCAATAAGAACGTCCCGTCTCAAAGCCCGATCCGACGGCATATTTCTGCTCTTTTTCCAGGCTCTTCATCCAAGAAAAAAATATGAAAATGATGAATTCCCATCCGGCGGTATTCTGGTATCTGATCGAATGCGTCAAATGCTTCCGATTCAAAGATTCCCATATGACATTTCGCATCTCCCATCAGACGATACATCTTTCCATCTTTGCCTTTTAACGTAAATCGGTGCCGGTGACAAAGCGCACAATTCTGTCGTTTTCCATCTTTACAAACAGTATTGACCACACAATGATTCATCAGCATCAAACGCCTTTTCCCATAGATCCAAACAGAAACTGGAGCTGGCGATCGATATCGCTTTTCGAAGGCCTCGACCAAAGCTTTTGTCTGCTCCAACGAGCATTCCAAACTGACCATAGCCCCTTTATACCCCAGTTTTACCAGGCATGCTAAAGCATAGGAGTTGGTCACATTATATCTAAGATCTGCCAATTCTGGATTTGTATTCGATAACCCCTCTTGAATCTGGATCCCTTCCAGCGGCAAAGAAACACAATCCACATGATATTCTTTTTCCATCACAGGCCCTGTTTTCGTCTTTTCCTGATACAAAAGATCGACTGCGCACTTGCGTAAATGATTTAATACCGATAACGGAAAAAAGATTTCTTTTGGAAGATCAAACGTAAAATGATCAATTTGAACAAAGGTGTCTTGCGTTCGGGAAAACTGTTTGACCAGATCTTCTTGGGACAGCGGCCGTTTTTTGGCTGGCTGAGCAGGAATTTCACTCTCACAAGCAACTTGTACCTGTCCATCAAAAAGCTGACAGACCAGAGGATGTCCTGGCCCTTGACAGGACAAATGACAATCCACAGAGAGCTTTCGTTTCTTTTCTTGAACGATCTTTTCCACTTGTTTTTGAAGATGAGAATCCACTGTCTTCAATACCATGGATCCAATTTTTACCTTTTGTAAAACAGGGATCATTATTTTTTGACCCGGCAAACCATGCGAAACAAGTTTCCCTGAAGCATCATAAATATAGTTGACTCGACAGCCAAAATCTTCTTTGGCCCCCACAATGCGAATTCCGTCGTTTTGCCGCAAAACCTCTGTCAGACCAATCTCGATTCGATCTTTTTTTTGACCAAGGATTTTACCAACAGAAATACCCTGATGATTCCCGGCAGCCATGTTCATGAGTTCGCGGCCTCGTTTTTGATCAAAGTGGCCCTTCGTAAACCCGCGATTGAATGCTGCTTTTAGTTCTTTGCAATCTTCCAGATCCAACAAGATTCCATCTCTGGCTTTTTTTACTAATTCCACACTTTTATATACATATTCTCGGTTCTTCATCCGCCCTTCAATTTTGACAGAGCAAACTCCCATTTTTTGTAAAGTCTGCACTTCCTCAATCAAAGAAAGGTCTTTCGGACTTAATAGATAGGATTCAGGAAAATCAACCTTTGACCCATCTTTATACAAGAAATAAGGCATACGACAAGGCTGGGCACATAAACCGCGATTCCCGCTGCGCCCATAGACTAGAGAACTGAATAAACATTGACCGCTATAGGATATACAGATGGCTCCCTGTACAAAAACTTCCACTTCAATCCCCGTCCGGATGCATGCCTGGATTTGTTCTTTCGTACATTCTCTTGCCAAAACAACTCTTCGGATACCCAGCTTCTTGCACTGCTCGATTTGATCTGGTCGAGTGATGGAAAGCTGCGTCGATGCATGAAGACAAAGTTGCGGTAATCGCTCATGCAACAGATGAATCAGACCTAGATCCTGTACGATCAAAGCATCTACTCCGATTTCATATAACTGTTTCGCTTGTTGGTAAGCTGCTTCGATCTCGTCTTCAAACAAGAGGGTATTCATCGTCACATGCACTTTGACATTCAAACTGTGACATCGATGAACAACTTCCTTCATTTGTTCTAAAGTAAAATTATCGGCATAAGCCCGTGCTCCAAACGTAGGCAATGCACAATAAATCGCATCGCATCCGGCTTGTAAAGCAGCCTCTAAGGTGGCCGGACTGCCCACAGGAGCTAAAATTTCTAAAGAATTCATGCCTTTAGTATACAAAAAGAAAAGCCATGTTTCCATGGGTATCCAAAATAATTAGGGGTCTTCAATTTGGGGGTCTATTTAGGGGTCAATCTAGGGGACCATTTTAGGGGTCTGTGAATTGACCCCTTTTT
>NZ_JACHHD010000010.1 GCF_014202635.1 Faecalicoccus acidiformans
ACATAGAATCGAGCCTTTAAAAACAAATTGGGGTGAAATCACCCCAATTTGATTTAAATTGAATTTAGGAAAACCCCAACAGAATTTAAAGCGCCTAAATTCTATCCTACGTGGATATAGCCAATTAAAGCATTGCTGCAATTCACAGAACTTACAACTGTTGTATATCCGTTCCATCCACCATGAACAGCTTGTCCATTACCAATGTAAATAGCAACATGTCCACTATAGATGATGATATCTCCTGCAACAGGACTGCTCGTCCAGCTTCCTAAGCTAGCATATTCACTAGGCCAACCATGGAAGTTGATGCCAACAGAAGCCAAAGCATTCGTTACAAGCATCGTACAATCTTGATTTACTCCGACCTGTGCTAAAGCCGCGCTGGCAATGGCACTTGAACTTACAGAACTACCAACATTGTTCGATGGTTGCTGAACAGAAGGCTGAGAATTCGAAGTTGAATTCGATGGTTCCTGAGTTGCAGGTGTAGATTGTTCCGGCTGTGAAGGCTGAGATGTTTCACCTGTTCCTTGATTAGGTGTAGCAGGTGTTTCAGGTGTCTCTACAACTTCCGTCGCAACACCATCACTGTCAATCGTATAGCCATCTTTTTCAGTATCTTTAATCAATGTTCCGTTTTCATCAAAGAAATATTTCTTTCCTTCGATATCTTGCGAAGTATTGGATACCTTTTGACCATTCTCATTGTAGTAGTAAGTCGTTTCACCTTCTTTGACCCAACCGGTTTTTAATTCACCAGAATCAGTCAAATAATATTTCGTACCGTCTACATCAATTTCACCAGTAGCCATAGATCCATCTTCATTGAAGTAATAACGTTTACCTTCGAGATCTTGCCAACCAGTTAGAGAATATCCATCTGCATCAAAATAGTACTTCTTACCATCAATTTCCATCCAAGTTGATGCAACCTGCTCACCTTTTTCATTGTAGTAAGTTCCATCATCTTGCCATCCTTGAAGAAGCTTTCCTTCTTTTTGGAAGGTGTAAGTTGTACCTTGCAGAACAATATCACCTGTTGCTGCAGTCCCATCTTCTGTAAAATAGTAGATGTCGTTACCAACATTCTGCCATCCTAGCTGAAGAGTTCCGTCTTGGTCAAAGTAGTATAATTCATCGTCGATTTCAGTTAATCCGGTTGCCTCTTGACGAGTCGACTCTAATACATAGCTTCGATTCTTACCTTCGCCATGCCATCCAGGTTGTGTTTCATAAGCATATACTGTAGAAAGCACTGGACCACAGGCACAGGCACAGAGGGCAACGGCTAAGATTTTGCTGTGTTTTTCGATAAAATTCATTACTGTCACCTCTCATACAACACTCATAGAATAGCATGCACGGTTTTTTTTCTCAAAAAAATCCAGGTTATTTTTACAAAAATCACATTTTATTCAAATATACAAAAATAATATCATCCTTTAAATAAAGGGTCATTTTATACTTTATGGGAAAATGTGTGATTTTTTAAAAAATTATAAAAAATTTCGAAAGAAAACAACTGTTCACAAATCACAAACATTTTAAGAGTAAATTTGCTATTTTTTACGATATATACAACATAGTTGTACAAATTTGAATAACAGATATCCTAAAGAAAAAGAACTCCCCATCAAACCCATTATAGATAAATAATGTAATACAGAAACCAAATCTTCAATAGAAGAACTATTGAAACCTGTCCCAAGTAAAACTAGGATCATGAAAAGCCAAGCCAAATTAAATAACCCAAAAAGCATAAGTCGTCTTTTGTTTGTCTGTAAACAAAATAAGAGGGTTAATAATGCCCAAAAGAAATAAGAAAAAGAAAAAAGACTAGTCAAGGACTCTGCCATATTGATAAATGACAGCGTTCCTTTCGCAATCATATGGTAAGTCAGTTGTATCAAATAAGAAGCTGAATAACCATCCATAATCTGCATAAACGAAAACAAAGAATGATAATCTTTGACTTGATTTAATTCTAAAAAGAAAAGAATCTGCCAAAGATATTGCCAGATCCAAAATAAAGAAACAAGTATCGTCAAGTTTCTTTTTCGCTTTTGATATGTATTAAAGAATGAATCGATCCATTTATAAACTTTCAAGAAAATCTTCTCCTTTAAGTTCTTCATTCCAACTCAATCCTGGGTACCCCAACTGGCGCAGGACTTCATAAACGACAATAGCGGTACAATTACTAAGATTTAAACTACGTGCATTGGCTACCATAGGCAAACGCATACAAGTATCCAAATGATCTTTTAAAATATGTTTGTCAACACCTGTGCTTTCTTTTCCTAAAACAAGATAGATGTCTCCTTTTTCTTTAGTAAAATCAAAGGATGTGGGAGGGCGATGCCCATAACGCGTCATAAAGTAATAGTGGTCAGACGGATTCTCCTTGACAAAATCATCCCAACTTTTGTGAATATAGATCTTGGCATCTTTGATATAATCCATACCACTTCGCCGCAGGTGTTTTTCATCTAAAGAAAATCCTAGCGGTTCGATTAGATGCAAAATCGAATTAGTTGCCATGCAAGTTCGAATTATATTTCCAGTGTTTTGAGGAATCTCAGGCTCATATAAAACAACATGGATCATAAGGCTTCCCCCAAATCTGTTAAAAAAAGACGTAAGGCAGCTCCTCTATGAGAAACGCTGTTTTTCATTTCCTCGCTTACATTAGCCAACGTTGTATGAAACGGAGGATAATAAAAAATAGGGTCATAGCCGAAGCCTTTATCACCTAAAGGGATTTCATTGATCTCTCCTTCGATTGTTCCTCTAAAGGTTTTTTCTTTCCCGTTTTCATCAATATAAGCAATCACACAAACATATCGAGCCGTTCTCTTCTTTCCTTGAACGGCATCAATAATGGCTTTATTCTTGATCTCGTAACTCGTATCTTCTCCCATAAATCGAGCTGAGTACACCCCAGGCATGCCATCCATCGCATCGACCTCTAAGCCGCTATCGTCACTTATCACAGGTTCGTGCAATACATTATACAAAGATTTTGCTTTGATCAGAGCGTTCTCTTCAAACGTAGTTCCCGTCTCCTGAATTTCAACTGGCCGATTCAGATCTTTTAGGCATTTTACTTGTGCTTTGTCTTTCAGCATAGATTGAAACTCTTCTAATTTATGAAGATTGTTAGTCGCTAGCCAAATTGTTTTCATTTCTATCACCAAAGGCATTATAAAAGAAAAAAGAGTCCAAATCAATTTGAACTCTTAATAGCTTCGCAAATCCGTTCTCCCATTTCTTTGCACCCTATCAAGCGACAGCCTTCACTATAAATATCAAAAGTCCGGTATCCTTGATCAAGTACTTTGTGAACCGCTTGTTCGATACATTGCGCTTCCTTTTCGGCATCAAAACTATATCGCATCATCATCGCAGCACTTAGAATGCAAGCAATAGGATTGACTTTATCCATACCAGCAATATCAGGAGCCGAACCATGAATAGGTTCATAAAGACCTCTTGTTCCTTCTCCCAGAGAACTGCTTGGGATCATCCCGATTGAACCAGTGATCATGCTCGCTTCATCGCTCAAAATGTCACCAAACATATTTTCTGTAACGATCACATCAAACTGACTTGGATCTTTACATATTTGCATAGCACAGTTATCTACAAACATCTCAGAATACTCGACTTCCGGATATTCCTTTTTGAGTTTGTGCATCACTTCACGCCAAAGTCGAGATGTATCCAATACGTTCGCTTTATCGACAAGACAAAGTTTCTTGCGGCGCTTCATGGCCATATCAAAGCCGATGCGGCCGATGCGCATGATCTCATGCTCACTGTAAGGCATTGTATCTACCGCTACTTTTTCTCCGTTTTGAATAAAGGTCTCATGATTTCCAAAATATACACCGCCGATCAATTCGCGTACCACAACGAAGTCGATTCCTTTATCAACGATCGACGATTTTAAAGGAGATGCATCTCGCAGTTGAGGCCACAATGTTGCCGGACGATTATTCGAATAGAGTTTCATCCCGGCTCTTAATTTCAACAATCCTTTCTCAGGTCTTTTATCCCCTGGAAGTCCTTCCCATTTTGGTCCGCCAATTGCACCGAGAAGAACCGAATCGGAATCTAAACACTTTTGTAATTCATGTTCCGGTAACGGGTCCCCATATTTATCAATTGCCGCTCCTCCCATGTCAATTTGTGTATATGTAAACTGATGATGAAATTTTTCCTGAATCGTATCTAAAACTTGAATTGCCTGTTTTACGATTTCCGGAGATGAACCATCCCCATGAATCACACCAATAATTTTATTCATAAACTACTCCTTCAAACTAGCCATTAAGCCACCTTTATCTATGATATTTTGAATAAACTCAGGGAAAGGTTCTGCTTGCCATGAACAACCTAATGTTTCGTCAGTGATCAAACCCGTCTGAAAGTCAACATATACTATGTCTCCAGGTTGAATCTTTTCGGCAGCTTCTTCAGATTCTAAAATGGGTAGCCCGATATTGATTGCATTACGATAAAAAATGCGTGCAAAACTCTTTGCGATCACCACCCCAATACCACAAGTCTTGATTGCCAGCGGAGCATGTTCGCGAGAAGAACCACAACCAAAATTCCATCCTCCAACCATTACATCACCAGCACATACTTGCGATACAAAATTACGATCGATATCTTCCATACAATGAACCGCCAATTCTTTGGCATCCGGTGTATTTAAATAACGAGCCGGAATGATTACATCCGTATCCACATTATCAGGATATTTAAAAACACGTCCTCTTACATTTTCCATAATGATCAAACCTTTCTAGGATCGGTAATATGACCCGTTAATGCACTGGCAGCTGCCGTATAAGGACTTGCGAGATAAACCTCACTAGAAGTATGTCCCATTCTACCGACAAAATTTCGATTCGTTGTAGAAACACATCGCTCATTCTCTGCCAAAATTCCCATATAACCGCCTAAACATGGCCCGCACGTAGGAGTAGAAACCACGCAACCGGCATCAATAAAAGCTTCTATATATCCGCGTACAAGACATTCTTTATAGATTTGCATCGTAGCGGGAATAATGATAACACGTAAACCATCTTTTACTTTTTTTCCTTTTAAGATTTCAAAAGCTGCTTGCATATCTTCTAAACGACCATTGGTACAAGATCCAATTACCACCTGATCTATAAAAATCGATTCCCCTTCTTTGGCAAGATGTGTATTTTCCGGAAGATGCGGATAAGATACCGTCGGCTCTAACAAAGAAAGATCCAAAGTGATCGTTTGAATATAAGAAGCATCCTCGTCTGCCTCATAGATTTTCCAAGGCCGCTGACTACGCCCTTCCAGATAAGAAAGAGTAAGTGAGTCCACTGGGAATATTCCATTTTTAGCACCTGCTTCAATTGCCATATTGCAGATACAAAGACGGTCATCCATCGACAAAGATTGAACACCTTCTCCTGTAAACTCTAATGAGCGATACAAAGCGCCATCTACACCAATTTCACCAATTAAATGTAAGATAACATCCTTCCCCGATACATAAGGTGACAATTTCCCTTTTAATACCACCTTGATAGCCTCAGGCACTTTAAACCAGGCTTTGCCTGTTGCCATTCCAGCAGCCATATCTGTCGAACCGACACCCGTACTAAAAGCGCCTAAAGCACCGTAAGTACATGTATGCGAATCAGCACCGATCACACAATCTCCTGCCGTCACCAGTCCTTGTTCCGGCAAAAGAGCGTGCTCAATTCCCATCTGTCCCACATCAAAGAAATTCTTAACAGAATGTTTATGGCAAAAATCTCGACAAGCTTTCGATTGTTGTGCAGCCTTGATATCTTTATTCGGGACAAAATGATCTAAAACAATATTGACCTTTTCACGATCGAAAACATGATCAAATCCCGCTTTTTCAAATTCCTTGATCGCAACCGGTGTTGTGATGTCATTTCCTAAAACACCGTCAAGATCTGCCAAAATCAATTGGCCCGGTTTCACTTCTGCAAGATGTGCATGTGCCGCCAAGATTTTTTGTGTCATTGTCATGGCCATATTCTAGTCCTCCTTTTCAGGTTTGTTATTGATAGCGCTGACTAAGGCCTTGATACCTGAACGAATGATATCTGTATCTTGTCCTGCTCCCCAACTCATTTGATCGTTTTTCCACTTTAAACCAATGTAGCTGACAGCTTGTGAGCCGCTTCCCATATCTTCTAGAGAATGTTCCGTATAAGTCTCTAACGCATAGGAATAACCCGTCAAAAGTTTAATAGCGTTGCTGACGGCATCCAAACGACCATTTCCTTTTGCGGTAGAATCGTACACTTCCCCGTCTTTCTCGATCGTGACCATCGCTGTAATATTATTTCCTTTTTGTTGAACATAATGAGCTTCGATTACATTGATCGGAGAAATCTTATTACGATATTCCTTATTAAATACATCAAAGATCTCTTCTGGCTTTAATTCTTTATGATGTTGATCACTAATATCTTTGATACGATATCCAAAATGTTCGCGCATTTTCGGAGGAAGTTGGAATCCATGAGATTCTTCCAAAATATATCCGATACCGCCTTTTCCACTTTGCGAATTCACACGAATGACATCGGCATCATATGTACGTCCTACATCGTGCGGATCGATTGGCAAATAAGGACAAGTCCAGCGATGTTCATGATGTTCGTCTCGATAGTGCATACCTTTAGCAATTGCATCCTGATGAGATCCCGAGAAAGCCGCAAAGACCAGACTGCCAGCGTATGGCTGACGGTCATTGACCTTCATCCGGGTCACACGCTCATAAACTTCACAAATATGCGGCATGTCAGAAAAATCCAGTTTCGGGTCAACTCCATGAGAATACATATTCATAGCAAGGGTGATCGCATCAACGTTTCCCGTACGTTCCCCGTTTCCAAATAGACAACACTCCACTCTCTGTGCACCCGCTAAAAGAGCCAGTTCCGTGCAAGCAACCCCTGTTCCACGATCGTTATGAGGATGTGTAGATAAAATGACAGAATCACGATACTTCAGACGATCCGAACAATATTCAATCTGATTGGCATAGACATGCGGCATGCTCATCTCCACCGTGACCGGTAAATTGATGATCATTGGTCGATCCGGAGTAGGCTGCATGACGTCCAAGACCGCATTACATACTTCAACCGCATATTCGGGTTCAGTTCCTGTAAAAGATTCGGGAGAATATTCAAATAAGAAATTTCCCTCGTACTCCTGTGATAATTGTTTGACCAAACGGGCTCCACTGACCGCGATTTCTTTGATTTCCTCTTTTGACATCTTAAAAACTTGTTCGCGTTGAGCAACACTGGTCGAATTATAAAAATGAATGACAGCTCGAGGCGCTCCTTGTACAGCTTCAAAAGTTTTACGAATGATATGGTCTCTGCATTGTGTCAAAACCTGGACTGTGACATCTTCTGGGATCATATCTTTTTCAATGATGGTCCTTAAAAATTCATATTCTGTTTGACTGGCAGCCGGAAAACCAACTTCAATTTCCTTAAAACCGATTTTTAATAACAATTGATAGAATTCCAGTTTTTCATCTAAGGACATCGGAACGATCAAAGCCTGATTTCCATCTCGCAGATCAACCGAACACCAAGCTGGTGCTTTTTCAATGTGGTCTTTTTTGACCCAACGATATTCATTTTCTTTTGGCGGATAATAACCCGGTGCGTATTTTGTCGCATCCATCATATTGTACATTCTCCTTTCCTGCCAATGAAAAAGCCCTCATCTCTAAGGACTTTCATCCTGAGAGACGAGGACTAAATTGTATAGTTTCCCGCGGTACCACTCTCTTTGCCGTAATCATACAGCCGCTCATTGTGATCAGTCTAAACGAATCACTTTCTCTTGATAACGGTGAGTCTCCGTCTTTACTTACTTCATTCAGCAAAGCTGCTCAAGGGTGAGTGTGTGAGTGGTTCCCTTATGATCTTTCACCAAATAATCACTCTCTGCAAAGCGAAACGTATCACAGCTCCCTATCACTGCGTTTTGATTTATTTGAAGTATAACAAGTAAGTCAAAAGATTTCAACACTAAAAATGAAAATTTTTCATTCTTTGAAAACCAAATGAAAAAGGACGTCGAAACGTCCTAACTATTAATACATTCCCTGCGGCATCGGCATTTCTTTTTCGGGTTCAGGAATTTTTGCGACACCTGCTTCCGTAGTAATGAATAATGCCGAAATGCTGGCAGCATTTAATAATGCATTACGTGTAACTTTACATGGATCGATGATTCCAGCTTCAAACATGTCGACCCAAGTACCATTCTTTGCATCAAAGCCAATGTTGTTTTCAGCTTTCAATTGTTCAGAAACAATATCTTCTGCATTATATCCAGCGTTCTCCGCAATCTGTTCAATAGGTGTCAATAAAGAATCAAATACGATCTTGATTCCTTTTTGAACATCCACAACATCACTCTTAATCGTATCTTTTAAAGCCGTGTAGGCAGATACCAAGGCAGCGCCGCCGCCGATAACCATACCTTCTTCAACTGCTGCTCTTGTAGAATTCAAAGCATCTTCAATACGAAGTTTCTTTTCCTTCATTTCGCTTTCAGTCAAAGCACCAACTTTGATAACTGCAACGCCATTAGAAAGTTTTCCCAATCTTTCTTGCATGCGCTTTTTATCATAATCACTCTTCGTATTTTCGATCTGAGCTTCAATCTCATGAATACGGGCTTCTACAGCTTCTTTATCACCAGCTCCGCCAATCATCGTTGTATTATCTTTCGTTACAACCAATTTCTTAACGGTACCTAAATCAGATAACTGTAATTCTTTTAATTCCATCTGCAGATCTTTCGAATAGAATGTAGCTCCTGTTAAAATCGCAATATCCTGCAACATTTCTTTTTGATTATCTCCAAATCCCGGAGCTTTTGTGGCAACAACATTAAAGGTACCACGCAATTTATTCAATGCCAATGTAGAGGTAACTTCGTTTTCATAATCATCTGCAATGATCAATAAAGCACGATTGCTTTGAACGATTTGTTCCAATACCGGTAGAATCTCTTGAATCGTTGTGATCTTTTGATCCGTTACCATAACATAAGGGTTTTCCATTGTACATTCCATCTTCTCACGATCGCTGACCATGTATGGAGATACATATCCCTTATCATATTGCATACCTTCACTGATCTCTAATTCATCTTCAAATCCATTTGATTCATCCGTAGAGATTACACCATCGCGACCAACTTTGTCCATTGCATCCGCAATCAATTTTCCGATTTCATCACTTCCCGAAGAGATAGAAGCTACATTTTGGATATCGTGATTGCTTTCAACTTTTTTCGCATGCTCTAAAATATAAGCCGCAATAGCTTTGCTGGCTTTTTCGATCCCTTCACGCATTAAAACTGGATTAGCTCCACGATCAACTTGTTTCAATCCGTTTTCAATCATGCTTTGTGCTAAGATCGTAGCCGTTGTTGTTCCATCACCTGCTGTATCGTTGGTCTTATTGGCAACTTCATAGACCAATTTAGCACCCATATTTTCAAATGTATCTTCCAGTTCAATTTCTTTCGCAATGCTGACTCCATCATTTGTAATTAGTGGTGAACCATATTCTTTTTCCAAAACGACATTGCGACCTTTTGGACCTAATGTAACACGAACTGCATTCGCCAGTGTATTAACACCCTTTAACATTGCCTCACGGGCATCTTTTGAGAAACGTACTTCTTTTGCCATGTTCTTTCCTCCTATTCCTCTGATGCGATGATATCTTCATCTTTGATAACGATAAACTCTTCATCGTCAACTTTCATATTCGTACCAGCATATTCACGATACAATACACGATCTCCAACTTTATACTCAGGCTTTTCTACTCCAGATCCGATCGCTTTCACCGTTGCCAATTTAGATTTTTCTTTACCGCTGGTTAAAATAATCCCAGAACTCGTTGTTTTTTCTACTTTTTCTTTTTCTAATAAGACATAGTCATGTAAAGGTTTCAACATGCTCGATTCCTCCTTTTTAGCACTCCCTTTATCTATGTGCTAAGCATAATTATACTCACTTTTAGCACTTGTGCAATAGGTTTGCTAAAAAAATCGACAGAATCATAAGAAAAACTCTTAGGGAGCGTCCCCAAGAGTTCATTTTCTATTCAAGAATCAAACCTTTCGGCATTTCAATATTAAAGATCGATAAGAAACTCTCAATTTCATCTGCCACATCACCGGCTGCTTCAAACCGAATATTCTGTGCTTCCCAAGTCTTAACCGCAATCTCTGTATTAGGAACTCCCAAAACCTGGGCTCCTACCGAATCAATTGAAGCCGTTAATGTCTCTTCATTCGCATCTGCAATATAAGTCTCAACCGCATCGACAACGCGTTGTACCTTTTCTTCTTCTCCCGTCTTGACAAACAAAGAAGCTTGCGGATAACCGGCATCTTCACTTTCGGTATTCTCTTGCCACAAAGATTGGAGATCTTGTAAGATCGTCAATGTATTTCCGTTTTCCTTTGCCTTGGCAATCGTAGCCTGAGCTACCGGCTGAGCCAACAGCGCAACTTGTACTTGGTTTGTCAATAAAGCTTGTTGCGATTCTGATACAGAATTATACCAAGTCACATTCAAGCCTTCAGGTTCTACAGTGTTAAAGACAAGCCCAGGAACAGCATTTTGACCAAAAGCCGCAATCGTTGCTGTTGAAAGATCTACGCCTTCTTGTCCAACAAGATAAAGATTACCCCAAGTCATAACCGCATCTAACTGATAAGCTTCGCTTTGGGCATATACTTTAGCCCCTAGATTGGTCGGGGCCAGAATAATATCATATTCTCCGTCTTCTTTTGCAAGTTCTGAAGTCAAAATATCTGTTCCATCCACATATTCGATAGTAACATCTTCTAAATCCGAAGCCCCCAAGATGCTAAGAGCAGGTGCCCCTGTAGGACATAGGATAGATACCGGCTCATCACTTACGGATTCTTCCGGAGAAGCACACCCAAAAAGACTGAAAGTCAGGACCCCTGCCAAAGCAAGAGATCCGATCTTTTTTACTGCTTGAATAGACATTTGTTTTCAACCTCCTCTACAAAGCGCTGCACGGCTTCTGACAACAAAATCGTATTCGACTCTTTTGAACCGCTTTTACGTATCGTAACTGTTTCATTTTCTTGTTCCCCGTCTCCGACAACAATCTGATAAGGAACTTTCTTCATCTGGGCTTCACGAACTCGATAGCCTAATTTTTCATTTCGCGCATCCAATTCGACACGAAGTCCCTTTGACTTCAATGCCTCTGTCACTTTCTTCGCATATTCTAAATGTTTTTCTTGGTGTACTGGAATAACTACGATTTGTTCAGGAGACAACCATAATGGAAAATGGCCTGCAAAATGCTCAATCAAAATACCAATAAAGCGCTCGATCGAACCATAGACAACACGATGCAACATGATTGGAGTTTGTTTTTTACCTTCGTGATCAACATATGTACATTCGAACCGGCATGGCAAGTTCATATCCAGTTGGATCGTACCACACTGCCAAACTCGTCCGAGACTATCTTTGATATGAATATCTAATTTAGGTCCATAGAACGCTCCATCACCAGGATTGACTTTAAAATCTTTACCCGCATGATGACATGCATTCGCTAGAGCTTTCTCGCTTTGTTCCCAGATCTCTAAACTTCCGATATAGCCAGATTCAGGACGTGTCGATAATTCGATATCATAAGAAAGGCCAAAGACACCATAGAGTCTATCGATAAGCATCAAAACATTTTTTACCTCATCTTCGATTTGTTCCGGCATAACAAAGATATGAGCATCATCCTGAGTAAACGTACGAACTCTAAAAAGACCATTCAAAGCACCACTTGCTTCATGACGATGTACTTGTCCAAGTTCTCCGACTCTTAAAGGTAGATCCTTGTAAGAATGAAGATCATTATTGTAAACCAACAAAGCTCCAGGGCAATTCATCGGTTTGATGGCGAACTCACGATCATCGACCATTGTGGTATACATGTTTTCCTTGTAATGATCCCAATGCCCGGATGTTTCCCAAAGCTCGCGAGACATGATAATAGGGGTCTTGATAAACTGGTAACCTTCTTTGGTATGCTCTTGATACCAAAACTGTTCCAAAATATTTCGCAAAATCATACCATTCGGCAAGAAGATCGGCATACCTGGAGCATATTCAGAAACCATGAACAGTCCCATTTCTTTTCCCAGTTTTTTATGATCTCGTTTTTTTGCTTCTTCTAATGCTTCCAAATGAGCTTCTAATTCTTCTTTTGTAGGAAAACAGATTCCGTAAACACGCTGCAACTGTTTATTGTTGGCATCTCCTTTCCAGTAAGCTCCAGAGTGTTTTAACAGCTTGAAATTTTTACACTCCTTAACACTATCCACATGCGGACCGCGGCAAAGATCGGTAAACTCACCTTGAGAATAAACCGTTATTGTTCCATCTTCTAAATGAGAGATCAAGTCTTCTTTATAAAGATCATCTTTGAACATATCTTCGGCTTCTTTTTTAGATACTTCACGGCGAACGATACGTTTTCCGTCTTTGGCAATTTTTTTCATCTCTTTCGAAATTTTCTCTAAATCTTCATCACTGAGTTTGACATCGCCAAGATCCATGTCGTAATAGAAGCCATCTTGAATAACAGGCCCCACCCAAAACTTCGCCTGTGGATACAGACGTTTTACAGCTTGTGCCATCATATGGGCACAAGAATGATTCAGTTTGACTAAATCTTCGTGTTCTAATACATTGATCAGTTCCATAGTATCCTTCCTTTCATATAAAAAGCGACAGTCATCTCAAAGGACGTCTGTCGCACGCGGTACCACCTTTGTTCACATACATAGTATGTGCACTTCATTATTCTTTTAACGCAAGATTACGGCACACTTTTTCAAGGGCAATTCAAAGGGAGTAAACAAAGGTCCTCTCAGAAAGTTTTCACCAGCCACTTTCCTCTCTTATCAAAGCATCCTTCATCCATATCCTTATCACTATCGTTAGCTAGATTATAGGATGAATTAAAAACGAAGTCAAAAGAAATACCATAAAGTTAATGCAAAAATATAGATCCTGTTTGATAGACCACAAAACAAATGACCCATGCCAGCAAGATCTGAAAGATCATGGTTATAAACATATATCGGATAGAGCCGCTCTCTTTACGTATCGTACCTAAAGAAGCAACACAGGGTACATATAAAAGACAAAACAATAACAAGCAATATGCATTCAGAGCTGTAAATCCCATGCTCGATAATGTTGTATGCAACGTCTGCATACCGGCTATCCCATTAATATTAGAAATACCAAACAAAACAGCAGTACTGGATACCACAACTTCTTTTGCACTTAAACCCGCCAGAAGCGCTACACATATCTGCCAGAAGCCAAGTCCGATCGGAGTCATCACCGGAACGATCGCATTCCCGATAGCCGCTGCAAAACTAGTAGAGATATCCGATGTATAGCCATTGAATCCAACATGCATCAAAATCCAGACAATGATCGAAGCGATAAAAATCGTAGTGCCAGCCTTCGTCAAAAAGTCTTTTACTTTATCCCAAACATAAATAAAGATCGTGTAAGCGCTCGGCATTTTATATAAAGGAAGTTCTATTAACAGGGGATTAATATCCTTTCCCTTATCTTTCAGATGCAAGAGCCATGCAACTATCAAGGCAACAAGAATCCCTATGATATACATGCTGTAAGCTGCCAAAGTAGCGTATTCGCCAAAAAACAATCCGCTGAACAAAATATAGACCGGTAGTTTAGCGCTGCAAGAAAAGAACGGCGTCACCAACATTACTCGATGTCGATCTTTATCAGATTCCAGTGCACGACTGGCCATTAAAGCCGGCACTGTGCATCCGAAGCCCAAAACCATAGGAATAAAAGAACGTCCGGAGAGTCCCAAATGCTCCATAATATCATTCATCACATAAGCAACACGCGCCATGTATCCACTGTCTTCCAAGAATGCGAGGGCCAAAAATAGAATTGCGATATTAGGTAAAAAAGTCAAAATACCTCCAACTCCGCCAATGATTCCATTCGTCACTAAGTCAATCAGCCAATCCGAAACATGCAGCGTTTCCATGCCCGAAGTGCATATCTGGATCATCCAATCTACAAAGGTTTCCACATAGCCTTTTAACATATCTCCCAGCAAAAATGTCAATCCAAAAACCAGCAACATGATCAACAAGAAAAATAACAATCCAAAAACAGGATGTGTCACAACACGATCGATTTTATCAGTTAGTTCATCTTTGGACTTTTTCCCGAGTAGGACCTCATGAATAATAGCCTGGATATAATCATATTTTTGATTGATGATTCGAGTATCTTCATCTCCATCAATCAATTCCGTTATATCGAATGAATATTTTTCTTTGATTTCTTTATCGTTCTCCAGCAGTTTGATCGCAACCCATCTGGGATTTAGAATATGAGGATCTTTATGAACTAATTCACTTTGGATCTTGGAAATCTTGCTTTCAAGATTATAATCATATTCCATTGCGTATCTTTTGATGACCTCTCCCTGAATGGCTTGTGGTCGATGATTCACTTGTGAATTTTGTCCTTCTTCTTGATGACAGGCAGCGTGCATCAAAGTGTGAATCCCTTGTTTTTTTCTAGCTGTCACAGGAACAACCGGAATTCCTAACAATTCCGATAAACGATGAAGGTCAATCTCCATTCCTCGTTTTTCGATGATATCCATCATATTTAATGCCAATACCATTGGTTTATTGAGTTCAAGAAGCTGAAGAGTCAAGTAAAGACTTCTTTCCAAACTGGAAGCATCTACAACATCTATGATGACATCTACTTGATCACTCAAGATAAATTGACGAGAAACTTGTTCCTCCATCGTATAAGATGTCAAAGAATAAGTACCAGGAAGATCAACTAAATGAATCTTCATATCATGATCTTGGATGGCACCTTCCATCCGTTCTACAGTTACGCCTGGCCAATTGGCAACTTTCAAATTTGCTCCTGTATACGCATTAAACAAAGTGGTCTTTCCACAATTGGGGTTTCCGATGAAGCAAACTGTTATTTCTCTTGGCATGGAGTCACCTCTATTTTATCTGTAATATGACTTCCTATAGCAAATCGTGTCCCACGTAAGTCGATTACCATAGTTCCATTCTTTTTTTTATGAATCACTTCAATTTGAGTACCTGTAATCATCCCCAAAGATTGAAGACGATCTTTCAAATGCATTCCCAGATCCAATCTGGAAACAATATATTCGATTCCGATAGTTCCCTCTTTCAATCGCATAATCACCCTTCTCACCTATTTAATTATATGCATCTGGAACAATTTGACAACGTGAATACAACTATAAAAAAACCTAAGATCGACGATCTCAGGTTTGTTGATTTATTTTTGTACCGCAATGACTTCCACTTCGACCAATGCCCCTTTGGGGAGTTCTTTTACCGCTACACAGCTTCTTGAAGGCTTGTCCTGAATATAGTCACCATAAACAGCATTAAAGGTTGCGAAGTCCTCCATATCTGCAATAAAACAAGTCGTTTTGACCACATGGGAAAAATCACTTTGGCAAGCTTCTAAAACATGGCCCAAATTCTCCATAACTTGTTTTGTTTGTGTTTGAATATCTGCTCCAGAAAGTTCGCCAGTCGCTGGATCGATCGCAATTTGACCCGAAGTATAGACCATTCCATTTAAAACAACGGCTTGACTGTAAGGACCGATTGCCTCCGGGGCGTAAGGGGTATAAATTTTATCCATATGCTATCTCATCTCCTATATTAATTTAAATCCTGCTTGTTCCAATCCTTGACGGACAGAAAGAATGTGATCAAAATTTCGTGTTTCTAGATTGATGCGCAAGACACAATCTGTGATATTGCTGCCTTCACTGGCTTTCTCGTAATTCACACTTGTGACATTAGCGCCATACTGCGCAATAATAGCTGAAACGCCCTTCAGTTGCCCTGGTTTATCTTCCAGCTGAATAACCAGTGTATCGCTGCGTCCAGATTTCAATAAACCTCGTTCAATAACTTTCGAAAGGATCGTAACATCGATATTACCGCCCGATAAGACACAGACAACATTCTTTCCTTTCACTGGAAGTTTATTGAACATGACAGCGGCAACCGAAACAGCACCTGCTCCTTCCGTGATTAATTTCTGATTTTCTATCAAAGAAAGAATAGCTCCAGCCACTTCATCATCAGAAACCGTCACAATTTCATCTACGTATTTTTTACATAAATCAAACGTATGATTTCCTGGCTCTTTGACTTTGATTCCATCCGCAATCGTATTGACTCTTTCTAATTGAACGATTTCTTCTTCCTTCAGGGATTCGACCATGCTGGCAGCACCTTCTGCCTGAACCCCATATACTTTGATTTTAGGATTTAAGCTCTTTATTGCGAAAGCAATACCAGAAATCAAGCCGCCTCCGCCAACCGGGACAACGACCGCATCGGTTTGTGGAAGTTGACTGAGTATCTCTAGACCAATGGTACCTTGACCCGCAATTACATCTTCATCATCGAAAGGATGAATAAATGTATACCCTTTTTCTTTTTGAAGCTCTAGAGCCTTATTATAAGCATCGTCATAAACACCGGGAACCAAAACCACTTGCGCTCCATATCCTTTTGTTGCTTCAACTTTTGAGATAGGCGCCCCATCCGGAAGACAGATTACGGAAGAAATCTTGTTTTTTGTTGCGGCAAAAGCGACTCCTTGAGCATGATTCCCAGCTGAGCATGCAATAACACCGTGCGCTTTTTCCTCATCGGACAATGAACTGATCTTATAATATGCTCCTCTAAGTTTAAATGAACCTGTATTCTGAAGATTCTCGGTTTTTAGATAAACATTCGCATCAGGATTGATCTTAGGAGCATATAAAACATCTGTTTTACGTGCAACATCTTTTAAAACATAACTCGCATGATAGATTTTATCCAGTGTCAGCATCTTTTCACCTCGGATTCTCTTCTTGGGCGCTCAACTGCTCGATCAGCTGCCGAGCCGCACGAGCAGAGCGTCCCGCTTTTCGTAACGCAAACTGTTCTGCCTTTAAAGCCAATATTTCTCTATCAATATTCAGACCATATTGATCTGCTAATCCAAATACAATTTCCTGATATAAATCTTTTTTGGGTTTTTCATAATAAACTTTCATGCCGAATCTTTCGGATAGAGATATGGTTTCTTGCATCGTGTCATTGCGATGAATCTCATCTCCCTCTCGTGCTTGGAAAGTTTCTTTTACAATATGTCGACGATTGCTGGTCGCATAAATAACCGTATTATTTGAACGAACAGATACACTGCCTTCTAAGACAGCTTTTAAAGCGCTAAAATCATCATCATTTTCCTGAAAAGAAAGATCATCAATAAATAAAATAAACTTCAAAGGATTCTTGGCCAAAAGATCTAACAGTTTAGGAAGAAGATGCAGTTCTTTCTTCCCTAATTCGATCAAGCGAAGACCTCGATTACTAAACTCATTGGCTATAGCTTTGACTGTCGCACTTTTTCCTGTACCGGCATCTCCGTATAGTAAAACGTTACTGGCTAAACGACCCTTTAACAAGATTTCCGTATTCGCGATCACTTGCTGTCTTTGAAGATCATAGCCTATCAAATCTGAAAAACAGATGGGATCAGGATATTCAACCGGCTTTAATACAAAACCTGGTTCCTGGCCCGTCAATTCTAGCCGGAATGTCGTAAAACGAGCATAATCTCCAAAACCAAATTGTTCAATATGAGACAAGCGGTCATAGTATTCTGATTCGAAATTAACCGAGTGTGTGACCCAAGATGCTTTAAATCCTTTCATTTTGAAGTCATCCGGAACCATCTGTGAAAGTTCCTGCAAGATACCTAATTCAAATGAAAGAGCTTCTTGAATAGAATGAGGAATATCCTTTTTTTCACAAGTGTTTTTGACAATACAGTTTTCCAGAGACATTACTTTATCGTAAAGATATTGTGTCCAGTCATCTGTCCCTGTTTTATATAATGAGCTCACAAAATCTGAATACGATTCCATATCTTCTTTCAATAGAAGACGATAAAAATTATGAATTACTTTATCCTTATCTAACGCTTTAAACACAGTAAAAGATTGAACATCACTTAACACTCTTAGACTCATTTGTTGATAATTGCTCCTTTATCAGCACTGCTTACCATTTGTGCATAACGTTTTAAATATCCTTTGACATTTGTCTTCACTTTAATCGGCATCGTCTCTTTACGTTTTTCCAGCTCTTGATCACTTACTTTTAAAGTAATGGAGTGATTAGGAATATCAATAGCAATCACATCATTATTCTTCACATAAGCAATGGTTCCACCAGATACTGCTTCCGGAGATATATGACCAATACTTGCTCCACGAGTTGCTCCTGAAAAACGTCCATCCGTAATTAAGGCAACTTGTTTATCTAATCCCATTCCCGCGATTGCGCTTGTCGGTGAAAGCATTTCTCGCATACCTGGCCCTCCGGCCGGTCCTTCATAGCGAATCACAACAACATCTCCAGCTTGGACTTCCCGATTGAAGATACCGGCTATGGCCTCTTCTTCGCTGTCATATACTTTGGCTGGTCCCTCATGCACCAACATTTCGGGTGCCACAGCACTTTGCTTGACTACACATCCATTTGGAGCCAAGTTTCCTCTTAAAACAGCAATGCCTCCCGTCTCTGAATATGGGTGATCAATAGGACGGATCACATCTGGGTTCAAATTCGGATGTCCTTTTAAGTTTTCTGCTAACGTTTTGCCCGTACATGTCATAACATCTGTATAAATCAATCCTTTTTTATTCAACTCGTTTAAAACCGCATAAACTCCACCAGCGGCATCCAATTCTTCGATATATGTAGGTCCTGCAGGTGCCAGATGACAAAGATTCGGTGTTTTAGCACTAATTTCATTAGCAATATCCAAATTGATCTGGATTCCACATTCATTCGCAATAGCCGGCAGATGAAGCATAGAATTTGTTGAACATCCTAATGCCATATCTGCACATAATGCATTATGGAAAGCTTTTTCAGTCATGATATCCAAGGGACGAATATTCTGTTTCCATAATTTCATAACTTGCATTCCAGCATGCTTAGCCAATTCAATGCGTTTCGAGTAAACCGATGGGATCGTCCCGTTCCCTGGAAGTCCCATTCCTAATACTTCTGTCAAACAGTTATGGGAATTGGCCGTGTACATTCCGGAACAAGAACCACAAGTCGGACATGTTTTCAATTCATATTCTGTCAGTTTTTCTTCACTGATCTTTCCTGCCTGATAGGCACCAACCGCTTCAAACATACTTGATAGAGATGTTTTATGGCCATCGATATGCCCAGCTAACATTGGTCCACCAGAAACAAAGATCGTTGGAACATTGATTCGTGCAGCCGCCATTAAAAGACCCGGAACGTTCTTATCACAGTTAGGAATCATAACAAGGGCATCAAAAGCATGAGCCAAAGCCATGGCTTCTGTAGAGTCTGCAATCAAATCTCGAGTCACCAAAGAATATTTCATGCCTTGATGCCCCATGGCAATCCCATCACAAACGGCGATCGCAGGAAATACAATAGGGGTTCCTCCCGCCATGGCAACTCCCATTTTGACTGCTTCTGTAATCTTATCCAAATTCATATGGCCTGGAACGATTTCATTGTATGAACTGGCGATCCCGACAAGAGGCCGATCGATCTCTTCTTGGGTCAATCCCAATGCGTGCAGCAAAGAACGTTGAGGGGCTTTATCAAAACCTTTTTTCATCGCATCACTCTTCATTATATTTTCCTCCTAATCCTATATAAAGCATTAGACAACCCATAACGGATTGTCTAATTTTCATCTTAGTTATTGATCAGTTTATCTTCATCTGACCAGCTGTATAAAGCACGTACTTCCGCACCCACTTTTTCACAATCGTGTTCAGCAGCCTTTTTACGCATAGCTTTGAAATGAACCTGATTACCTGCCTTAGACATATCTAATAAGAAATCTTTCGCGAATGTACCATCTTGAATATCACTCAAAATTTGTTTCATGGCTTTCTTTGTATCCTCGGTGATGATCTTTGGTCCTGTGATATAATCACCATATTCTGCTGTGTTGCTGATTGAATAACGCATTCCAGCAAAACCAGATTGATAAATCAGATCCACGATCAATTTCATTTCATGGATACATTCAAAGTATGCATTTTTTGGATCGTATCCCGCTTCACATAACGTTTCGTAACCAGCCTGCATCAAAGCACAAACACCACCGCAAAGAACTGCTTGTTCACCAAACAAGTCTGTTTCCGTTTCAGTTCGGAACGTTGTTTCTAAGACACCGGCACGACTTCCCCCGATACCAGCGGCATAAGCCAAACCAAGATCCCAGGCATCTCCAGTTGCATCTTGTTCTACAGCAATAAGACAAGGAACACCTTTTTCTGCTTCATATTCGCTACGTACAGTATGTCCAGGTCCTTTAGGAGCAATCATGATAACATTAACATCCTTAGGTGGAACAATGCAGCCAAAATGAATATTGAAACCATGAGCAAAAGCCAATGTTTTACCGGCTGTCAAATTTGGAGCAATCTCAGATTCATAAACTGCCTGCTGTTTTTCATCCGGAATCAAGATCATAATGATATCACTTGCTTTCGTGGCTTCTCCGACAGACATTACTTCTAAGCCTTGACGCTTAGCCTTTTCAATAGAGCGGCTTCCTTCATACAACCCGACTACAACATCAACACCAGAATCCTTTAAATTCAAAGCATGTGCGTGTCCTTGTGAGCCATAACCGATGATGGCCACCTTTTTACCATCCAATTTTTGGATATCACAATCTTGTTGATAATAAATTTTAGACATTTTATTCTTCTCCTTTTTCTTGTTCACAAATTTCTTCAAATGTTTTTGTCTCGCTATTTAAATAGATACATCCTCTTTCCAATGCCGTGACACCTGTACGACAAAGTTCCAGGATTCCCAACGGTTTTACAACTGTAATAAACGCATCGATCTTAGAAGAGTTCCCCGTAATCTCAACACACAATGTATTCGGTGAAAAATCAACGATCTTACAACGGAAGATATCAACAGCGGATAATATATCATTTCGTGTTTGTGGCTTATTTCGCAATTTGATCAGAGCCAATTCACGTTTGACGCTGTTATCAACGGGAAGGATCTTCACTTCTTTGACATTGTAAAGCTTACGAACTTGTTTGATGATCTGCTTGCGAATTGCATCATCTCCATGTGCAGAGATCGTAATACGAGAATATCGTGGATCTTCAGTGGTTCCAACAGTCAAACTATCAATATTGAAACCTCTTCGAGTAAACAAAGAGCTGACACGAGTCAAGACCCCAGCCGCATTATCCACTAAAATACCAATGATAAATTGATCATCTTTCATGAGGGATCCTCCTTTAAAGTAATAATATCGTCAAAAGATCCTCCAGGAGGCAACATAGGAAGCACCAATTCATCTTTATCAATCAAACAATCCACTAAAACAGGCCCGTCTTCATTCATCGCCTTAGCCACAACATCCGATAATTCTTCGCGATTTGAGATACGATACCCTTTTAGTCCAAAAGCGTCCGCCAATTTCACAAAATCAGTTTTGCGATCCAGCGTTGTCTGCGAATAATGTTTATGATAGAACAGGTTTTGCCATTGGCGTACCATTCCCAATACACCATTATTCATAATAAAGATAACGATTGGCGCATTAAGCTTGGAGACCGTTGCGAGTTCATTAAGATTCATTCCAAAGCTGCCATCCCCTGTAAACAAAACTGTTTTCTTGCCTGTAGCCAGGCAAGAACCAATGGCGGCTCCCAAGCCGAATCCCATCGTACCTAGTCCTCCGCTCGTAATAAATGTCCGTGGTTTATGGAATCGATAATACTGTGCAACCCACATTTGGTGTTGTCCAACATCCGTCACAACAGGCATATCCGGATCTGTGTGTTTTTGTACTTCATGAATCAAAGCATAAGGTTCTAATAAATCGTCAGAACAATTCTTTTGGAACTGCTCTTGTTCCTCACGACGAAGTTCGTCTAACCTTTGATCCCATTCCAAATTCTTTTTGGGTTCAACAATTTTTAAGAGTTCTTGAAGGGCTATTTTCAGATCTCCGCCAATGCCAAGATCCGAAGCGATGTTTTTATCGACCTCCGCTCGATCGATGTCGATATGAATTATTTTTGCTTTCTTAGCATATTTGCTCACATTCCCTGTCGCTCGGTCCGAAAAACGAGCTCCAACAGCCAAAATCAAATCCGCTTCATTCTGTGCCATAGAGCTTGCATAGTGTCCATGCATTCCCTCCATACCTAAGAATCTGGGATTTTCATGAGAAATGGCAGAAAGTCCCATTAACGTAGAACCAATCGGTGCATCAATACAGTCTGCCAATTCTTCGATCTCTTGACTTGCTTTTGCTGTGATAGCACCGCCGCCAATATAAATATACGGGCGTTGCGATTCACGAATCATATTCGCAGCCAATCTGATCTTGAACTCCTTTGGTAGTCGCTGCTTTTCTTTTTCAACAACATCGGCCGCCTCAAACTCACAAATACCCGTCTGCACATCTTTAGGAATGTCAATCAATACTGGGCCCGGCCGTCCAGATTTAGCAATCTGAAACGCTGTTCGGATCGTATCGGCCAAGTCCTCAACATGTTTGACAATAAAGTTGTGTTTTGTGATTGGAATCGTTATACCGGTAATATCGACTTCTTGAAAACTATCTCGTCCAATCATCGCATTCGATACATTTCCAGTAATCGCAACCATTGGCGTAGAATCCAAATGGGCAGTTGCGATCCCTGTGACTAAATTTGTTGCTCCCGGACCGCTAGTCGCAATCACGACTCCCACCTTTCCACTGCTGCGGGCATATCCGTCTGCTGCATGAGAAGCACCCTGTTCATGTGCTGTCAACACATGATGAATTCGGTCACCGGCTTGATATAAAGCATCGTATAAATCGATTACTTGCCCTCCAGGATATCCAAAGACAACTTCAGTCCCCTGTTCAATCAACGTTTCCACAGTGATCTGTGCTCCCGTTAATTTCATGGTCTCACCTTCTTCTTTTATGTTTGATTTTTATTATAGCAAACTTTCATGTTCTTTTGTATTCTTTTTGAAAATATTTTCAAAGAAATTGACGAGCGCTTTCATTCTGACTGAATCGATTCATCGTTTTTAATATGTTAAAATAAAGACATGAAAATACTGATCAGCCCTGCCAAACAGATGAAATCTTATGATGATTATTTTAATACCTCTTCATCGCCTCTGTTTCTGCACAAAACAAATCTTTTATTAGAGCATTTAAAATCTCTACCTTATCCAGAGTTAAAAAAAGCTTTCAAATGCTCTGAAAAGATCGCAAGAGAAGCGTATGAAAACTATCAGACCCTAGATCTGAATCGAGCAAATACTCCTGCATTATTTGCCTATCGCGGCATCCAATATACAACGATGTCTCCCGAGATCTTGGAGGATGAAGCTCTTCGATATCTTTCAAAACATCTGTTGATCCTATCTGGTTTTTATGGTTTGTTGCGGCCTTTTGATACGATCGTTAAATATCGTTTAGAAATGCAGTCAAAGATCCCTTTTTCTTTATATGAATTTTGGGGATCAACCTTAGCAGATTCCATTCAAGATCCTATTATTCTGAATCTTGCCAGCGAAGAATATGCCAAATGCATCCGCCCTTATCGTTCTTTGATCGATGTAAAATTCTTTGAACAGAATTCCCATCGTCTTGTCGAAAAAGGAGTATATGTTAAGATTGCTCGAGGAGAAATGGTTCGCTATCTTGCTCAAAATCAAATCGAATCCGTTAAAGAAATCCAACATTTTGACCTTTTGGGTTATCATTATTCTGAATCATTAAGCTCTTCAAACCAAATTGTTTTCACACGCAAAAAGCAATAAAACACAATGGTCAAACCATTGTGTTTTGTTTTTGGCATTCTTCTAAAATAGATACAACATCTAATGTTTGTTGACAAAGCTTTTCATAAGCAGGAGAATCATGATTTTGAACGATTGACAAAAAGTCTTCACATTCATAAATCATATGAGGTTTTTGATCTACTCCGATATCACGCGAAGAAGAAGTATCTTTTTTGCCGATCATATCTCCTTTTGTCGGTAAGACTTCAACATGCGCACAAACTCCGCAGCTAGATCCATAAACGCGGATCGTTCCTTGATCTCCTTGAATATAAACATGGTTTGGAGAACTTGAATCTTTTGCACCAGTACAGATTGCAAACTTATCCGGATAAAACAGCAAGGCAGTCCCGCTGGTGTCCACCCCATTGAATCCTCGATTACAAACATATTGAACAGAATCTGGTTTTCCAAAAAGCCCAACCACAAAGTGAATACAATATACATTGATATCCATCAAAGAACCTCCGGAAAAAGCCGGATCAAATACATTGGTCACCTCAAATGCTTTATATTTTTCATAACGAGAAGAGTATTGAGAGAAATTACATTGAATCATCTTAATATCGCCCAAGTCTTTTAAATGGGAAGCTGTGATTTTATAGTTTGGAAGATGGATCGTCGTGATCGCCTCAAAAATATACACTTTTTTTTCTTTAGCAATCGTAAAAAGATCGATAGCTTCCTGAACGGTAGGGACAAAAGGCTTTTCACAGATCACATGTTTTCCTGCCAAAAGAGCTTGTTTTGATTGACTATAATGTAAGCCGTTAGGACTGGCAACATAAATCGTATCCAGATCGTCATCGTTTAACATCTTATCGAGATCATCATAATATTTTGAGATGTGATGTTTTTGAGCAAATTCCTTTGCTCTCAAAAGTGTTCGAGAATAAACGGCGCATACTTCTATTCCCTGCGTCATTTTCATAGCCTCGATCATACGATCCACAATCACACCGCTGCCGATAGTACCTACTTTCATTTTAAACTCTCCTATTCTGAATGATCCTTTGATTCATGAGAAACAAAGAAATCTTTTTTCCCCTCTAAAACTTCTTTTTTTGAATCACGTCGCGCCTTCTTTTCATTTTGTTTTTTCTTTTGTTTCGGTTCGTCTCGATAGATTCTGAAGCAGACTCCATCTTCTGTGTTATATCCCTTAACGTGATATTTATTTGCTTTCACAACGCGCGATACAATGGATAAGCCTAATCCAAAACGGCCGCCTTCTCCTTTTTCATAAGGACGGAAAAGCGCTTCTATGCGATCTTCCGGCATCTTTGGTCCATCATTGGAAATCTGTAAATCATTTTCACGAACTTGGATCTTAATATAGCTCTGTGCATATCGGAATGCATTTTCCATAATATTTTCAATACAGACGCGCCACGATTCCAAAAGACCATCAAAGAATACTTCTTCTACATCCGTTATAATAGAGATCTCAGGACGAATCACTGCTGAATTCAAGACTACTTCCTCAACTACTTCCTTCATATTCGTCACAACGCCTTCTGCATCGCTCGTGATTAAATATTCGATTCGGTTCAAATAAAGCAGATTGTGTACTTTTGCTTCTAGACGATTCGCATTATCTAAGATCACATCAACACTTTTTTCTAAAGTGCCATAAGGATAAACCCCATCTTTAATGGATTCAGAATACGATTTGATCGTTGCGATTGGAGTTTTTAAATCATGAGAAATGTTATGAATCATTTCTTCTTTGACTTTTTCCTGTTTTTGAAGTTCGTCTTTCATATTGATCAGTTCATTGGCTACTTCCCCTATTTCATCATCCCGATTTAAATGGAGTTCAACCTCTTTTCCCTGTTTTACCTGTGCAATATAATTCTTGATTTGATTCAATGGATGGATGATAGAGAATACCCAAACCATCATGATGATGATGAAAACACAAAAGGCAAGAATCGTAGCATACACCGTAGAATCCACTAACGTATTTTTGATTGACTGGGGGTAAGTGTCATTCATAAAACTGACCAATACACGGTCTCCCAAAGCTGTTTCGACAACTTGCATACGATAATAATAACGTTCCCCTTGATGAATGATGGTTCCTTGGTCGGTTTCGTCACTTTCGTAAATCAAGCTTTGAGACCGTTCAACAAGATACTCATAAAAGCTTCTGCTGGTCTTTTGGTTTTCATCTGGATTTAAAACCGTAATGGTTTTATTATTGATGATACAATTTGTTTGAATACTGTCTGCCGCCAAATATTCATAGATATTATCTTCTCCGGCAAACCCTGATTCCATTAAAGAAATAATGGGCTGTTGACGATTGGCCATTGTCATATACATCTGATTGGCAATCGTTGTCTCGATGTTGTTATTTAGGTAAAAGATAAAGAAAATCCCAAAAAAACTGATAAACAGCAGGATCATGATCAAGACCTGCTGTGTCAAAGACATTTTTTTAAATAAACGTGAAATCATGATTTTATCCTAGGCGATAACCATACCCATAAATGGTATGGATATTTAAATTTGGTAATTTCTTTCTCAACCGACGTAAAGTATCATCTACAACTCGATCGCTGCCGAAGTAATTTTCATCCCAAACATTCTCCAAGATCTTATCTCGTGAAAAAGCAATCCCTTTATTCTTGATAAACATCATCAAAAGATCAAATTCTTTTGTGGTCAGCTCAATCTCTACATTATCTGCATAGATCTTACGTTGTTCTTCATCAAGTTCATATCCATCAACTGCAATTCGATTATTGTCATCTTTATAAGCTCGTTTAATGATATTATTGACGCGCAATACCATTTCTTTAGGTGAAAAAGGTTTTGTGATATAGTCATCGCATCCCTTTTCCAAACCGATGATGCGATCAAATTCCTTATCGCGCGCCGACATGAAAATCACCGGTGTTTCTGGGCCCTGCAAACGAATCTCTTCAATCAGATCAAAACCTGATTTGTCATCCAACATGATATCGAGGATCCAAAGATGAACATCATCATCTTGGACATGAGCACTAGCTTCTTCATACGTATAGTAAGAGCGGACCTCATATCCTTCTTTACGCAAATATTGGGCAACTAAATTATTTAAGTCTTTTTCATCTTCTACGACACAAATCACTCGTTTCATAGGATACCTCCTTAATATTGATTCTGCTCAATAAAATCAACAACACGCTGTACATAGCTTTCGCACAAATCATCTGTTTTTGCCTCAACCATAACTCGAACCAGAGGCTCTGTTCCACTCGGTCTGACTAAGATTCGACCTTCATCTCCAAGTTCATCAGCAACTTCCTGGATCACATTCAATAACCGAGGATCTTTTAACGCCTTTTCTTTACAGTTAACTTTAACATTTTTCAGCAGCTGCGGATAAATGAACAAACCATCGGATAGCTCTTCTAGACTCTTGTTTGTTTCTTTCATGATCTGCAAAAGCTTCAAAGCTGTCAAAAGGCCATCTCCTGTCACTGCATGTTCATAGAAGATGATATGTCCGCTTTGTTCTCCGCCCAGATAATAGTCATTTTTCTGCATCTCTTCAAAGACATACTTATCACCGACCGGAGTTTGAATATAATCGATCTTATTTTCATCCAGCGCTTTATAAAGTCCTAAGTTAGCCATTACCGTGGTAACGCACATATTTTTGTTCAATGAATTTTGAGACTTCATATAACGAGAACAGATATATAAAATATAATCCCCGTTGACCAGTTCCCCTTTTGAATTCACTGCAATCAAGCGATCTGCATCTCCATCAAAGGCAAGACCAATATCGAAATCACCTTCGCGCACATTTCTTTGTAGTTTTTCAGGATGAGTCGATCCACAATCCTTATTGATATTGATTCCGTTAGGGGAATTGGAGATTGCTTCTACAGTAGCCCCCAAAGAATCTAAAGTCTCAATAGCCGTACTGGTAGCTGAACCATTCGCATTATCTACAGCAATCTTAAATCCGCTCAAATCAACAGGGACAGTCTCTTTCAGCCAAGACATATAGATTTCCAATCCATCCTGCCAATCGAAATACTCTCCAATCTGACTTCCTGTTTTAAGGTCCAGCGAAGTCTTTCCATCCATGTAATCTTCAATCTGCAATAAGACGTCCTCTTCCATTTTTTCTCCATTATGATTGAAAATCTTGATTCCATTATCATAATAAGGATTGTGACTGGCCGATACCATGATCCCGCAGTCAAATCTTTCTTTACGAATTAAATAACTGACTGCCGGGGTAGGACAAACACCTAATAGATACACCATCGCCCCCATGGAAGTTGCTCCCGCTGCCAGACCAAGTTCAAACATATCTCCGCTTAACCGCGTATCTTTTCCGATCAAGATCTTCGCATGGCGGTCTTTGCCATAATACATTCCTAAATACTGACCAATACGGATGGACATATCTAATGTTAGATCTTCATTGGCTCGTCCTCGTACGCCATCCGTTCCAAAATATTTACCCATATTGAATACTCCTATTCTGTATCTGTATCGTTTTTCTCAACCGTTGCTTCTATAGTCGATGGATCAATCTCCACCTGGACACGATTTCCTTCCGCATCATAAGCAACAACAGTAGCTTCTGTCGTGTACTGATCGCCATTTGTGAATCCACTAACATCCACGATTGCCCGAACAAACCGAATTGCATTCAGTTCATCCTCCGTAGCGCGTATCTTAACAGTCGAAGAAGATAAAGTTGGCGTTTTAAAATCAGAAGCTCTTTGTCCTGAACCAATCAACATTTCCGGATCAACTGTAAAGGATCGCTCTTTCTTTGCCGTGATTGTAGCAGTAACACTAGATGGTGATAAAGTGGCTTCAATCGAAGAAGGCAGATCATCTAAGCTCAAATCAATAATAAAACTGCCCTCCTCATAGGGACGCAGATCCGCTGTAACACTCAAATTTGTGTGCTGTTGTCGATACACTTGGATTTCGGCAGCGTTTCCTGTCAGAGTCACTTGAACACTATTTGGAATTCCGCTGACTTCATACTGTTCCTGATCACTCAGGATATTCACATCCACATTACCAAGATTTACCGTAGTCGATGTATTATCAAACAATTCATACCGAATATCCTGATAATCCACTACCGCACAAATAACAAGAGAGATCATCAAGGAAACGATCAACGATCCTGCTTTATTGAAGACAATTCGATCGAATAACTTATTGACTCGACGATAAAAAGAGCCGATTGCATTTTTAAAGGATTCGATCCAGCCTTTATTCTTATTTTGCGGAGATCTGTTCGACTCATTCATGTGAATTCACCCCCTGATCCCGCAAATCCACTATGGCCAGAGGCTGAATACGCTCATCCGCAGAATATTTTGTTTCACCAGGTTTTCGGCTTCGCGTCAAACCTAAATTTTTTGCGGTGTTGATAACAGGCCTCAACAAAGAAGAGGTCGCTCCTTCCTCTCTATCCGGCACCAGAAGATTCATCAGAAGGCGATGAAGCCCTTCTGCTTTATATTGAGTGAGCTGACCATTCATTGCGACAGATATATTTCCAGTTTCTTCACTCACAATGATCGTGATGGAATCGGTAATCTCACTGATTCCGACCGCAGCACGATGGCGGGCTCCATATTTGCTTGGCAGATCTTTAGTGGTTGGCGGAAAATAAGCCGCTGCACATGCAATCTTATTGCCGATGATGATGACAGCTCCATCGTGCATCGGCGTTCCATATTGAAAGATCGTCCCTAACAGTTCACTGGAAACAACCGAATCCATCTCGATTCCAGTATGGACATAATCCTCCATTGATGTATTTCTTTGAATCGAAATCAAAGCTCCGGTTTTTGTTTTAGACATTTGCGCACAGGCTTTGACCAATTCATCGATCATACTAATTTGCTCATCATGTGATACATTCAGCCCTAAAATCGAAGAAGTTTTCCCGAATTTTTCAAGCATAGCACGAATCTCCGGCTGAAAAATAATCATAATGACAACTACTCCCCAATTCACAAAGATATTGATTAGGTAGTTCAAGGCATTCAGCCCCAAGATTGCAGATAATCCTTGTACGATCAAAATAAACAAGATCCCCTTTGCGATCTGGATCGTTCGAGTATTGTTGCGGACAATACGCAAAGCATAGTAAACCAAAGCCCAAATCACGATCACATCGAGGATCAATCTAAGGATCAATGAAATATCACTTGTCGTAATATCCATTTCCCATCCCCCTTTTCACTAATCTAAAATGGAATAGATCATCGTTCCCACTGAATCATAGAGAACCGTAGCATTTTGTTGCACTTCTTCTAGAGCCGTTGTCATGCAAGCTCCGTTATATCCATACGTCATCAGAGGAATATCATTATAAGAATCGCCGATCGTATAGACATCAGCTTCGTCAATATCAGCATATTCAACCACAAATTCTAATCCGGTAGCTTTAGAAATCCCTTTCGGTACAACGTCGACTACAAAATTATTCGCATAAGCAACCACATTCTCCCCAAAGAACATATTGATATTATCGGCTAAAGTTACCGCCATATTCTGTTCGGCCATTGACAGAACAATCTGTGCAATTTTTGGGCAGTTTTCAAGATCTTCCATTGTCATATCATCTTGCATATGCGGGTATCGCCGGTCTGAAACACTTGGATCAACGGTCATCTTATGACGGTTTCTACCATCATTGATCACAACACTGGCAACCCCCTCTTCGTTTTGAGCAGCATAAATAATATCAATTGCGGTAACCAGATCCAAATAATGAGCAAGCAGTTCGTTGCCCTCTTTATCAAAGACCATTCCACCGTTATTGGTTACATAATAATCCACAGGAAGGTCGTTCTCCTTGACTTGTTGTTCAATGGATTCCATCGAACGGCCAGTCACGATCACAAACATGTTTCCTGCCTGTTTCCAGTCCTGGATGGCTTCTAGATCCTCAGGCATGATGTGGCTGGCATATTTCAATGTTCCATCATAATCCGTTGCTAATAATTTCATAACAGGTCCTCAACTTTTCTTTTATGAATATAATATACCATACTTCGTGAAAATCACATAATTCAAAACACAACAAAAAACGAGACTCTTCACAAGCCTCGTTTTCTATATTCTTTATTCAATATTTATTTCTTTTCATCTATCGATCAGCGACTGCATAACGTATTTTCTACAGCATTTCCTCTATTGTTATTCAGGTGTCTGTGCTCTTTTTATGCAGACTTTAGATGACTCCTTAGTTAATGATCTATTGTCCTTTTATTCTGATCATGGATCTTGTAACAGCCAAATATCGGTCTGTTCAATTCTGACATTCTATCATCAACCAAGTCCAAGGAATGTTTTTTTCGGTTTTATCCGACCTGACGTTTGGAGTCTTCTCTCCATAGCTTCGTGCTTCGCCAGGAAACTTGTTCCCGGCTATTATTGTATTGTCATCTTCCCACCGCTCTCTATCAGCTTAAGTTCTTTCAAAAGGAATTCGTCTATGCCTATCTAATCCCTTTGTTCAACTCTATTATATCGTCGATGACTCTGAAGACAATACAAATGGATAAATCGGTCAGCCAAGTGTCCGATTTGACTTTTTCAAGGCTAAGATCTTTCGCTTTTGTTGTCGAGAAAGTGGAATCCTATCCCCATTATCCAATTCAACCTCATCTTTATACCATGCTACGATATGAATGGCGTTCACTAAATAAGAAACATGAACTCGTAAAAATCCATATGGTGTAAACACTTTTTCAAGATCAGACATATTTGCTCTTTCGTGAAATTCTCCCTTTTTTGTATGGAAATAGATCATTTTTTCCATTTTATCCAAATAATAGATATCCGGATAAGGCAAGAAAACATGGACTCCATCGTAATTCAATTCATAAGAATCCATTTGATGACTCAAAGATAAAAGCTGATCTTGGACCTGCAGCACTTCTTGACGAATATTTCCTTTATCCAGATATAATACTCGATGGCGCTGATCATTTCCTTTGGTTCGAATGGGGTTCTCGCACAAATAGACAAACATGGAATTAGGATGGTCATGAACGAAAACGCTTTCTAAACGAGGCGTTTTAAAAACTTCGTCAAAAACAAAAAGCTGGTACTCTTCTTCTTTGAGACGCCTGGCCAGATCAGATGCTTTTGTAAAGTGGCGGAATGTCCAATCTTGATACGCATAGATCTTAGAAAGAGCCAAAGCAACTTCCATTGATTCATTTTCATATTCGAGAATCGCAACCTTGATCATATTTTTATTCTAATCCAAAAAAGACTGTAAAATCAATTACAGTCTTTTTTATAGAAATGATCATTCTGTAAATTCTCGCCAGAGATTAGCGCCTAAGCTTTTTAGTTTCCCGTCAAGATCTTCATAGCCGCGATCAATATGGTAAACATCATGGATTTCGGTGACTCCTTCTGCCATCAAAGCCGCTATGACCAGACAAGCCCCACATCGCAAATCTGTTGCCGTAACGCTAGTCCCATATAAAGGAGTTGGTCCGTTAATAAAAGAACTCGGGACACGAACATCAATGTCAGCACCCATCTTATTTAATTCATAACAGTGCTTAAAACGTTCGGTATAGATTGTTTCGGTCACAACCGACTGCCCTTGCGCTTTGGTCAACAATGCGGTAAACGGCTGCTGCACATCAGTCGCAAAACCCGGATATGGTTTTGTCAAAATATCCGTAGGTTTTAATAGATCTTTCGACTCATACACTTCGATCGCATCCGATTCGATCTTCATCTTGATTCCAATTTCTTTTAACTTCATCGTGATGGCATCCACATGCTGTGGAATGATATTTTCAATGCGCATCTTTTTAGCCATTGCCGCCGCAATGATCAAATATGTACTTGCCTCAATGCGATCTGGAATGATCTCATGCATACATCCGCCTAAACGATCTACACCATCGATTGTCAGTGTGCTCGTGCCCATGCCATGGATTCTGGCTCCCATTTTATTTAACAAAGTCGCAATATCAATAATTTCTGGTTCACGAGCCGCATTTTCAATGACCGTTCTTCCTTCTGCATAAACTGCAGCCATCATAATGTTGATCGTAGCCCCTACCGAGCTAATATCTAAGAAAATATTCGTACCTGTCAGTTTGTCAGCATCCAATATATAACATCCTTTGATGTATTCTACTTTGGCGCCTAAAGCTTCAAAGCCCTTTAGATGGAGGTCAATCGGACGGGGCCCCAGATAACATCCTCCAGGCATTTTGATCTCAACATGACCAAACTTTCCTAAAAGTGCACCCATGAAATAATAACTAGCTCTTAACTTACTAACTGCTGTACTGGTCATTGGACGATTGACCATTTTTGACGGATCTATATATAAAGTGTCATCATCTTTCTGCTCTACTATAACATCAAGTTCTTCTAAGAGAACTTTAAGTGACTTTACATCGCTGATATTGGGAACATCAAAAATCGTGATGGGCTCATTGGCTAACACACAAGCAGGTATCAAAGCCACCGTTGCATTCTTCGATCCGCTGATACGGACTGAACCTTCTAATGGATGGCCACCTTCAATCTTGATAACTTCTTCCATAAGACACCTCCCGAACATGCTCATATATAATACACAAAAACCCGGGTTCTTTCAAAGATTATTTTACCTAAGATTCTCTGATCTATCCACCCAAAACAAAAAGAGCTGATCAAAAAACGATCAGCCCTTTCGATATTTTACGAATTATTCAGCTTTTCCGGCAGAACCAAAGAAGTTTGTCATCATTTCTTTTACAAGTTCAGTGATGGCATCTGCACCTGGTTTCAACAATTTACGAGGATCATATCCTTTTCCTTGCTGATCTTTGCCTGCCTCGATATATTTACGAGTTGCATCAGCAAATACCAACTGACATTCTGTGTTGACATTTACCTTTGATACACCTAAATCGATTGCTTTTTTAACTTGTTCACGAGGGATTCCAGAACCACCATGAAGAACTAACGGTTTACCGTTTGTAGAAGCCTGGATCTCAGCCAAACGATCAAAGCTCAAGCCAGCCCAGTTAGCTGGATACTTACCATGAATGTTTCCAATACCGGCAGCCAAGAAATCAACACCCAGCTCAGCAATTGTTTTACATTCTTGAGGATCAGCTAATTCACCAGCAGAAACGACACCGTCTTCTTCTCCACCGATTCCACCAACTTCACACTCGATAGACAAGCCTTTTGAATGTGCCAGCTCAATCATTTCTTTAGATTTTGCCAAGTTTTCTTCGAAATCATAATGAGATCCATCAAACATTACAGATGTGAATCCAGCTTCAATAGCAGCTTTCGCACCTTCATATGTTCCGTGATCCAAGTGAATCGCAACAGGAACCGTAATACCCATATAATCATGGATCTCTTTTACCATCGCAACAACCGTTTTAAAACCACACATATATTTAGCGGCACCTTCTGATACCCCTAACATAACAGGTGATTTTACTTCTTCAGCGGCTGCTAAAATAGCTTTTGTCCATTCAAGGTTGTTGATGTTAAAAGCACCGATCGCATAATGACCTTCATGCGCCTTATTGATCATTTCAGTAGCAGATACTAACATAGTTTCAATTCCTCCTTTATGTTTAATTTGCTATCATTATTTTACTCCAATTCAATAGATTTGAAAAGAATTACCGACGTGATTCTCCAGATAATTTACAAGGTTTTGCCAAGCTGCGAATTCGTTCTAACAAACGTAAAGCACTGATCTTTGAATTGCTCTCATTACGAATTATATATTGGTTAAATAACTCTTCCGGTGCATAATTACTTGTAAAGTATGTTTTCTTTTGATGCGTCATACGATATTCCAAAACAGGAAGAACGATCTCATCCCTGGTCCATGCACTGATGGCTTCCGCTCCCATATCATCCAAAACTACGATATCTGCTTTTTGTAAAAGCGACATGTTTTTTAACCGATATTCATTATCTGTCAATTTTTGTTTGAAATCACTGATCAACTGCGGCAATTTGACAAAACAAATACTTTTGTTTTCCTTTGCATAGAGATTGCATAGCCCCAGCATCAAATACGTTTTTCCAACCCCTGGCTGGCCATACAGATATACCCCCTGTGCATCTTGAATCGATGCAAGAATGGTTCGAAAAGCTAACTGATATTCCTTGGCTTGCCCCTTAGCCAAAATCGAAAGATCGATCTCATATTCTTTTGAACTCATATGGGATAGCCAGAACTTTTTTTGATGTTTTCTTTTTTCATCAATGGCCGCTTGATAAGCGCAAGAAACAAAGTTCTGAATCAAAAAACCCTCTTCGTCGATTTCCAACATTTTTCGCTTTCCAGGTAATGGCTGTGAACAGCTGGAAAGACCCGGACAGTCTTTGCATCGATCCAAAGTCTCTTTCCATAACAAAAAATCAGATGCATTTTTCTTTAAAAAATCCATGCCCAGATCATGTCTTTTTAAAAAGTCGTGAACTTCTGTTTCCTGAGCCAGACTTACGATCCACTCCAGATCCATGTTCTGTACTTTTTTAAATGCTTCCATCACCTGATTCCTCCTTCAATGCTTTAAGCATAGACTCGATTTCTTTTTCCAGATTAGGATCATTTTCTTGTTGAGTCCTATCCTGATACCAAGAGGGCAGTTCTTCTTTGTTTTGTGGTCTTGAATGAATTTGCTCTTGCGCTTTTTCCTTTGTATCGATTTGTAATCGGGCCCAAGAACTTGCCACTTTCTCCACAAAAGACCGATTGAACTTTTGATCGGTTGCCCGCAAAGCGTAATCAATCAAAACATTGATGACTTCGTTAGGCAGTTTATAATCGACCATAACCTTCTCCAGAAGTAATTTATCTGGTACAGAAACCGGCATTCCGTTTTGTTTCCATTGCAGGAATGCAACCGGAGAAAGTTCATATGGATCCTGACTAGATGTTTTTGTTTTTCGAGCCTGCAGCACTCGTTCTCTAAGTTGTTCAAAATCGATTCGTGTTTTAGCTGGGTCAATGCTCAACGACAAATAACGACGCATTGTTTTTTCATCGATTCCAAAAATACGAGCAAGCTCATGGATACGCTGTAAATTCTCTTTTGTTCGCAAACGCTGCGGAATAATACGATCCATCCCCTGAAACATTAGGCCAAAATCAAAAGGATAAGAGGATGTAAAGGAAGAAACAGGAACAGAATCCAATGCTTGTTCTTTTTCCTGTGTCCAAGCATCCAACAAAGAAATATCCAAAGGTTCACTGACATCAACCATAGAATCGGTAATTCGAGCCGTAAAAGAGAATAAAAGTTTCATACGATCCAACTGTCCCGACCCTTCTTTTTCTAAAAAAAGGCGAGAATAGACATCGTGTTTCAAAAACTCTTCCGGTTCTTTGGGAGAACACAGCACAAATAACCAATTCCTTTTGTCCTTATCATAAAAGGAGCGTAATAAAGAATACTGTTCTAATTTTTTTCTAGCCGCTTGAAATCGTGTTTGAGTCAAATGACAAAGTTGAATCAAAATATCAATGCTTCCTTCTGTCATTTGATTTCGAAGCACATAAAAACTCTGGTAAAGTAATACGGCATCATTTCCTATCAAAGGACCATACAATAAAATCAACGAAGAAAGAGTCTCCTCCTTGAGAGAAGACTGCGTCTGAATTGAAAATGTTTGGGTATTCACATGGCACTCCTTTCTAAATACAGATCGACCTGCTCTTGAAGCTGTTCGATCGTTCCGTTGTTATAAAGGACGACATCACTTTTCTGAACCTTAATCACTGGAGAATATTGACATGCCAAACGCGCTTTTGCTTCTTCTCTTGAAATATTACGTCCTGCCTTTAATCGTTCCAGGGCAACCTCTTCATCACAAACAACGCACCAGATTTCTTCAAAATGATCTTCCATCCCCGCTTCAAATAATAAAGGAATTTCTATAAACACAAGCGTGTTTTTTTGATTTTTGATCCAGTCTTGAATCGCTTTCATAATCAAAGGATGTAGAATTGCTTCCACTTGATCTCGATATATGGGATCCGAAAATATTTTTTTTGAAAACTCAGATTTATTGATCTCCTGATGAGAATCCAGTGGTAAAGCCAGTTTCTTGCTCAATGCCCGATATCCTGCATTTCCCATTTTGATCAGGTCTCGATTGACTTGATCCGCATCTAAGACCGGATATCGCTTTTGAATCATGGTGGAAACCATAGATTTTCCCGACCCCATACTTCCTGTGATCGCTATTATTTTCTTTTTTGACATTTTGGGCATAAATAAGTCCCCCTTTGGGCCACTATGATTTTCTTGATTAAAGTATGACACACTGTACACTCTTCGTCCTTTCGATCGTGTACTCGCAGTTTTAACTGAAATCGACCGGTTACTCCTAAACTAGAGGTATAACTTCGAATAGTAGTTCCACCATAACGCATTGCTCCTCTAATAATCCTCTGCATATGATAAACTAAATGAACACAGTCTTTCTTTGATATCCGTTTAGAACGGCTGCGAGGATCCAGCTGACATGCGAAACAGATTTCATCGGCATAAATATTCCCGATGCCGGCAACCAGACTTTGATCCAGCAGACATGCTTTTAAACTCCTGTTTGAATGATGAAAAGCCTGGTACAGATAATCCGCATTCAAAGAAGGATCTAAGACATCCGGCCCCAGTTTTTGAAAACAAGGAAGAGATTGAAAATCTTCTTGTTTTAGATAGAGTTTCATCCTGCCAAACTTTCGTGTGTCATGATAACATAACCATCTGCCATCGCTCAATAAAAAACCGGCATGAATATGTTTATCTTTCGGCAAGTCAGTAAGCAAATAAAACTTGCCCTCCATCCGCAAATGAACGATCCAGTCATAATCATCCAACGCAAAGATCAAGTATTTTCCATAGCGATGAAATTGCCGGAAATGTTGATTGCTGATTTTTTCAATAAAGCTCGACACCGACTCATTTTCGATGAGTTTTTCATAACGAATTTGGACTTCTTCAATTCTTAAATCTTTGATCTGATCCTCTAATGTCGATAAGACCGTTTGGACTTCTGGTGCTTCTGGCATTATTTAGCCTCGTACCATGTTTTGCCAGACTGAATGCTGGCCTTCAGCGGAACGCGGAGCGTCATCGCATTTTCCATAGCTTCTTTAACTAATGAAACCATGCATTCTAATTCATTTTCCGGGACCATAAAGATTAATTCATCATGAATCTGAAGAAGAAGTTTTGATGAGACACCCGCCGCTTTCATTGCTTTGTCAACACGAATCATCGCAATCTTGATCAAATCAGCAGCACTGCCTTGGACCGGCGCATTCATGGCAGCTCTTTTGCCAAATTCTCGTGTCATGAAATTTTTATCGTTGATTTCCGGAATTTGCCGACGCCGATGGAATAGTGTTTCTACATATCCTTTTTCCTGACAATCCTGGATTAAATGATTCATATAACGATGTATATTCGGATAACTCTCAAAATATGAATTCATGAATTCAGTAGCTTCTTTACGAGTGATATGTAACTGTGTCGACAAACCGAATGCCGTCTGTCCATACACGATACCAAAATTGACTGTCTTCGCAACGCGACGCATCGACGAAGACACGTCTTTTAAATCACAATGATAGATCAAAGAGGCTGTTTTATTATGAATATCCTCATCATGAATAAAAGCTTGGATCATATGTTCTTCATTAGCCATATGAGCTAACATCCGCAATTCAATTTGCGAATAATCCGCTGATAAAAGCACACATCCTGGAGGTGCCACAAAAGCTTTACGGATCTCTCGACCTTCTTGGTCGCGAACGCTGATATTCTGAAGATTCGGATCACTGCTTGAAAGCCGTCCAGTTTGTGTCATGGTCTGATTGAATGTCGTATGGATCTTATGATCAGTACGAATATGCTTTTTTAAACCATCGATGTAAGTGGACATGATCTTTGAAAACTTCCGATATTCTAATAAAGTCTCAATAATCGGATGTACGCCCAGCAATTTTTCAAGAACTTCTGCACTCGTGCTTCGTTTCTTTCCTCCCCCTTTTAAGCCCAGATCATCATAAAGAACGATGGCCAGCTGTTTTGGCGAATTGATATTAAAGATCTTATTCGCGTATTCATAAATTTGATTCGATAAATCGGTCATCTTCCGAGAAACTTCTTCCCCTATCGCATCTAAAGTACTTTCTTGTATATCGATTCCCTCTTTTTCCATTTCAAAAAGAATTGGGATCAGTGGCTTTTCTATCGTTTCGTATAATTCAAAGAGTTCTTCCCTTTTCAGTTCTTCAAGAATCTCGCTTTCTTTTTCCTGAAGCTGTTCGCTGAATGCATGCATTACCGGCAGCATACGACAACAAGCATATGCTTCCTGATCTTTTTTCTTCTTGGATAACTCGTGAAAACTTTCTGTCAATTCAATGTTTAAAGCCATCATCAACGCATCTTGATCTGTTGCCTGCGAATGCAGCAGAAAAGAAGCGATATGGAGATCTTCTTTAAACGAAACCGTCGGCAAACCATAACGTTCTAAAAGATGATTACATTCTTTGGCATCCCATGTAGAGAGATCCTTCCTATTTAACAACGCTTTAAAATTTTGATCTTCCATGGCTGACTCTATTGAAATATAGAGAACTTCTTGAGATGTCGGAATCATAAATCCGTAAAGCTTTTGCGTTAAAAAATTTTCTTTTGTACATACCGGGATCAAAAGAGCGGGATGTTCTATCTCAGGCAATGTCGAAATCGTTTTAAGAGGCAAAGATTCCTTTTTTACGGATTGTCTCTCATTCATTAAAGAACGCATCTCATATTTTTGAAAAAAAGCATTTACTGAATCTTGCATTCCTTCAAATTTTAAATCTTCTAACTGAAAAGGAAACTCCATCTGGGTGTAGATCGTTGCCAGTTCTTTTGACAAAAATGCCAATTCTTTGTCATGAAGCAGCTTCTCTTTTAGTTTTCCTTTAATATCATCAATATGGTCAAAGACATTCTCAACGCTTTGATACTGTTGCAGAAGCTTTGAAGCGGTTTTTTCTCCAATACCGCTCACACCTGGTATATTATCGCTCGAATCACCCATCAGGCCTTTTAAATCAATGATTTGCATGGGATCTAATTGATACTTTTCTTTAAAATGCTTTACATTCATTAAATCCATATCTGAGATCCCTTTTTTCATCAACAAAACAGAGGTTGAAGCATCCACCAGCTGAAGAAGGTCCCGGTCGCTAGTCAATATCGTAGTCTGAAGTTCCGGGTGCGATTTCGCCATAGAACCAATGATATCATCGGCTTCATAACCCTCTATTTCATAGCGAAAGATCCCGGCTTCGTCTAAAAACTCCCGAACAATGGGAAATTGAACAATGAGTTCTTCATCCAATGGTTTGCGAGTTCCTTTATAAGCTTCATATTTCTCATGGCGAAATGTCTTTTTCCCGGCATCCCAAGCAACCAATAATCCGTCTGGTTGAATAAGGTCGAGTGCTTTTTTTAACATCATAATAAAACCAAAAACCGCATTCGTTGGAATACCGTTGGATGTAGACATTCTATGTGTATATAAAGTAGCATAATAAGCCCGGAATAACATTGAATTTCCGTCGAGTAACATTAGTTTTTTCATAAAGATCTCCATTTTCTTGAAATAATTGTAACACATGGTCAAAAAAAAGAAATGAGAAGACTCATTTCCCGTTAAGTCGCAAGCGGCGATATTTTCTTTTTTCCTGACGTTGGATCCGATGCCTGCGTATCGTCTGATATCGCTCCATAACCCCAAAAATATATTCTAAGGCAAAGAAAGCAAACGCATTGAATACCATTGTGCCTAATTCATGATGAACGAACCATGTTCCAAAATGGACCTGAATCATTCCTGTTATACGGTACCATCCAAAAGAAATCAAATTTCCTAATACTAATAACGAAAAACAGATACTGAATTTTCGTAAGATACCCTCTTTTCCAGACCTCGATAAGAAGCTGACACAGCATCCCAATATACCATAAAGAATCCCATGAAATGGAAAACCCACTCCAAACAAAAGATCTTGGATCAACCCGCACAGAGCTGAAAATAAAAACCCAGTTGCAAGAGAAGTATGATAAGAAATCAAGCAGAGTGACAAAAATCCACATTGAGAAAGAAATGAAAACTGTTCAAAGAGCGGATCCATAGGAAATATAAACTCGATCAGATCATCAATCAGAAAAAACAGCAGAACAATCAGGAGCTCTTTTTGTAGTTTCATGATAGAGCTCCACTTCCGATCACTAAAACATAATTAAAACTGCCGATATTGGAAACCGGACTCACATAAATCGTCGAAATCAAAGCACTGTCATTGGTTTCAACATCTTGGATCGAACCGACATATATCCCTGAAGGATAATTTCCTCCCCGTCCCGAAGTGCTAACTTCTTGTCCCTGCGTTACACTGGCATCGTTATCAAATAATGAAACGCGGTACGCGTGAGCATCCGGATCATAACTTTCCAAAACACCTTCTACATTCGTTCCATCATCTAATGATATGCTGATGGCAATATCATTGATCAAGGTATCACTGGTTAAAAGACGAACTGTACTCGTTGCCGTTTGTACCGACTCCACCAAACCGACAGCCCCCTGGGAAGTACAAACGATCATATTTTCTTCCACACCTTGCGTAGAACCGGCAGAAATCGTGACCGTTTGATCCCAAGCATCCGTATCGCGCGCCAAAACAGAAGCAGATACCGTAGTTGCTTCATCAAGTGTTCCGTTAAGCTCAATCAATTCTTCAAGCTCCTGGTTACGGTTTCTTTGTTCTTCATACAGTGTTTTATAACTTCGCTGTTGAGCCAGCTGTTCATTCAAATATTGATTATCATCATAAGCATGCCAAAGATTCGCAAAATCACTAAACATATTCGTTAAAGATGTAATTGGATAATCGATCAATCCATATTTTATATATGTCCAAGCACTATATCCTATATTCGAAAGTGTATTTTGCCGCAACCCCATCATCAGGCATCCAAAAATCAGCAACACAATGTTGGCAATCAGCAGGATCCTTTGCAGCCGTGTAAACTTTTTCATTGAAGTCCCCCAAACTACTACTCATTATAATAGGATTTCAATAATCAATCAATCGAGTTCTATACTGAAAAAATCGGAGGATGAAATTTTTTTGAGTTTTAAATAAGCCTTTGTTTATCGAACTTTTAGAAACTTTCTTCGATTTTGACTTTTTTCAACACTCAAAAGAAAAACCTAGTAGAATTACGTTTCCACTAGGTATATTTTAATTTGTCTTTTAAATATAGTGCTTAAACACCTTTTTCTAAATTAGGATTTTTTGATAGGTATAACTCAATACCCTTATTAATACCGTTTCCTAATTCTTTTCTTATTTCTTCATATTCTTGTAGTATGCTCATTAAATCACATCCTTTCATTAGAGCATAAAAAAAACCAACTATTATAAGTTGATCTACTCGATAAATTATAATTTATTTCTCTAATATTCTTTTCAAATCCATAATAAACTGTGCTTGCTGTTTTTTTAAATATGATTTTACAAACGGCTTCATATAGAATTTCTTTGCTATTACCTGTTCTGTAAAATCAATCTCCGTTTTATCGCCTATGGAAGTGAAAATGCCAACCCAATGTCCTTTCATATTGCTATTTTCCATATCAAATTCCCAGCGCTTATGCGGTTCTACAACAGTGATAGTAAAAGTGGTGGGATAGCCGTTTTTGGTATATTCAATAAATTGTTCTTCATTTATTACTTCCGTTTTACTTAAATCACTTCGCCATTGAGTATATTTATCAACAGCTAAAACAGTTTCCCAAACTTTATGAATATTACTATCAATGCTGTCTTTTATATTTGAAATTGTCATTTTTGCACTTCCTCTCAAATTCCAATTTATAAAGATATTATATCTTTATCCCTAACTAATTACAGTATATACTCAATCGAGATATTGATGTTGCTTAAAGGAAAACCAGGCATTTTTTCCAACAATGATATGATCCAATAATGGAATTCCCGTCATCTTCCCCACCTCTTGAACACATCTCGTAAACTCTATATCTTGTGAAGAAGGAGTAGGATCTCCGCTAGGATGGTTATGGATCATAATTAAAGCATTCGCATGATAAAGATAGGCATCATGATAGATTTCACGAGGATGAGCACAACTTTCAGTTAAAGTACCGACAAAGAGTAATTGATGATGGATGATCTTCCCTTTTGCGTTTAAATAAACACACACAAAATGCTCTTGAAAACAAGGGCCGATCTCCAATTGAAACCATTTCACCAAATCATCCGGCTGATAGACCGAAGCTTGATAATTCTTTCTTTGAAGGGCTCGTCGACATAGTTCTATTCCCGTTAAAATCTGCAGTGCTTTTACTTGTTTAATCCCCTTAATTTCCATCAACTCTTCCAAACGTAAATCAAAGAGTCGGTTAAGATTCTCAGAAAGGTCCAAAACTTCTTCGGCCAAATCAAAAACACTCTTTTCTCGATTTCCGCTTTGCAGCAACAAGCATAAGATCTCCAAATCACTCAAATAATGCAGACCATAACGAATCGCTTTTTCGCGCGGCCTTAGATTCATACTCATCTCTTTTACCTTCATAGCATTAAATACGTCAAAAACATAAAAAAAAACACTCTTTCGAGTGTAATTATCTCATGGGGCGGCTGACGCGATTCGAACGCGCGAATGACGGAGCCACAATCCGCTGTGTTAACCACTTCACCACAACCGCCATGTGCTCAATTATTTTATCCAATTTCATTGAAATTGTAAAGCATTATTTAAAAATAATATGATCGTGGCGATCTTTGATAATTTGATCATTCTGTAAAGTTCCTATCAAAAGCGGGCTTTTGGGATCATGGCGGCTACGATTTGATTTCACACTTTGTTCATCGTAATTCGCATAACAGTATTTACAAAGATGAGAGCAAGTATTATAGGATCCAATATCCACCATTTCTACGCATCCACAAGGGCGTGCCTTCCATTTTGGAAAGATTTTCCCAGTAAACCGAAAAGCTTCTTCTACACTTAAGCATACATTTTGTGATATTCCAAAAGGCGACAAATCTACTTTTTCAAAACAAGTCTGAACACATATTCCATGCTGAGTGGCGCTTTTTGAGAAAGCATCAGCTAATACAAACATATCTGTTTCTTGAATTGGTTTAAGCCGAAGTTCTTGTTGATGTTTTTTTACATTTTTATAGATATCAACAAAAGAGATAATAATCTTATCGATCACTCCCTCTAAATCTTGACATAGTTTATCAAAAGCATGTATATGATACGAAGTCGTATATCGATCATTCAGTAAGATTGGATCATATCGCAGAATAGGTTTTGCCAAGATACAATGTTTTTTCAATAAATGAATGGATGACAGAATATCTTTTTTATGAGATACATTGGGTTCAATATCCTTATGATAAGGAGTCAATGTGATCTGAAACACAAAAGGAATTTTAAGAATGTCCAGATATGGAAGGATCGGCCTAGGATCCTTAGTACAGAAAACAATTAAATCGACTTCATCAAAAGATATTCGGGAAAGCTGATGCGGATCAAACGGATTTTGTACAAGAACAAACCCATCCTTCAAACGATTCATCAGCCATGGGGTATAAAACGCAACGATATCTGTGCGTCCGCTTATATTTAAGATCATATCAATAGCCTAACATAAAAAAATCAGATTCAAAAGAATCTGATAGATGGAATTAGATGGAGCAGGTGATGAGAATCGAACTCACGTAGTCAGCTTGGAAGGCTGAAGTTCTACCATTGAACTACACCTGCAAAAAATAAATGGCGGTCCAGATGGGACTCGAACCCACGATCTCCTCCGTGACAGGGAGGCATGTTAACCACTACACCACTGGACCAAAATAGATAGATTTAAATAAAATGGCGGAGAAGGAGAGATTTGAACTCTCGCGCCAGTTTCCCGACCTATACCCTTAGCAGGGGCACCTCTTCAACCACTTGAGTACTTCTCCAAGTTAATCAAGTCAGGAACGCTACTCAATCAGCGCTCATTTATATTACCATGATGAAAATAAGAATGCAACACTTTTTATAAAATTTTTTTTATTTCTAAAAGTCCGTGCACAATATGGTCCGCACCAGATCGACTCCTGCGCCAAGAATTCTTGGCATCATACCATATGGTTGTAATGCCGCATGAATTTGCTCCCTGAATATCTGCTTTATAAGAATCACCAATCATAACAACTTGTCTGGGATCTAAGATTTCAAGATCCTTTAAACAAAAGGTAAAAAAATCTTTTGATGGTTTTTGATGCCCAATCGTCTCTGAAAAATAGAAACGGTCAAAATACGAAAACAATCCAGCCGTTTTAAGCCGCTGTTTTTGTTGAGAACAAGGAGCATTAGAGGCCACGCAAACACTATATCTTTTTGATAGATAGGATACCAGTTCCATAGCGCCAGAAATCGGTACAGCATATTGATGCAATCCTTCCACAAACTTTTCTTCTAACCGGATCCCATCGAAATCGATCCCTAATTCTTTTAAAATCAAATTCCATCGGATTTGATAATGTTCTCTCTTTGTCAAATTTCCTTCTTCGATTTGAGCCCAGAGTTGATCATTGATTCGCAAAAATGTTGGAAAAACAACTTCCTTTGAAAAAGGAAGATCAAAGGCGCAAAAAGCATCTTGCATCGATGCTAACGCACAAGCATTAAAATCTAATAATGTGTTGTCCACATCTAACAAAACAGTAGAAATCATTTTTTTATTATACTCTTTTTTTATGAAGGTGTATACAGAACTAAAAAACGAACTGTACTAGTGAATTGGGGAGATTGCACTTTTTTAGTAATTTGACAAGATAATATTTTTATGTATTAGCTATAACACCTGCTTTCATTGTAGATGATACTGAACAGAGGTATAATATTTTTATAAATTGGAAGTTGTAGAGAGGTGTCGCAATGAAAATAGAGATTGGGAAAGATTTTCCGCAGTATTTCAAATCCTCATATCCAGAAGAATTTGAATTGTTTTCACATTTTGAAGTAACCGCCGGAATACCAACGGTTTTATTTGCAATTACCACATGGAAAGAAAACAGAAAGCCTAATGTATGCTTCCACGCATGGAGTTGTTTTCATGGTGATAAAACAGCTTTCTTTGCTGTTATGGGAAATCTTTATCAACACACTCATACTTATGCAAATATCCAAAGGGAAAAGTGCTTTTGTATCAATTTTCTTCCAATAAGTTACTATGATAAATTAGTAGATACCATTAACCATAACGACTACGAAGCTGATGAATTTTCAGTAGGGAAATTTGCGCTTATAAATGCCAAGACCATTCATGCCCCTATGATACAGGAGGCATTTATAAATATGGAGTGTACTTTGAAAGAAACGCAGGATTTAAGCGGAGCAGGCATTACTTCAATGATTATCGGGCAAGTACAGCATATTTCCGTCGAAGAAGAATACGCACGGGGCTATAAAAAACGATATGGAAAAGACGGATTTATGATGTTAGTCCCTGCCCCACAAGACTTAAAAACAGGAGAGCCTAATCAATCAGCGATTGCTACGACAAATATTGAAAAGTATGACTGATAAATCCTAATTTTCCCATCCATTTTGGATTTTTCCTTAGATAACAGCATAAATAAAGGAGAAAATGAAATTTCCCTGACTCTCATCTCCTCAATTTAATAGTACAGTTAAAAAACGACTAGAAAATCTAGTCGTTATGGATCTTGATTCGGTTCATTGCCCGTACAAGAGCAAGATTTGCACGTTTCATATTCGTCTTGCTGTCTTTCTTTTCAAGACGTTCACGAGCCCTGCGGTATGCTTTTTTAGCGCGTTCGAGATCAATATCACCCTTGCCCTCGATAGCATCTGTTAAAAGCATGGCTTTATTCTTTTCGAGATGGCAAAAGCCACCCGCAATGGCATATTCCCATTTTTTATCCTCTGTATCTTTTAAGATCAATCGGCAAGGAACCAAGGCCATAAAAATAGGAACATGATTTGTCAACAGGGTCAATTCGCCTTCCACACTTGTCAGATGGATACTGTTGACCTCTTTGCTCGCATATTGTCCCTGAGGTGTAATAATCCGTAAAGAGATCATATTACTCACCAGCCATTTGTTTTGCTTTTTCGACAGCTTCTTCCACTGTTCCTACAAACATGAAGGCTTGTTCTGGTAAATCGTCAAATTCTCCTGCTAACAGCCGTTCAAAAGAACGAATAGTTTGTTCCAGCGGCACATATTTGCCTGGAATGCCAGAAAAGACTTCTGCTACATTGAACGGTTGCGACAAAAAATTACGAACACGACGAGCACGATTGACGATTTTTTTATCTTCTTCGCTCAACTCATCCATTCCCAAGATCGCAATAATATCCTGCAACTCTTTATATCTTTGAAGAATATTCTGGACACCTCTAGCTACTTTATAATGTTTTTCACCTACAACCAGCGGGTCTAGAATACGAGAACTCGACTCTAGAGGATCAACAGCAGGATAGATCCCCAAAGCAGCAATATCTCGGTCAAGTACGGTCTTGGCATCCAAATGTGTAAAGGCAGTCGCCGGAGCCGGATCTGTCAAATCATCAGCCGGGACATAGATTGCTTGAACCGACGTAATAGATCCTTCATTCGTTGATGTGATTCGTTCTTGCAATTGTCCCATTTCTGTTGCTAATGTCGGCTGATATCCTACTGCACTAGGCACGCGCCCCAGCAGAGCACTAACTTCCGACCCTGCCTGAGTAAAGCGGAAAATATTATCAATAAACAATAAAACATCTTGGTGCTCTTGATCACGGAAATGTTCGGCCATTGTTAAGCCTGTCAGTCCAACTCGCATACGAGCCCCAGGACTTTCATTCATCTGTCCATACACTAAAACTGTCTTATCTAAAACACCGCTATCTTTCATCTCGTGATACATATCGTTTCCTTCACGAGTTCTTTCTCCAACACCGACAACAACGGATTTTCCACCATGTTCTTTTGCGATATTATGGATCAATTCCTGGATCAGCACGGTTTTTCCTACTCCAGCTCCCCCAAATAGACCAATCTTTCCTCCTTTGGCATAAGGACAAAGAAGATCAATGACTTTGATCCCTGTTTCTAAAGGAACGCTCTCCGTGCTTTGTTCATCAAAAGCCGGAGGATTGCGATGGATAGGTTCCCAATCTACATCCTTCAACTCGCCTAAGCCGTCAATAGGACGACCCAATACATTAAACATGCGACCTAAGACCGCATCTCCCACAGGTGCCTGGATTGGTTTTCCAGTATCATAAGCTTCCATGCCTCGAACTAACCCATCCGTACTTCCCATTGCGATACAACGGACACGATCAGCTCCGATTCCCTGTTCCACTTCTACGATCAAGCTTTCCTGTCCCTCTCGTTTGATTTCAATTGCCGATAATAAATCTGGTAAATGATTTTCATCAAACGAAATATCAACGACAGGTCCAATGATCTGTACAACTTTTCCTATATTTTCTGCCATTACAATCATCTCCTATCCCAATGCATTCGCTCCACCAACGATCTCTGTGATTTCTTGCGTGATGGCCGCTTGCCGAGCCTGGTTAAAGGCCAACTCTAAAGCATCCTGTAATTCGTTCGCATTATCCGTGGCACTTTCCATAGCCATGCGGCGTGAAGCTTGTTCACTGGTCTTACTTTCGAGAAATTTAGAGAACAAGACCGATTTCATTGCCATGGGAATCATATCCGCAAGCATTTCTTGTTTCCCGGGTTCAAATATCATTTCTGGTTCAAGTTTATTTTCTTCTTTCAATGGTTTGGATACAGGAAGAATCGTCTGCAAAGTTGGGACAAAAGTCAAGGTATTCTTATAATGCGTATATAAGATCTTGATACTAGAAATGTCTTGCTTTTCATAAAGATGCAAAGCCTCTTCCATCTTGCTGGAGAGAGCCGGATACATTGAATCCTCATTGAGATCACACAGCTGATCAACAACTGTATAGTTACGATTTTTGATCCATGCAAGCCCTCTCGATCCTATCATCACGATTTGATCTTCTGCTTTTAGATCGCTCTGTATTTTCTTAAAGATATTGGCATTGTATCCTCCGCAAAGACCCATATCACTCGCAATCACAAAAACATAGGATGGTTTCGTTTTATCGCTATTTAAGTATATGGAATTTTTCTTTGCAGAACGTAAAACCATCATCAGCATTTCTTCCAAGGCCGAAGCATATTCACGGTTTTGCTCCATGATCTGTTTTTGTTTTGTCAATTTGCTGGAAGCTACCAGCTGCATCGCCTTTGTGATTTTTTTTGTCGAATCGACTGATTTGATTCGCGCTTGGATCGCTTGTCTAGTCTGTGCCATACTAAGCTCCCAGTGTCAATGAAAACTCTTTAGCATAAGCGTCTAGGGCGTTCTTGATTTGTTGTTCTAATTCATCATCCAATGCCTTTTTCATTTCAATCTGATCCAGAACATATGGATATTCCCGGTTGATATAGGCGATCAAGCCCGATTCAAACTCCTGAACCTTTTCCACCGGAACCTGTTTGAGGTACTTATGTTTGGCCGCAAACAATGAAATGACTTGTTCACTCACACGCATCGGTGAATACTGTTTTTGAATCAATAGTTGCGTCAAGCGGGCACCATGATCCAGAACCTCTTTGGTCGAAGCATCCAAATCGGAGCCAAATTTTGAAAAAGCCTCCATTTCACGATACTGCGCCAATTCCAGTTTCAAAGAACCAGAGACTTGTTTCATCGCTTTGATCTGTGCCGCCGAACCCACACGACTGACCGAAAAACCAGAATCGACACTTGGCCGGATTCCTTCATTAAACATGTCCGTTTTTAAAAAGATCTGACCGTCGGTAATCGAAATCACATTGGTTGGAATATAAGCAGAAATATCTCCTGCCTGCGTCTCAATGATCGGCAAAGCCGTTAAGGAACCGTTTCCATAGTCCTCGTTTAAACGAGCAGCTCTTTCCAATAATCGAGAATGCAGATAAAAAACATCTCCAGGATAGGCTTCCCGTCCCGGAGGCCTTCTCAATAATAAAGACATAGTACGATACGCCACGGCGTGTTTTGAAAGATCATCGTATACAATCAAAACATCTTCTCCATTTTCCATCCACTCTTCACCCATCGCGCAGCCTGCATAGGGAGCCAAATATTGTAAAGGAGCTGGTTCACTGGCAGTAGAGACTACGATCGTAGTATAAGCCATGGCATCGTGTTGTTTTAATTTTTCAACGATCTGTGCTACTGTACTGGCTTTTTGACCAATGGCAACATAGATACATTTTACATTTTGTCCTTTTTGATTAATGATCGTATCGATTGCGATCGCTGTTTTACCCGTCTGGCGATCACCAATGATCAATTCTCGTTGTCCGCGTCCGATAGGAATCATGGAATCAATGATTTTAAGACCCGTTTGTAAAGGAACAGACACACTTTTTCGAGTCATAACACCTGGTGCCACTCGTTCAACCGGTCTTGTCTTTGTAGTATCAATATTACCCTGTCCGTCAATGGGCTGCCCTAAAGCGTTGACTACACGTCCCATCAAGGCATCTCCTACAGGAACCTCCACAATATGTCCTGTACGTTTAACCAGATCACCTTCCTTGATATCGTTGTTGTCGCCCATCAAAACAACGCCCACCTGTTCGTCTTCCAAATTCATGACCATTCCATAAACATCATGAGGGAAAAGCAACAATTCACTCATCATCGCATTTCGTAATCCGTACACTGTAGCTATACCATCACCAATGCTCAGAACCGTGCCGCTTTCATTCATTTCCAAGTCTTGATCAATATTTTGAATTTGAGCTTTGATCAGCTGTGAGATCTGCGTAGGATTTAAACTCATAGATTCACCTCGCTAGTTTCTGATTTTTTCTTTTATCGCTTCTAACCGCGATAAAACAGTATTATCCAAGACTAGATCTCCCGCTCTGACGCGTAAGCCCGCAATCAGTTCCGGATCGATCTTATAAGTCAAGGAAATCGTTTTATGTAATTTTTGTTCCAACATCTTTTGTAAAGATGTCTGTTGTTTTTCATCTAATGGACACGCTGTTTCCACTAAGACACTCTCGATATCATGGTCTTTTTCAAAGCATTGAACATACGCTTTATAAATATCCGGCAAAGCTTGAATCACTCCATGCTCATTGAATATCAACAATGTCTTCATCATTACTGGCGGCAGAGAATCTTCGAACAATTCCATGAGCCATTTTTGTTTCTCTGCTTTTGAAATCTTCGGATGCGAAAGCGCCAGCACAAACGACGGCTCTTTTTCCCAGATCAAAGAAAGTTCATACAAAACTCCTTTATACTCCGCTTCTTTGTCTGCCTCTTTCGCAATCTCATAGATAGCCTGTCCATAAGGCATCATTTGTTCTACCATTTTGAAGAACCTGCCTCATCAATAAAATCATCAATGTATTCTTTTTGCGCCGCTTCGTCCATCTCTTTTTTCACAAGCTTTTTTGCAGCCTCGATCGCTACAGAACTAATTGCCTCTTTCATATCTTTTTGGGCATTTCGTTTTTCGCGTTCCAGATCTTCTTGCGCTTGTTTTTTGATTCGCGAAACTTCATGTTGCGCCTCTTCCAGTATCTGCTGTTTTTCCTGCGCTGCACTGGCTCTAGCAGATTCTAAGATCGCATGAGCCTCTTTGCCCGCATTTTTCATCTTTTCATCATATTGATCTTTGATATCTTGTGCTTCTTGTTTGATCTGTACAGAAGAATCAATGTTATGCTGGATCAAATCTTGGCGTTTTTGAATATACGCCAACAATTTATCCCAAAAAAACTTCTTCGCAATCAAAACAATCAGAAAAGTGGATATGCAGACAAGAACAACATCCGTCAAAGAAATTCGCAGATAGTTATCAATATTGAAACTATCCATACCCGATAACTATCCCTTAATAAAGATCAATAAGATCGCAATAACCAATGAGTAGATACCAGTAGTTTCTGCCAAAGCGATACCCAAAACCATAATTGACTGAATCTTGCTGGCGGCTTCCGGATTACGAGCAACACTCTCAGCCCCTTTACCCGCTGCAAAACCTTGTCCAATTCCTTGTCCAAAACCAGCAACCATCGCAATACCGGCACCTAACAGAGCCATACCTTGTACAAAAAATTCATTAAATTCCATTTTCGTTTCCTCCCTATTACTCCTCTTCTGCTACTTGTTGTCCTAAAAAGAACGAAGCTAATGTAAAGAAGATATACGTTTGTATGACACCGGAAAAGATATCAAAGTACATGTGTAAGAATGGCGTGAATGCAAATCCTAGTACGCCCCAAGGCAAGATTGCCTTAATCAATGTATATACAAGCATCGTAATGATACTTCCGGCCAAAATATTTCCAAATAGACGCATCGTCAAAGAAATCGGCAATGCCAATTCCCCTATAATATTCAAAGGAGTCAAAAGAACCATCGGTTCTGTCAATTCCTTCATCCGAGCCAATAAGCCTCCTTTGCGAATCGCATTTCCCTGGATCATCAGCCACATTGTAATGGCCAGTGTCGCATTGAAACTGACATTGCTCGTCGGGTTTTGAAGGCCTACTAAACCAATCAAATTTGAAACAAGCATCATTAAGATCAATGTTCCAAAAAGCGGAATATATTTTTTTGTTTTTTCTCTCAAATTTGTATTTACAATAAAGAGAACCAGGTTCAACGCCTCTTCACAAATATAAACAATGCCTTTGCTTGCTTTAGAAGGATCTGCCTGATCAATCTTTTTGCCGGCATAAATAAAGAAACCAGCGAAGATGACGCACAAACATAACCAGACACATATCGACTGCTGGATCTCAAAAGAGAAAGAACCTAGATGTATCTCTAACGCACTGACCTCAGTCATTATCATCCACCTCTCTATTCAATACGACATACAATAATATCGCTGCTTTGTGACACAAAAAGCCAACCAACAAAGCAAGAACAGGAATCCCTAAAACAACCAGCAATACAAAGGTGCAGATGTAGAAAAGATAGCGTACTACATAACCTAGAGATCCTTGTTTTTGTCCTGATTTTTCATCCGGCCGCAATGACAGTGTCATCGCGATGATCATCCGATATCCTAATAGGGCAATCGCTAGACCAGCCAATAGTCCCAAAACAACTTTCCAGTCTTTAAACAAGATAAAGGAAACGATGCAGGCAATCGCAACGATTCCCAAAGAATAATTCAGTATTTTCTTATTCATTCCATTTAATTCATTCATGTTTTTTATCCTTACGTATTAATAAATAGATAGACCCAATTACACTGTACATCAATCCTGCTATCACAAAAAGCGGCAGAGTATGAAGCCATTGATCTAACTGATAACCAATCCAGACACTGACAAGAATATTGACAAGCAATACCCCAGAAAAAGTCAGAGGTTTCATCTACTTAGTCCCGAAGATACGATCACCGGCATCGCCCAAGCCAGGAACGATATATCCATGTTCATTCAAATGATCATCTAAAGCTGCCAGATAAATATCCACATCCGGATGTGCCCGTGTAACCGCCTCTACTCCTTCTGGCGAACCTACCAGGCAAACTAATCGAATATCTTTGGCTCCTTGCATTTTTACACGATCAATAGCCGCAATACTCGATCCTCCTGTTGCCAGCATAGGATCTACGATCAAAACTAAAGCGTCATTTATATTGGAAGGATACTTTTCAAAATAAGGTTTAGGTAAAAGCGTTTTTTCATCCCGATACATTCCAATATGAGCAATCTTAGCAGTTGGAATCAAATCTTGGATACCTTGCACAAGACCTAACCCTGCCCGCAAGATAGGCGCAATCACGATATCCCGACTCAGCTCATATCCTTTACAAGAACATAAGGGAGTATCTACCTGTTTTATCGTTACAGGAAAATCACGAGTGATCTCGAAAACCATTAACGACGCAATTTCATTTAAATTTTGTCGAAAATCTTTTGAACTCGTATTTTTATCACGCATGATCGTTAACTTATGTCGAATCAGCGGATGATCAAAAACTTTTAACATTTCGCATCACCTACTTTTTAAGTTTATACCAGGGATAACAAGGAATCAAGAAACTTGATAACAGAAAAGACATGGAAACCCTTTCAAAATTCATACAGTTTTGAATCAGAAAACAAGCCTATAGAGTATTCTATAGACTTGTTTAATCATTAAGAATCGATGTGATAGAAAACTGCTGGGCCGCTTCGATACGAAGGCCGCGATAAGGCATATCTTTTTTTAAAAAAGTATTCTTTAATACATCCAGCGCTCTTTCGGGATCGTTAGCTTCTTGCGAAATATGAGCCAATAAGATCGTTTTTGTATGATCATTGATCAAACTTGTCAAATTCATGCTCGAATCTTCATTAGACAAGTGCCCAGAATCCGAAAGAATCCGTTGTTTGACAAACATAGGCCGACTTGTTTTCATCAACATTCCCAAATCATGGTTGCTTTCAAAAATATAATGATCGGCATTTTCTAAGTAAACTTTCTCATGATTGGGCAAATAGCCCGTATCTGTGATATAAACCAGTTTTTCTTTTTGATCCTCGATCACAAAGCCTACGGTCTTAGGTGCATCATGGCTTAATCCAATCACCGTGATTCGTAAATCTTTGAGTACAAAGCAATCCAACGGCCGCACCAAATGCCATTGATCATGATCCAATTCACAATAACTATAAACAGGAACAGATGCAAAACGAGATAACTGAGAAACATGATCTTTATGTGTATGCGTAATCAAAAGAGAATCTAAGGACGATGGATCTTGTTGTACACGAGATAAAGCATCCATTAAATAACGTTTTGTAGAACCGCAATCAATCAAAATTGAAGTACTGTCAGTTCGCACAAGACAACTGTTTCCTTTAGATCCGGAGCACAGCAGATCAACCCGCATAAATATCCTCACTTTGATTAGAAAAGTTTGTAAATCTAGAAATATTTTTTTCAAAGACTAGATTGATATGACCTAAAGCGCCATTTCGATGTTTTGCCAAGGAAAGATCGACTACCGAAGTATCATCTTTAGATTCCTCTTCTTCTTTTTTATAATAATCTTCGCGATAAATAAACATGACAATATCGGCATCCTGTTCAATAGACCCCGACTCCCGCAAATCGCTCAGCTGAGGAGCATGATCCGAGCGATCTTCTACCTTTCGAGCCAACTGCGATAGAGCAATCACAGGACAGTCCAATTCTTTAGCCAAGATCTTCAGGTTTCTGGAAATATCTGAAACTTCTTGTTGGCGCGAATCTGCTCTGTTTCCCGTGATCAACTGAAGGTAATCGATTACGATCAACGAAAGGGAGCCATATTCGTTTTTCAATTTCCGACACTTTGAAAAAATCTGTGAGACTTTGATAGAACTAGTATCATCAATAAACAGATTGCGTTCCCCTAACTGACTGCCGCTAAAATTCAAACGAGACATCTCCGCATCCGTCAGTTTCCCATCTCTTAGCTTATTGGAAGGAACTTGTGATTCTGAGCTCAACAAACGTTTCATCAAAGAGTCTGCCGGCATCTCCAAAGAAAAGACGGCAACTGCACCTTCATTGAGCTTAGAAACCTCATTGGCAAAATTCAAAGCCAAAGCACTTTTTCCCATGGCAGGACGGGCCGCCAGAATAATCAAATCACCTCGCTGAAAACCATTCGTAATCTTATCCAGTTCCACATATCCTGTTCGAATACCGGTTACTCCTTTTTTATTGCGCAGTTCCATCAATTGATTCATCACACGGTTGATTACAGTCTGGCTAGATTCAAATTCTGCCCCTCTTCTTTGCCGAGTTACTTCCATGATTTCACGTTCTGCCTCGTCTAAGATCGTATCAATATCTTCCGAAGCGTCGTATGATTCGTTACTGATCTTTTCAGCCGCAAAAATAAGCCGGCGCAATTGGGCACTATTCTTGATAGATTCAATATAGTTTCTAGTATTGGCACTGCTGATAGCACTGTCCTGAAGACGAATGATGTAATCCGTACCGCCAACACTTTCTAATTCTTCTTTATCTTTAAGACGAGTCAAAACCAAGTTCAGATCAATTCGCTGTCCGGTTGAAACGATTTCCTGCATACAAGCAAACAGACGTTGATGAGCCGGTAGATAAAATTCGATTGGCTGTAAATCAAGATCCATGCATTCCTGCATAACAGAAGGATAGATCATCAATGAACCTAATAAAGCTTGTTCCAAAGGCTGGGAATTTGGTAACTCTCTAACCATGATTACCTCTTTTCAGAGACGTGGACATGAATCGTTCCTATGACTTGCCCCTTGTATAGGTCCACCTCGACATTGGTCATACCTAAACTTGATACCGGTGCATCAAGATGGATCTTTCGTTTATCGACTTCGATTCCTTGATCGAGCAAAGCCTGATGGATCTGCTTCGTTGAAATCGATCCAAAAACCTGTCCTTCTTTACCGGTACTTAATGTAAATTCCAATCTCATCTTCTCTAATTTAGCTTTTAAAACTTCCGCTTCGGCTTTTAGATGCTTTTCTTCTTCTGCCTTTTGTGCCAATTGTTCATTTAAAACTTTTTGACTTCCCTTTGTATACGCAATTGCTAAATTTCGTTTGATCAAATAGTTTCGGGCATAGCCATCACTGACCTCGATGACTTCATCTTTCTTTCCCACTTTCTTAATATCTTTAAGCAATATTACCTTCATTTTAAATTTCCTCCTCTAATATCGTAACCAGCTGATCATAGAACGCCCGCGGTCCATAATCCATGGTAGACGAAGCAGCCGCGCTGAAATGGCCGCCGCCATGCAATTTTTCCATGATTTTTTGAACATTAAAACTTCCATCGCTGCGAGCACTGCAAGAAGTAGGATGCCCGGCATCCAAAGTTCTGGCAATCGTAAAAGATGCTCTGCAGCCTTTGATCAATAGCAATGAGTCACTGACTTGTGCTAACAGCGTCTTGTCAACGACTTCCTGTTCTTCGCAGACAATCATAAACTCTTGATGGAATGGTTTTGCTTGCTGAATCAGATGATGCTTCAAAGTAAAATGTGTAAAATCTTCGCAAAGTGCTTTCTCGGCCAATTTCACATTGGCACCCCAAGTGTTTAAAACCGCCGCTGCTTCAAAAGTGCGTGCGTCTGTATGCATCTTGAAGCGATTCGTATCCACTAGAATACCTAGATACATGATCGTTGCTTCAGCTTCAAAAATAGGCACATGATTGGGAATATTCTGCAACATTTCAACAATAAGCTCACAAGTAGAACTGGCCGTGCTCTCGACATAAGTCAAAATCGCATTATGCACAAAATGATCATTACGGCGATGATGATCGATAACAATGATTCTCTGGCATTCATCGACAAATTCTTTAGCACTGCTGATCGATGGGATTCCGTGATCAAGCATCAACAACAGATCTTTATTGCGATCAATCATCTGCATGGCACGATCCGGCGTAATAAAGACGTGTCTTTGTTCTAACGCAACGCCATAGTATTCCATGACTTCCTGAAGCTGCTTATCACGAGGAACATCCTCAAGTACGATATACACTTTCTTACGTAAAGAATTGACCCAGTTAGATAAAGACAAACAAGCGCCCATACAATCAAAATCTGTCATAATATGACCGGCAATATAAACCGCATTGCATTCCTTGATTGCTTGTTGAAGCGATTGTGCTAAGATACGAACACGCACTTTGGAACGGGTTGAACTCAACTCCGAATTTCCGCCAATATATTGAACAGATCCATTGACATCTTTGACAGCAGCCTGATCGCCCCCGCGAGATTGTGCCAACTCGATCAATTCATTGATCGTAGAATCCAAAAGTTTGAAATCGTTGGTTCCATAGGCAAAACTCATACTTAATGTGAATGATACTCCAATCGAATTGGCCTTATCTTTAATGATCTGTAAGATAGAAAAATTAGCTTCTTTGACGGATTGAAACACCTTTTGATTCATGACCATAATAAAGCGGTCGGAACGCAATCGGCGAATCAAAATGCCGTTATCTTGTGCCCACGCTACGATCGGCGATCGAAGCTGCGTATTGATATGAGCCATCAGCTCTTCATTTTCATAAGACTGATATTCCATATAATTATCCAACTGCGCTAATCCGATAACAACCCTTTGTTCATCCACTTCATTACGCAAAGTGCTGAGTTCTGTAACGTCTTTCACAAACAAAAGTTGAGCATCGGATTTACGCGTAATTTCATAAACGCGCTGCCCGTCACGCCCGGTAATCAAATCCACATCATCATCGAACAGATCCCGGATTTCCTCGATCCAGCTCGTCATTTTTTTATTAACCAGATCGATTCCTTTCTCAGAAAAGAAGGGGGATGCCCAAGTAACGATATATTCATTATTATATGTAAGAATACCAACATCGCCAAAAGACAATGCCTCTTTAGCATCTTTTCCTAATACACGGGAAATGTCTAATTCTGTCTTTACTCCATATGTATTAAGATCACGAAGAAAGCCATATAAAAAGACGAAGAAAAGAAGTGCCGGAATTAGAAGATATACTACACTTGTCCAATTCTGATGAAATAGAAGAAGTCCTTCCAACACGGCCCAGATCAAAAATGCTAAGATCAGAAAACCTCTCCATTTTTTAAACTGTTTCATACTGTACCTCTCAAATCTTGTCTTTTCGCAATTCCAAAAGGCAATCGCTTAATCCTAACAACATCCAAAAAATGTTCAGGATTGGTATAAAAGCACCGAGAACCGCCAAGATCGTGAATTTAGGAATCCGATGTATGATTCCGTACTCCATCAAGTAGACTGTCCCTAAAAAATCCAAGACCCCTAGATCGATAAAAAATAGAATTTGGATCGCGGATAACCATATAGAATATTCTATCACATTTTGACCAAAAAAGAAGAAAACGGCAATCAGCAAGCTGCCGACGCCTATCGGTTTTGAACCACATATACTTCTTAAACTTCCCAACTTCCTCATAGGAATCTTCAACCGAACACATAACAAAAGTCCTAACATATGAATGCATAGGGTTTGAACAAAAGAGATAAAAAGTGCAAACAAAAAACAAAAGGCCTGAAAATCTAAAAATGGAATCAATCTCGAGATCCACACAAAATCTACCGACAGATCCATCCCAAAGATTCCCGCCCATAAATAGATCATAAATACATATGAAATCAAAGTTATTCCTAAGGCAATCAAAAAATTGATACTGTGAGAAATCTTGTTATAGACGCCAACTCCGTAGAAAAAACCGATCAAAATAGCACTCCAGCTATAGAACCATGTCGTAAAAGTGCCGAATAAAAAGCTTAAGATCGCCATTGATAATCCTGTGATCGCTCCAGGATAGGGTCCTGCTTTTGCCGTAAAAATCATTATAGGGATGATAAAAACCCAATTCAACATCGATTCTAACAGAAGTCCAGTTTGTTGATTGAATAAAAGTAGAACTCCATATACCGATAAACAAAATGCGCCTTGAGTCAAAGTGCTCGTTTTCATATCCTATATTCTAGTGCAAGAAACTCCGAAAAAAAAGAGCTTTTACAAGCTCTTAGTCAACTACATATGGTAGTAAAGCCATTTGACGTGCACGTTTGATGGCCGTTGCCAACATTCTCTGATATTTTGCACGAGTTCCTGTCACACGACGAGGAATGATCTTTCCATTTGCGTTGATGAAACGTTTTAATAATTCAACATCTTTATAGTCGATATATTTGATCTTGTTTTTTGTGAAATAACAGATCTTCTTACGACCCATGCGCTGTTTCTTAAATGCCATGTTTCTCGCTTCCTTTCTATTAGAATGGTAAATCATCACTGGCAATATCCAGTGTGTCACTTGTATCGAAATCCGCCCCAAATGGATCTTGAGCACTCTGCATTGGTGCCGGCTGTCCATATGGATCGGCAGGTGCCTGAGGATATGGATTCGAAGGCTGAGAAGAATGTGCAGCATTCTTAGGTTCTAAGAACTGAACATTATCCGCAACGACTTCTGTTACATACACTCTTTGCCCCTGATTGTTGTCATAATTTCTTGTCTGGATTCTGCCTTCCACTCCGATCAAAGAACCACGATGAAGATATTGGCACATCAGATCGGCCAGACGATTCCAGGCAACACAATTGATAAAATCCGCATCGGGTTGGCCCGGAGTTTGGACACGGCGATTGACCGCTAATGAAAAGCTAACCACGCTTGTCCCATTTTGTGTTTTTCGCAACTCCGGATCACGCGTCAATCTTCCAACTAAAATAACACGGTTGATCATAAATATCTCCTTATTACTCTTCGTCTTCTGTCTTAACGACCATGATACGAACTACGTTGTTGCTGATTCGAGATAAACGTTGGAATTCAAAAATTCCTTCATTTGCACTTGTAACATTGATTACGACATAGTGACCTTTTTTCATATGATCGATCTCATATGCAAAATCACGGATTCCCCAGTCATCTACCTTATCGATCGTTCCCCCATGAGAAGTGATCGTATCGTGCAGACGATCCTGAACAGCTTTGAACTGTTCTTCATCAAGAGATGCGTTAACAATGTACATGATTTCGTATTTTTTCATTCTGTACACCTCCCTTTGGACTAAAGGTATCTGTTTCCCAGATACAGGGCAAGCATAGACTTGCTTGGTTATACTATCATGCCAAATCTATTTTTTCAAGAAAAAAATCAAGAATGTGCAGAACCATACAGATTCAAAATAATACATCCTATAATGATCAACAAAACACCTAACACACCGATCCCGGTGATCTTCTGATCAAAAACTAAAACACCTATGATCGTTGTACAAATTATTCCTACTGCCGACCATGTCGCATAAGCAATCCCCAAATCAATCTTTAATAACGCTTTAGAAAACGCAAAAAAACAAATTGAATAAAAAACAATACATCCTAAAGATGGCCAAAACTGTGTAAATCCCTTTGATGTATGTAAAAGAGAACTCGCTAAGATCTCAAAAAAAATCGCAACACCTAACAGTACATATTCCATAACAGGCCTCCTTAATCACTTTTTCATCAATAATTATGCTCATGCTGATCACAGATAGAAAACTCATGAAGAAATCATACCATAAGCATTCATGCACCGGAGTAGAAAAATCGTGAGAATTATGGTAATTTGAAAACAGGGTGTTATTATGGAAATTAAAAATAATCTTTCAAATGAAATCAAACGCAATCTTTTTGAAAAGATCAAAGAAGATGTACTTCCCATGCGTACATTGATGTCTTATTATCGCTGTGCCATCATGGAAGTTGAAACCAAATTCCGAGTCCTGAACGAAGAATTTTCTATTGAAAAAGAACATAATCCTATCGAGACTATCAAAAGCCGATTAAAAAGTCCCGAAAGCATCATCAAAAAAATGGAATCCCGCAATCTTCCGTTAACCGTTTCATCTATAGAAGAAAACTTGTTTGATATTGCCGGGATCCGTGTCATCTGCTCTTTTCAAAACGATATCTATCTAATGGCAAAATATTTGCTTTCCCAAGACGATATTCAGCTTCTAGAAATCAAAGATTATATCAAACAACCTAAAGAAAACGGCTATCGAAGCTTGCATCTGATCGTTCGTGTCCCTATTTTTCTTCATAAAGAAAAAAGAGAAGTGAATGTTGAAGTTCAGTTTCGTACGATTGCTATGGATTCCTGGGCTTCTTTGGAACATAAGATTCGTTATAAAAAAGAACTCGATCCTGAAACACTGGATAAAATATCCGCAAGTCTCTTGGAATGCGCTCACCTCAGCGCCGAACTGGATGAGAAAATGCAGAACATCCATGAGCAGATCGCTATCAAATAAAACGCATCCCCAGATTTCTGGAGATGCATTTTTTATTAAGAGTCAGCGTTTAATTTCGCATTTGCCATCATCAATCGAATTCGGTTTTCCTGATTGACACGACTGGCACTAGGATCATAATCAATTGCTACAATGTTGGCTTTAGGATATACTTCTTTGATTCGCCGTACCATACCCTTGGCTACAATATGATTAGGAAGACAACCAAAAGGCTGTGCAGATATGATATTGTTGACACCATTCTTCACCAGTGAAACGACCTCGCTAGTCAAAAGCCAGCCTTCCCCCATTTTAACACCTTGATCAATGAAGCCCTTCCCATCCCGGATCACTTGATTAAAATCTTCAGGAGGGACAAATGTTCCATCTTTTTTAACGGCTTGTTCAAAAGTTTTTTGCATCCGCATTATCAACGATTTAGCCAATGAGAAAAGGGAATGCGTCTTGGCATGTCGATGATAATACTCATAATCGATAATACCATTCTCAATACAATACAAGCCAAAATCCATAACACCAGTTACGACCGGTTCGAACCCTTCCCGCATTAAGTAATTTTCCAAGTCATGATTTCCTAAAGGAGAATATTTCATGTAAATTTCTCCTACGATACCAACACGAATCTTGGATTCTTGAGAACGAGGAATTGCCTTCATTTTTTCAATCATCATTTTATAGATTCTTTTCGAATGACGATAACCGCCTTCAACAAATTCCTTTTCGAGTACAGACACGATCTCATCAATCGCTTGTTCCGTTTGTCCTCTATTGAGTTCATAAGGCATCACTTGATTTTTCAACCACATGAGGGCATCCCCATAAAGGATACAATATAGAACACGCAATAACATCGGCATCGTAATCTTTAAACCACTGTCTTTCTCAAGACCAGAAAAATTGACCGACAAACATGGAATATGCTCCCAGCCTTCCATCTGCAAAGCTTTTCTTAATAAAGAAAGATAATTACTGGCTCGACAGCCTCCTGCCGTCTGAGTAATCACCAAAGCAACATGATCTAAATCATATTTTCCACTCTTTAGCGCATCAATAAACTGACCAATAACCAAAAGAGCAGGATAACATGTATCATTATGCACATGAGCTAAGCCTTCTTCTTTCACTTGGTCACTGTCGTTAGTCAATACTTCGATGTTGTATCCGCTTTGTTTAAAAATCGGTTTTAATAAACGAAAATGAATAGGAAGCATGCTGGGAACTAAAATGGTATATTGATCTCTTTTTTCATTATCAAACTTCGTATACTTTGTCGCCATTTAGTTCTCCTTTCCTTCTTGGATCGCCTCTTTCAAAGAACGCAAACGAATTCTTGCCGCTCCAAGATTATCAATCTCGTCAATCTTGATCTGGGTATAAAACTTGTTCGCATCTTTTAAGATATCCTTGACCTCGTCGCTCGTGATTGCATCAATACCGCAGCCAAAGCTGACAAGCTGAACCAGCTCCATATCCGGATTTTCGCTAACATATTTAGCAGCCTGATAAAGTCTGGCATGGTAGGTCCATTGATTTAAAACAAATACTTTTTGTTTCTGCTGGCGCGGTACGCTCTCTTCACTCAGCACAACAAAGCCTAGCTGAATCAACAGTTTATGAATCTGGTGATTGATCAAAGGATCCAGATGATAAGGTCGACCGCAAAGAACAACCATAGGGATTGCATTGGCACGGGCAAAATTGACTGCGTCCAAATGCTTTTGAACCAGTTGCTCATGGAATATCTGTCGCTCCAAAAGCCCTTGCTGCAAAGCGTATTTGATTTGCGAGCGTTTATAGTTAAACCCCATCTGCTCCAGAGTTTTTTGCATGGTCTTCGCAAAGCTGTTTGGATCATCTACGGTGATATAAGGATAGTAGAATTTTTTATCCTTAAAATCCATATTAGCTGCGATATTTTCCGGATAATAGGCGACTAACGGACAATTAAAATGATTGTCACTCTGATGTTCATCCACATTATAGGTCATGCATGGATAAAAGATCGATTCTTCTTTTTCTTTTAATAACTGCATGATATGGCCATGTACGACTTTTGCCGGAAAGCACGCCGTATCGGAAGGAATCGTCTGCTGTCCATCATGGTACATCTCCTGCGTCGTAGGACTGGACCAGTGTACCTCAATTTGCAGACAATCAAAAAATTTCGTCCAAAACGGAAGCATATCATAGTTATTCAGGACAAAAGGCATCAAAATCTTTTGTTCATGATGATATTTTTGCTTTTGTTTTTCCAACATCTCCATCTTATCTTTATAGAGATCCGGTAATTCGGTTTTCTTTTCGATGGATTTAATCATTTTATCGCATTTGTTCCCAGCAACTAAACGAGTTCCATCCGCAAACGTATTGATTGTCAAAGAACAATGATTCGTGCAGCCGTTGCAAGCAACCGAACGCGAAGTGTGAGAAAAGCTTGCCAAGGCATCCGGACCCAATACAGCACTTTTGGTGCGATGAAGTTTTTTTGCATACAAAGCGGCACCAAACGCCCCCATTAAGTGAGCAATGCTTGGTCGAATCACTTCATAACCCAACTCTTGTTCAAAGCTTCTTAAAATCGCATCATTTTGAAATGTTCCACCCTGCACAACGATGTGCTTTCCAATATCATCCTTATTGCGAGCACGAATCACTTTATATAAGGCATTTTTGACAACTGATTTACATAGTCCGGCGCTGATATCTTCAATTGTAGCTCCGTTTTTTTGTGCTTGTTTTACACCAGAATTCATAAACACGGTGCAACGCGTTCCTAAATCAACCGGATTTTTTGAGTGCAATCCAAGACGCGCAAATTCCTTAGCATCATAACCTAAAGAATGCGCAAAAGTTTCAATAAAGGAACCACATCCAGAAGAGCACGCTTCATTCAAAACAATATCATCAATATGGCCATCCCGAATTTTGAAGCACTTGATATCTTGTCCTCCAATATCCAAAATATAATCAACTTGAGGATTAAAGAATCGTGCCGCTACATAATGAGCCATCGTTTCGACGACGCCGCCATCCAAATGGAAAGCAACTCGCATCAATTCTTCGCCATACCCGGTAGAATAAGCTCCATAGATTCTAACTTTTGGGTTGATCGCATAAATTCTTTTTAAATCTTCTAAAACAACATCCAAAGGATTTCCTTTGTTGGAGGTATAGCTTTGATACAAAATTTGATGATTTTCACCAATCAAGACCAATTTCGTCGTTGTAGAACCTGAATCAATCCCTAAATATGTTTTCCCTTCATAATGTTCTAGGTTTCCATATTCAACATCATGCTGTTGATGACGATCGATAAAGTTTTGATAATCTTCTTCATTTTCAAATAAAGGCAGACTTGATTCTACTTCCATCGGCATATCAACCAAAGCCTGTAATTTACCAACTAGCTCATCATACGTAAACTCTTTTTCGGAACACAAAGCCGTTCCCAAGGCCACAAAGTGAATAGCCGTATCAGGGCAAACGCTTTGTGAAGGCTCCAAATTCAAGGTTTCCTCAAAACGCTTTCTTAACCCGCTCAAGAAAAAAAGAGGGCCCCCTAAAAACAAAATATTTCCTTCGATTTTCCGCCCCTGTGCCAGCGAAGTAATAGTTTGATTGACAACGCATTGAAAAATACTAGCGCAAAGATCTGCTTTATCAACCCCCTGGTTGATCAAAGGCTGAATATCCGATTTAGCAAAAACACCGCAACGGCTAGCAATCGGATAAATCTTCTGGTAGTGAAAACTAGCTTCATTCATCTGTTCCAGACTCATATTCAATAGGGAAGCCATCTGATCAATAAAAGCACCAGTCCCTCCAGCACAGGAAGAATTCATACGTTGTTCCAGGCTTCCTTGAAAAAACAAGATCTTGGCATCTTCGCCGCCTAATTCAATAGCGCAATCTGTATTTGGATAAAAACGTTTGATAGCCGAGGCTGACGCAAAAACTTCCTGAACAAAAGGAAGATCCCCTGCTTCACAAAGTCCCAATGCTCCAGAGCCTGAAATTGCAAACGAAAAAGGTTCTTTACAATATTCTTTAAGTTCAACGATCTTCTCCAAAGCCTTCTGACGAGCTTGTGACATATGTCGTTCATATGACTTATATAGAATGTTATTGTGCTCATCTAAAACAACTGCCTTGATCGTTGTTGATCCAATATCAAAACCAATTCGAATCGTCATTTCTATCACCTGTGATTATTATACTCATTTTCGTAAAAAAATCATCTAAAATGCAAAAAAAATAAAGGTACTTAAGTTTTTACAAATTTATAACTTTGTACAGACAGATCCATGATAAAATACTGATGGTAAGAAAGGGTGTCTTCATGAAAATCAAACTAACCAAACAGGAAATTCGTTGGATTGTTTACGATATTGGAAACTCAGCCTTTATTCTAATGGTATCAACGATTTTACCTATCTATTTTAATTCTTTATCGAGTGCACAAGGTGTTCCTGAAAGCAGTTACTTATCTTATTGGTCCTATGCAACCTCAATCTCAACTCTAGTCGTTGCTTGTCTGGGACCTGTATTAGGGACTTTAGCGGATTATCAAGATCGAAAGAAAAAGATATTCTTGCTGTCTGCTCTCTGTGGAGCACTGGCATTAGCTTGTTTTTGGATTCCATCCACATGGTTCAGCTTTTTGGTTTTGTTCATCGTAGCTCGAATTTGTTATTCTTTGTCCTTGATTTTTTATGACTCTATGTTGGTTGATATTACTACAGACGAAAGAATGGACAATGTATCTTCTAAAGGATATGCCTGGGGTTACATCGGAAGCTGTCTTCCTTTTTTGATCTCGCTGGTTTTGGTCCTTTTATATGAACAAATCGGAATCTCAATGGGACAAGCCATGATGTTTGCTTTTATTTTAAATGCTGTATGGTGGATTGCTTTTACCATGCCATTGGCATTGCATTACAAACAAAAACATTATATCGAGCCTAAATCTCATCCCGTTCGTGATACTTTCTCTCGGTTATGGTATACGCTTAAGGATGCAAAACAACAAAAGAAAGTATTCCTGTTCTTATTAGCGTTCTTCTTTTTTATTGATGGTGTCTATACGATCATCGACATGGCTACCGCCTATGGAACATCTCTAGGATTAGATCAGACCGGGCTTTTATTAGCGCTTCTGGTCACGCAAATAGTTGCCTTCCCTGCCAGTTTATTTTTTGCGGTCATTTCTAAAACTCAAGATACAGGAAAACTGATCAAGATTTGTATCTTAGCGTATTTTGCGATTGCAGTCTTTGCAATCCAACTCGACAAACAATGGGAGTTCTGGTTATTGGCAGTGGCGGTCGGTTGCTTTCAAGGAGGAATTCAAGCTTTATCTCGCAGCTACTTTGCCAAGATCATTCCAAATAATACCAGCGGCGAGTACTTCGGACTCTTTGATATCTGCGGAAAAGGAGCTAGTTTTTTAGGAACTTTCCTCATTGGCTTCATCACCCAGTTGACGGGAAGACAAAACTTGGGTGTAGCCGCTATTACGATCATGTTTTTGATTGGATATTATATCTTTCATCAAGTTACAAAAATTAAAGACTAAACAAAAAAATCTTGCCAGTTTCTAGACTGACAAGATTTTTTATTATCGAACGATCTGGTTAACAAGCTCAGGATCTTTTGCTTCTGTCATATTTTGTGTTACGGTACTTCCGGCACCTGATTTATAGACCTTGAAATAAACTTGACCATCCGAATGAGAATCATCCAATAAGAAGTTATAGGCATCAATTTCTAAATCATACATCTTTGCTTCTTCCGTATTCGTAAAATATGTTTCGGCCGGCAAAATTGCGACTACTTGATTATATGCTTCCTGTGCAATCGCATTACAAGATTCTGCAGAAGAAGAATCCGCAATATCAATCGAAATTCGTAAAGTCGCACTCTTCAGATTGACTTCCACGCTTTCAACGCCGCCAATCGATGATACCGCATTCTGAACCTGATCGATTTGATCATCCGAGATTGCTGGATTCAAATCATTCGAATCAAAACGATTCCCAACCACCGGTTCATTCTGACCACCTAAGCTTGTCAACAAGACATAGCCGACAATCGCAACCGGAATCAAAATGATGACAAGAGTGAACCATACAATTTTATGTCCCTGCTTCGGTTTTTTATTTGTTTTCGCAGACGATGAAGTCTTAGTTTTCATATTTTTGGCCATAATTGCTGCCTCCTGTCCTTCATTATATCATAAACTTTAAATTTGTATATTTTCCTAAACACTTAAACGAACAGACTCTAATATACCTTGTTCAGTAAAGGTTAACTCCATCGTTCCCGATTCATTCTGATAAGTTTTGGTCAATTTATCCGATGAAGAAGGTTCTCCATAAGCATTGATCACAGCCTCTTCATCCGACCAGCCGACTACGATCTTTTCGGGTAATTGGATCTGCATTCCCGATCCAAGATCGCTACTATAGATTGAAGTGATTGTTCCTTGATCTAATGCAATTGCCTGCTGTTGATTATTTTTGATTTGCACTTCAATTGATGTTCCTCTCTGATCCGTTAATTGGATCGAAGCAACATCTTGAGGTTCCAGGCTCTCATATTCTCTTTCTTCTCGTTCAGTTAAATTTATCTGCCAGTCTGATGCAACTGCTTCTGATAACGAAGTGCCCAAAGTAAGTGACTGTCCATCCACTAAAAGCTGTAATTTTGTATCATCTTTATTAAGATTTTCAATCAACATGGATTGAATCTGGTTCTCGCTTAATGTATTCTCGAGTTCGACAGCACAGACCACTTGCGTATTCGGCAAAACTTGTACAACAGAAAAGTTCTTCTTTTGATCTTTTAATGATTCATAATTTGTCTTATTCAAAGAATACAATCTAAGATTTCCATCTTGATCGATTCCCTCTAAACTTTGATCTTCCAATTTGATCTCACGCAATAGAACGGTCTGAGGATTGGACAAATACGGAAGATCGGATAAAGGTTCTTTTAAAAGGAAGAATCCAAGGATTAAAGAAGGAATCAAAAACACTAAAGTTCCTAAAAACCGTATTGATTTTTTTTCGCCCTTATGATGCTGTAAGATTCGAAATCCTATCAACATCAAAATCAAGAATACAAGAATCGTGACCAGAAATTCTCCGTACATAGAGTGAAGCCAACCTTCTACTCCTTCAAAAGAATTCATTCGATAAACAGGATCCATATAGAATCGGTAAAAAAAGAATCCCAAAAAAGCCAGAACAATCAATACAACCAAGATCATTAAGATCCAACTACCAATATTTCTTTTTTTATTCTTCTTCATCCATGGTACTCCTTTCTAAATTACGGATACCCCTTCTCAAAAGATCCTTTGCCCTTTGCGGGTCAACATTCCCTTTTGATAATCGCATGCACTGTCCTACAAGATAGGCTAATGCCCGATCTTTTCCTTGTAAATAATCATGCACGCTTTTAGGATTTTGTGCAAGGGTCTGCTGGATCAGTCGATCCATATCCTGAGAAGAAAGCTGAAGATTTTGATATGCTTTCCACTCCTTTTGAATCGATTTTCCTTCCAATCCGGCTTTCAAAATTCCGCGTGCTTTCGCATAAGGAATCGTCAGATCGATCTCATTGATTAAAAAAGCAATATCTTCCGGTTTGACCAATATCGGTCCAGAATGGTTCTTTAACCAAGTTCGAATATCCGCACACAATAGATTTGCCGCAACCGAAAAATGTCGTGTATATTTCACAATTTCAAAATACAGATCATTGATCTCTTTTTGTTTGAGAAGATCATATGCCAGTCGATTGGATAATCGATGCTTGTCCGTTAACTGTTGAAACCGTTCTTGATACGTCCGAGGTCTTTTTGAAAGAACTTCCTGGATCCATTCTCTTGACAGTCGAACACAAGGCAAATTGGGATCTGGCATGTAGCGATAATCAACTTTTCGATTTTTGGCTCGCAAAAAGACGGTCTTTTTTTCTTTTTCATCATATCGGCGAGTTTGAGATTCGATCGAATGTTGATGTGCTATCCGTTCTTTTTGCCGATCCACTTCATAACAAAGTGCTGCTCGCATGTGCGATATCGAATTCAGATTCTTGATTTCTACTTTTGTTCCTAAGTCCGATGGATTTTCACTCAAAGAGAGATTAACATCGCAGCGAACTTGTCCTTTTTCCATTTTTCCTTCACTGATCTCTAAATAGGTGACCAAGCGTAAGATTTCAGCCATAAAAGCACAAGCATCCTCCACAGAGGTAATCACTGGTCGCGTTACGATTTCAATCAAAGGAATTCCGCAGCGATTAAAGTCAATTGAAGTATATCCATCTCTATGGACCAGTTTGGCGGTATCTTCTTCCAGATGCACTCTTTCAATCAAGATCTTCTGACTATTGATCGTTAAGAAGCCGTCCTTTCCAAGAGGATGAAAAGCTTGAGTGATTTGGTATCCTTTGGGAAGGTCGGGATAGAAATAATGTTTTCTGTCAAACCGAAGATTGGAATCAATCGTGCAGTTTAAAACATCACAAGCTCTCAACGCCAATTCCACCGCTCTTTGGTTGATTGTGGGAAGTGTTCCCGGAAAAGCCACGTCAAAAGGCTGGACTAAAGTATTTGGGCTCGCCTGATAATCGATCGGGCTGGAGGAAAACATCTTTGTATTCGTTTTCAATTCACAATGGATCTCCAGACCAATATGTAAATAAAGATCCATCATATAGCCTCCACACATAAACCGGCAAATCCTGTATATTCTTCAATAGCTTTTGCGATATCAAACATTTTCTGTTCTTGAAAACGATCTGATCGAACACATAGTCCAAAGGGACATCCTTGTTTAAACCCCAGTGGTAAAGAAAGACTTGGAGTCCCTGCTAAGTTGTCCAATTTCAAATGAGAAATCGAAATGGATTCGATCTGCATCCCTGAGCGGTCCATTTCAGCGATTTCAGGAGCAATATCAGGCGTGCTCAGCGCCAATAAAACATCCAGATCTTCTAATGCGGCCCGATACTCTTGCACAATTTGACGACGAATTCTTTGAGCTTTTTCAAAAAGATCTTTCTGATTTTCCTCATAAAGAGAATATGCTCCGTAAATAAATCTTTTCTTTACCAAAGAAGAAAATCCAGTAGTTCGGGCATGTTTAATAGATTCTTCTACGGTATTCTCAATCGGCTGCAAACCATACCGCAGACCATCAAGACAGGCGTGATTCGAACACGCTTCTGCATTCGCAATCGTTTTATAAACCGGATCAACCAGATCCAACCATTTCGAGTCCAGATCCACCCAAATCAGATGAGCACCCTTTTTCTCCAAATGATGGATCAGATCTTCAAAGCTTTTTTGAAAAACAGGATTTTTTATCGTATCCATTACACTGCGAAAGATCCCAATCTTTTTTCCAGCTAAGTTAGAATCCAAGGATCTCTTATAGTGACCAGGCAACATAGCCGAAGATGTCATGTCTTTTGGATCTCTTCCTTCTAAAATCTCCAATGCATAGGCAGCATCTTCTATACATGTTGTAAAGAAACCTACCGTATCCATTGAATTGGCATAGGGTAATACACCATAGCGAGAAATCCTCCCATAGGTAGGCTTGACTCCTATCGTCCCGGTGTAGCTAGCCGGTTGACGAATACTGTCTCCTGTATCCGTTCCGATTGCTAACGGACAACATCCATTGGCAACCAGCGCTGCACTGCCTCCGCTGCTGCCTCCCGTAATACGAGAAAGATCATAAGGATTTAAAATAGGTGTACCTCCAGTATTCAAACCAGTATCTCCCATCCCCAGCTCATCCATCTTCGATTTACAAAAAACCGACGCTCCATGCTTTCGCAGCTGGCTAATGACAGTGGCATCATAAACAGGACGATATCCTTCTAAAATATGCGAACCCGCCTGCATCAAGGTCCCGGCAACAGAGATGTTGTCTTTGACCGCAACATAAAATGACGAATCTTCTTTCCAATCACACCAGGAAGCCACTGCATGGATCTTTTCATCCGCAGTATGCCATTTTCGGGTCAACTCTTGAAAGTCTATCGAGTCTTTAAATCGCATGAAGATCTCACCACCTGATTGACTAAGATTTTATCTTCTTTAATTTTTTTTGAGTTTTGTAAAACTTGTTCTTTTCCAAGGCAAGGATTTGCTCGATCCAGACGCAAATCCTGTTCAAAGAATTCCACACAGGAAGTCATTGGTTCAACATTAGAAACATCAATTTGCGTAAATTGATCCTGGATCGATTGCACCCAGGCAAAATCCTTTTGAATATCTTGGATCTCTTCTTCTGTGAGTGAAAAATGAAGATCCTCCGATAAAGATAAAATCAACGATCGATCCATACATATCCTCCTTAACGGACTAAAACCGTGGATTCCGTAGAAGAAACCGGTCGTGAAATCAATGCATAAGTACCATCATCGCTTAAGACCTCGACAATATATTCGCACTCTGTACTAGAAAAAACAGAAAGCTCATCTCGAGCCGCTTGGACGATTGCCAGCAATTCACTCGCACTCTTTCCATGGCAAGTAATCGTTATCTTCAATTCATTGACCTGGTCCTCTTGGATACGAGCTTGTCCTACGACATAAGAGTAATCCACTAAAATCGTACTCATCGTCTGCTGATACTCCGTGAATTGGCTCGCAACACTTTCTTGTTCTTCCGTAAAGGTTGTACTCGGGACATTCAGCCAAGTCAGATCTAATGTTGAGTATTCTCCTTGAGATCCGTCAAAGTATCCTTGATACATATAGGATCCTAAAGAATCTTCGGAACTGCCCAAGGAAAAACAAGCGATATAAATGGGTACATTCGATGAAATCTCGTTAAATCGTTCTCGCATATAACTGACCAGATGTCCAGCCGTTACTTCTAAATAGTTTTGCATCCTCTCTTGAGTGATTTCCACAAGATTTCCATCTTCATCTGTAATTTCATCATTGACTGCCATCGCAATGGATATCCCTTGCAGGTTGTCATCAGCATACCAGTCCAACTCATATAAGTCGACAAGAACAACGGCTCCTGTCACAGTTCCGTTTCCCGTATCAAAGCCCTCATCTGGACTAGGATTCAATCCGTTTGGATTATCATCTCGATTGGTACCCAACAATCCTCGAGATCCGTCTGTCGCATCCAGTTCGTCATAAGTCAGAAAAACTTGTGTTTTATATGCCACCTCATTCGGTGAAAAATAATCTTTCGAAAGCTCCATCAGCCCTTCTTCCATCCGTATCCGAGCATCCGTATCACTGATTAAAGACGCGTGTTTAATACGAGAATCACTGGATTCATAAGGCAAGATCGCAGAATATTCCCCGGAATTTAAGGCATTGGATTGATTGGTATTCGTTGTAGAACTACATGCCGTGCAAACAAACAACATTATGAGGATAAACAAACTAATTGTTTTGCGCATGTGACACCTCCTGAACAAATTCTTCTTCGCTCATTAAATCAACCCCTAAATTTCGTGCTTTCTCCAACTTAGAGCCAGCCGCCGTCCCATAGATCACCAAATCTGTCCTTTTTGAGACGGATCCGGCAACATTGGCACCAAACGCTTCCAGTATCTTTTTCGCTTCAGAACGAGTATAAGATTCTAGCGTACCGGTCAGTACAACCGTTTTATTTGTGAATCGAGATTCTCGAATTTCTTCTTTCTCTTGGATCATATTCAAGCCTTGTTCTTTTAACACCTGGATCAAATGTAAATTCTTCTCCTCTTTAAAAAATGCCAGGATACTTTGGGCCGTGATCTCGCCAATATCATTGATTGCGACCAGTTCTTCTTGAGAAGCCTGAATCAACGCGTCCATATTTCCAAAATGTTTGGCAAGAATCATGGCGGCTTTTTTTCCTACTTGCCGAATTCCCAATCCAAACAATAAAACACCCAATGGCTGTTTTTTGCTGTCTTCAATAGTTTCAAGCATATGATCAACCGATTTTTTTTGATATCCTCTTTTTTCAAGAAGTTCCTGGCGATGCCTCTTTAAATAATAGATATCTTCAATGGAATTCAAAAATCCGAAATCATGAAGTTGCTCTATCTTCTTATCGCCCAAAGAATCAATATCCATCGCGTCTCGAGATGCGAAATGGATCATACTCTCTACAACTCGTGCCGGACAATCTTGGTTGACACAATAATGACTGGCTTCTCCCTCTAGACGAATGAGATGAGACCCACATACTGGACAACTCTGTGGGAAATGATAAGGTCGTTGAGAACCATCTCGACGGGAAGGCACACTGGAAACCACTTCCGGAATAATTTCACCAGCCTTGCGTACGATTACGATATCTCCAATGCGAAGATCTTTGACCGCAATCATATCTTCGTTATGCAAAGAAGCAGCGCTGACAGTCGTACCGGCTACACGGACAGGTTCTAAAACCGCATTGGGAGTGATTTTCCCAGTTCGTCCTACCGTGATCGTAATATCTTTCAATCTTGTCTGCACTTCTTCTGCTGGAAATTTATAAGCGGTCGCATAACGAGGGGCCTTGGCGGTAGATCCTAAAGCTTGTTGATCAGCTAAAGAATTCAGTTTGATTACCATCCCATCGATCTCATAAGGTAAAGTATTTCTTATTTTTTGAATTTCTTGAATAAAATCCCAGATTTGTTCGGTCGTCCGACACACTTTACGCATAGGATTCACACGAAAATGCAGCTTCTCCATGGCCTCCAAAGCTTCTTCTTGCGTTTGAATACCGAAATCGGAAGCATTTTGAAAATAATACCAATAAGCATCCAGTTTGCGTTGGGCACAAATCGAGGAGTCTAATTGACGAATAGATCCCGCCGCTGCATTTCGAGGATTTGCAAATAGCGGTTTGCCTTGTTCTGCCTGTTTCTGATTGAGTTCTTCAAAGCTCTTCTTAGGCATGTAAACTTCGCCGCGAACTTCCACCGGGTCAAGCTGATCAATATACATAGGAATAGAACCTATTGTACGGATATTGTTTGAAACATCTTCTCCAACAAAGCCATCCCCTCTTGTAACGGCACGCACAAAACGTCCATCTTCATACAAGAGAGCCATTGCCAAGCCATCGTATTTGCATTCAACAACAAATTCTGGATTCGATACACTTTCCTGGATTCGGAGAACAAAGTCTTGAATCTCTTCCCGATTGAAAACGTTTCCCAAAGATAACATCTGACTCGCATGAGAGACTTTTTCAAATCCCTCCAGCACAGCTCCAATAATTCGTTGGCTTGGAGAGTTGGGATCTTTCATCTCCGGATGTTTGTTTTCCAAAGCGATCAGCTCCTGCATCAGCCGATCGTATTCCTGATCAGAGACAGAAGGGGCATCCTTGACATAGTACTCGATGGCATATTGCTCTAAGAGCTTACGTAATTCTTCTATCCGCTTTACTTCATTCATGTCTATCACCTTTTGTTTATTATATCATGTTTTAAGATTTACTCTTTTTCAGGGAAGGATGCGTCGCATTTAGCTGTTTGATTCCGTAAGGATGTTTAAATGCAATTGTCGCAACTTCACGTTCGATCTTGAGGACGATGCCAGGCCCAAAAACCTTATGTTCGACACGATCTTTCACTTTAAATTCTACTTTTTTCTTTCGCGATGGAATACCAATGGATTGAATCTGTCTTTCCTCTTTCTTCTCATGGTTCTTTTGTCCTTCCATAAAGCATTCTTCGGCAGGGATTTCCATCATAAACCGACTCTTTGTTTTAAAAGTATCTAACATATAACTAAAACCTGTGTTCCAGGAAATTGTCAGATGCGATTTTGCGCGAGTCATCGCAACATAACAAAGCCGGCGCTCCTCTTCCAGTGCTTTATTGCCCCCTTCATTCAAAGAACGGGAACTTGGGAAAATCCCCTCATTAAAGTTCACAATGAAGACCGTATCAAATTCGAGGCCTTTACTGGCGTGAACAGTCATGAAAGAAACACAATCCAAAGCTTCATCACTGGCTTTGGAAGTAAATAAAGAAACTTCTTGCAGATAGCTTTCCAAAGTCATCGCAGGGTCTTCTTTCAAGCTTTGGGCAATATCGCTTTTCAATTCCTTTAAATTGTCTAATCGCTCTGTTTCGTGATTCTCCTCTAACATCTGACGATAGCCGCTTTTTTCGATAACATACTCTAAAAAGTCTTCCAGAGATAAGGTATCTCTATGCTGTTGTAAATCATAAATAAGCGCATAGAAATCTTGACATTTTTTCTTTAAGCCGCTCGACAAGTCTTGAGGATCTTTTAAAACCGTTAAAAGATTAACGCCCAGTGACTGGGCCTGATCTCTTAACTTTTCTATAGTCTTTTGTCCAATTCCACGGCGCGGCTGATTGATGATGCGTAAAATCGCTAAATCAAATGAAAGCTGTTTAGGGTCTTCTGGTTCAGGAAATGTACACAGTTTTAAATATGCCAGTGCATCTTTGATTTCTTGACGTTCATAGAAACGAATACCACCATAGATCTTATAAGGGATTCGAACAGATTTGAATACTCGTTCAAATGCCCTTGATGAATAATTTGAGCGATATAAAACCGCCATGTCTTTATAAGCAATTCCTTGTTGATGACGCTCATGGATCTTACGAGCGATATAAACAGGCTCGTCACTGTCTTCCGTCGCAATATGAAGGATGATCTTGTCATTGCCTGGGATCTCGGTAAAGAGATCTTTTTTGATCCGGTCCCTATTGTTTTGAATCAAAGCATTGCTGGCATCAAGAATAGGTTTAGTGGAACGATAGTTTTGATTTAAGATCACGCTCTTGCATGGTTGAAAATCCCGATCAAAATGTAAAATAATGTCCACGCTAGCCCCTCTCCATGTATAAATTGTCTGGTCTGGATCCCCTACGACACACAGGAAAGCGTGCGGCCCCACCAGATGACGAACAATCGCATATTGGATCGGGTCAACATCTTGAAACTCATCCACATGGATATAATCCAGGCGATTCTGCCATTTCTCTTTGACTTTAGGATCCGTTTCTAAAAGGCGCAATGCTTCAATCAAAAGATCATCAAAATCCATAGCTTTGATTTCCAAACGTTTCTTTTCATATTGAGAATAGATTTTTACGATTGTTTCCTGCTGATCTGTCATGGCATAATCCATGGCTTGTTTGGGCGATAGCTTTTCACTCTTGTAGCCTGAAATCATGCCCAGAACATGTGACATATTGAATTCCTTGCTGTCAAGATCCAATTCTTTGTATATCGGTCGCAGAAGCTGTTTTTGATCATCTGTGTCTAAAATCGTAAAAGAAGTCGGATATCCAATCGATCGGGCATCTTCGCGTAAGATTCTTACACAAAGAGAGTGGATAGTACTGATACGAACTGCCAATGCTTCTTTTCCCAAAGAGGCCGTCAATCTTTCCTTCATTTCATTAGTTGCCTTGTTGGTAAATGTTATCGCCATGATACGATTCGGATAGACCCCACACTCCTGGATCAGGTATACAATGCGAGCCATCAACACTCTCGTTTTGCCGCTGCCGGCACCAGCGATAATACGCACATGAGAATCTGTGATACTGGCAGCTTCACGTTGTTTATCATTTAATGTAGATAGAATAGTCATATTTTTCACCTTGCTTATTTTATCATGGTCTTAAAAAATGAAAAAGTATCCTTCGTAAAAGAAAGATACTGTTCAACATGATTTATTTTTTTGAAGAAAGCGCCTTGGTCAACGCTATATTGACAATCACCGCCACGAGAATCTCCGGAATCGAGTTGGTCAAGATCACTGTTCCCATAGCTGTCATTAAGGCCGATTGCGCCACTCCGATCGCTTGCGCATAAGGGGCCGCATAAAACAATAAAATCAAGCCTAAAACCCCTATAACATGAATCACCGTGCTCACAAAAGCGGAACAACCGGCACTGATTCCTATCGAAATATCTTTCTGGCGACAATACCGGTATAGACTACCCGCAATCACCCCAAGAAGGACCCGAGGAACGATTGCCACAATCAGAGACTGGTAGCCGCCATTAAATCCTCCCACAGTCACAAAAGGACTAAAGGCAAAACTTGTGACAGTCGGTGCCATGGTCGCATTGATTACGGAAGTAATCCCAAATACAAGCCCCATGACAGCGCCATATTTTGTCCCCATTGTACACGCACATACAATCACAGGCACATGCAGTAAAGTGGCACTTAACACACCAATTCGAAGATACCCCAAAGGCGTGACCAAAAGCACGACTTCTATAGCCAGAAACAAGGCTAGCATCGTCAGATTCTTAATCTGCCGGGATGTTTTAGACATATTCAATTTTCCTCCTTACTCTCGTTCGTTCTGATACGATGTAAAATCTAAAAACTCCGTCCTTCATAACAATTACAGTCCGAAGATCTGTATTGTTTGGACATTCCAAATTATAAAAAACTATTTCCTATGAATCAAGCCCTTTCCGAATTTTAACTCCATGAATCCTGGCCGTAATTTGTACGATATATCCAGATACAGTGCGAGAATTGTTTCTAAAAAGCTAAACAAATATACAAAGACTCGATCCAAAGAAATAGAGTCTGCATTGTTTCACAAGAAAAATCTATTGATTTTCACAATGGCTGTCTGAAGCATTTTGAATTTCATCCTAAGAGTCTAAAAAATGCATACTTGTTTTGTGGTCTGAATAAAAAAGATATATTAAATTATGTTGGGGTACACCCTAGCCTTTAAATTGGTTGGGGTGTTTTTCTTGTATCGCTTTAAATTTAAGTGGGGGTCTCGAAAATCTCATCGCTCTTGATA